>CABYCI010000049.1 GCA_902517425.1 uncultured SAR86 cluster bacterium | reverse complement strand
CTGTTCCACCCATGGTAAAAGAAGGTCTTATGATACAAGGAAAGCCTATTTTCTTTTGGACACCTAAAGCATCGCTCATAGAATGCGCAATACCAGAGGCAGGAGTTTCAAGATTAATTGCTTTCATGGTTTCATCAAAAAGCTGCCTATCTTCTGCTTTATCTATAGCGGTTCTATTAGCTCCAATAAGAATAACATTATGTTTTTTTAGAATACCTTTTTTGTCTAATGTTAATGCAGTGTTTAGAGCAGTTTGGCCGCCCATTGTTGGCAGGATTGCATCAGGCGATTCCTTTTCTATAATTTTTTCTACAGATTTCCAATGGATTGGTTCTATGTATGTCGCGTCTGCAAGCAGAGGATCAGTCATAATGGTAGCTGGATTTGAATTTACGAGTATTACTCTGAAGCCTTCATCTTTTAAAGCTTTGCATGCTTGAGCCCCTGAATAATCAAACTCACACGCCTGGCCAATAATAATTGGCCCTGCTCCAATTATTAATATTGACGATATATCTTTACGTCTTGGCATACTCTTTTACCATTAAACTAAATTTCTTAAAAAGATTTTGTATTTCTTGAGGGCCTGGGCTGGCTTCTGGATGACCTTGAAAACTAAAAGCAGGAGTATCCATAAACTCTATACCCTGAAGTGATCCATCAAATAAAGATGTATGAGTAATCTTTATATTATTTGGTAATGTATCAACATCTACTGCAAAACCATGGTTTTGACTTGTTATAAATACTTCTTTGGTCTCTATATCTTGAACAGGATGATTTGCTCCATGATGACCAAATTTCATTTTATAAGTATCAGCTCCTCCAGCAAGTGCAAGCAATTGATGGCCCAGGCAAATCCCAAAAATTGGTACCTTTTTTTGTATAAACTTTTTTATGTTTTCTATTGCGTAATCGCAGGGCTCTGGATCTCCCGGACCATTTGAAAGAAATATGCCTTTAGGAGAAAACTCAAGAATTTCTTCAAAAGGAGTTTTAGCATTAACTACTTTAACCTCACCTACGTGCTCACTAAGCAGTCTCAAAATATTTTCTTTTATGCCAAAATCATATGCAATTACTGGGTAACTATCTTTAGATTCATGATAATTTGGCCAAGTGCCTTCATTCCATTGATAATTGCATTCTGCTGAAACAACTTTTGCTAGATCCATTCCTTTTAATCCTGAAAATTCTTTTGCAGCCAATATGGCCTCACTTTCTGAAATTTTTGATAAAGCGCCAATACAACAATTCATAGCACCTTTTTCTCTTAGAATTGCTGTGATTTCTCTTGTATCAATATCAGATATACCAACAACGTCATTTTTGACAAGAAATTCCTCTAGAGTGGTTGTTGATCTCCAGTTTGATGGTTTTTCACAAAAGTTCTTAACAACTATTCCGGAGGCATGAATTATATTTGATTCATTGTCTTGATCGTTTATACCGGTATTCCCGATATGTGGATGAGTAAATGTAATAATTTGTTTCTTATATGATGGATCAGTCATAATCTCCTGATACCCTGTCATTGAGGTATTGAAGACAAGTTCTCCTACATCAAATTTTTCTTTCCCAAAACCATTCCCATAGAATACACTACCATCTTCAAATGCTAATATTGCTTTGAAAGACATTAGAAATACTCCTTTATGAAAGGATTTTTTGAGAAAGATTTAAATAAACTATTTAAAGAATTTTTAGATTTTAATGAGCTAAAATTACATGCTGGCATTAAAATTGTACTTTATAGATTAAGTTGTCTAATGTCTATATATAAATTAAAAAAATATGAAAATATCAATAAAATCGAATGATGAAATTGAAAAAATGAGGATTGCAGGAAAACTTGCTGCTGAAGTTCTTGAAATGATTGCACCTCACGTCGTTCCAGGAATATCTACTGGTGAGCTTGATAATATGTGCTATGAGCACATTATTAATAAACAAAATGCCATTCCTGCAAATGTAGGATACAAGGGTTATGAAAAAACAATCTGCTCAAGTCTAAATCAAGTAATTTGTCACGGTATTCCTAGCAATGAAAGAATTCTTAAAGA
>CABYCI010000048.1 GCA_902517425.1 uncultured SAR86 cluster bacterium | reverse complement strand
TATTAGATTGTATTCAAATATACATAAATAAAACAGGTTTTCCACCTACAAGAGCTAATATTTGTAAAGAATTAGGGTTTAAGTCTCCTAATTCTGCAGAGACTCACCTCCGTGCTTTAGAAAAGAAGGGTTTTATTTCAATTGAAAGTGGTACTTCTAGAGGTATATCAATATTAGAAAGCCAAGAATATTCAGAAAATGATTATGAATATCCTGTTATAGGTCTTGTTGCTGCAGGATCGCCAACTTTAGCTGAGGAAAATATTGAGAAGACAATAAATTGTCCTAAATCATTTTTTAATTCAAATTTTGATTATTTTTTAAAGGTCAAAGGCTTGAGTATGAAAAATGCTGGAATTATGGAAGATGATTTAATAGCTGTTAAGAAAACAACTGATGTTAAAAACGGAGATATTGTCATTGCACGGATTGATGATGAAGTCACTGTTAAATTTTTTAGAAGGAAGTCTCCAAAAATTATTGAGTTAGAGCCTGCTAATGACGAATTTACGAATATAGTTGTTAACCTTGAAACAGATCAACTTCATATCGAAGGGAAAAGTGTTGGGCTTTTAAGAAAGAATTAATGAACTATATTTTGTTTCTTTGAGAAGTTCTCTCTTTGTTTATCAAAAAAATCATCTAAATCACTTACGTTACCACTGACACTTTCAATACCAGCTCTTATCATTTCTTTTGCAACAGTTAGCTCTTGACCTTGAAGAAAGTCTTTTGATTCATTCGAAAACTCTATTTTAACTATTGGGTTGTCATGATCGTCTGATCTTCTTAAGACAATACTTCCGTCTGGTAATTGTGCTAGTTCTAAATAATTTGATGACTCTTTCATATCTTCCTAAAGCTTAACATTCATAAAGAGTTTTGCGAAGTATCTCTTGAAATGCTTTATATTTATCTAATATCAATATAAATTTTTTCAAGTCATTTGTTTCACTTCTAGTAATTAAATTCTCATCATTTTCTCTGAAGATTATATTCTTAGATTTTTCAATCTGATTGATTACTCCATCTGAATCTAATTCTTTTAAAATTATATTTTTTAAAGCCATTACATTAGATATTTCATGCCATTTAGATTTGTAATTCAAATCTTTAATAGGTTTAAGCTCATTCTGAAAAGTATCAAAGATATCATTAGCAAGATGCATCAAGCTATTTTCAATACAAACTAAAAAGAGTAACTGATTATTTTTGGTATCAGAAAAATTACCTATCTTAAGCTTATCGAGAATGTCTTCTGAAATATCAAGAAATTGGTTTGAAAGTTCTTTATTTTTCACTTACTTTTTAGATTTTGTATCCATTCACCATTAGAAAATAATGCTGTCCATTTTGTCTTTTTTCCATCTTTTTCTGAGGCAACATAATGAGTATCTTCTGTTCGGTTATATCTAACAACGTATGGATTTCCATCTCTGTCTTTTTCAGGTGCGCTTAATAAATATAAATGCTTATCTTTGTCAGGTAAAAACCTACATGCTGTTATAAATTGTTCTTTCAGGTCTTTAATTTCATCTACTTTTGGAGCTCTAGTTTCTCTATTCTTTGGGTATTGGCTTGCAGCCAAAAATAGCCCCTTCATGCTATCTCTGAGTAAATAATGATCTTCGCATTTTAAGCATTTCAGTTCTGGAAGTTCGATTGGTTCCATTGTTAATGGTTTTGGTTCTCCGTTTCTTTGCAGTGCTCTTGTAGCCCCACAATTATCATTTAAACATCCAAAATATTTTCCAAACCTCCCAGTTTTTAACTGCATTTCAGCCCCACATTTGTGACATTCTAAAGTTGGCCCATCATATCCTTTTATTTTAAATTGACCTTCTTCAATCAAGAAACCACTGCAATCAGGACTCTTGCCACAAACATGTAGCTTACGATTTTCATCTATTAGATAATTATCCATGCTGGTATCACATTTGGGGCATCTTTTTTTAATTAATAGATTTTCTGCTTCCTCGCTATCATCTATGCTAATAGCTTCATCGCCTGAAACTAAGTTAAGTGTTTCTTTGCATTTCTCATCACCTATATTTTGATATCCAGAACATCCTAAGAAAACACCA
>CABYCI010000047.1 GCA_902517425.1 uncultured SAR86 cluster bacterium | reverse complement strand
ATAATTCAGTTGTTGCAACTTTTTGTGATGCTTTGGCTAATAATAAACCTATAGAAATAAATGACGAAAATACAGAACTTGAATTAGTCTATGTAGATGATCTAGTTAAGCAACTTATTAACTCAATTAATGATGATAATTCAAGAAGTCATTTTAAAGATATTGAAAGCATTCATAAAATTTCTTTAGGTGAACTTGCTGAAAAATTAAAATATTTTGCAGATTCAAGAGAAAATTTATATATTGAAACAGTTGGTGATGGATTTGAAAAAGTACTTTATTCAACATTTATAAGCTATCTACCCAGTCAAAAATTTGCTTATAACCTAAATCCTAATATTGATGATAGAGGAGTTTTTGTAGAATATTTAAAAAATAAAAAAGTTGGGCAATTTTCTTATCTAACTTCAAAACCAGGTGTCACTAGGGGAAACCATTTTCATCATACAAAAATAGAAAAGTTTTTAGTTATAAAAGGAAATGCTTCTTTTAAGTTTAAATCTATAGATTCTGGAGAAAATTTTGAGGTTAAAACTTCAGGAGATAAGCCACAAATAGTTGAAAGTATTCCTGGTTGGGCTCATTATATTGAAAATATTGGCAAAGAGGAGATGATTGTCCTATTGTGGGCAAATGAGATATTTGATCGTGATAATCCTGATACATACTCACATGAGGCTTAAAATATGAAAAAACTTAAAGTAATGACTATTGTGGGCACAAGACCTGAAATAATACGATTATCTAGAGTTATATATAAATTAGAACAGGACTGTGATCATATTTTGGTTCATACAGGTCAAAATTATGATTTTGAACTTAACGAAGTATTTTTTAATAATTTTAATATAAAAAAACCTGATTATTTCTTAGATGCTGCAGGGGGAAATGCCTCAGAAACTATTGGCAAGGTAATTATTGAGATAGATAAAGTTCTTGCTAAAGAGAATCCAGATGCTGTTCTGGTTCTTGGCGATACTAATTCTTGTATTTCTGTCATACCTGCAAAAAAAAGAAAAATACCTATCTTTCATATGGAAGCTGGCAACAGATGCTTTGATCAAAGAGTACCTGAAGAAACCAACAGAAAAATTGTTGATCACATTGCAGACATTAATCTAACTTATAGTAGTATTGCTAGAGAATATCTTTTAGCAGAAGGTCTATCACATGACAGGGTAATTAAGACTGGAAGCCCAATGTATGAAGTTCTTATGTTTAACAAAAAGGAGATAGATAATTCAAAAATTTTAAAATCACTCAATTTAAGTCAGCAAAAATATTTTTTAGTTAGCTGTCATAGAGAAGAGAATATTAATTCCCCCAATAATTTCAAATCTTTCATCCATATAATGAATTCACTTGCTCGAGACTTTAGAGTACCTATAATCGTGTCAACACACCCAAGGACTAAGAAAGAAATAGATAAATCTAAAGTGGAATGTGATAAAAGAATAAATTTTTCTAAACCTTTAGACTTTTTTGATTATGTGAAACTGCAAATGAATGCCAGAGTTGTTTTATCTGATAGTGGTACTATAAGTGAAGAGTCTTCTATCTTAAACTTCCCAGCATTAAATATAAGAGAGGCTCATGAACGACCAGAGGCTATGGAAGAGGCGTCTGTAATGATGGTTGGATTAAATTATGAGAGAATTAAACAGGCTATTGAAATTCTAAGATCACAAGCTATAGACAAAAGATTATTAAGAGAAGTTGAAGATTATAAAATGCCCAATGTATCTGATAAAGTCATAAGGATTCTTCATAGTTACACAGACTATGTAAATAAAAAAATATGGTACAAAGAATAATTTTTAACTATGAGAGTATTAATTATTTCAAGGTACTTTTGGCCAGAAGATGGAGTTTCTGAAGAACCCTATATTTTAAAAGAATATGTAAATTGGCACTTGTCTCAAGGTCATAGGCTTGAAGTTGTTTCTGGGATTCAAAGACATCATATAAATGATCTTAAAAGATACATAAATTTAGGAGTTCGTTTCTCTTATTTTTTTGCATTGATCGATAGAAGGTCTAGTTTTTTTAAAAGAATTATAAATAGCGCAATATTATTAGTATTAGCAAGCAGTTCATTAATATTTAAAAAAAAATTTGATCT
>CABYCI010000046.1 GCA_902517425.1 uncultured SAR86 cluster bacterium | reverse complement strand
TTCTCGTACACTAAAAAAACTAAAAATCCAATTCATGTTAGAGATGCAATAGACATTCAAAAAGTTATGGTAACAGTATGGCTTGCAACTTTTCCTGCAATGTTTTTTGGTATGTATAATGTTGGCGCTAATTCTCTTGAATATTTAGATTCCATCAACCAACAAAACACCGGTGATTGGCATCATTACTTAATAAGCATTGTTGGTTATGATTCAAATAGTTTTTTTAGTAAAATATGGTTTGGAGCTTGCTACTTCTTACCTATATATTTTGTTGTTTTTACTGTTGGAATAGCTTGGGAAGCTTTATTTGCAATTGTTCGCAAACATGAGATTAATGAGGGAGCTTTTGTATCAACTGTTCTATTTTCTCTGAGCTGTCCACCAGATTTACCTCTATGGCAAGCTGCAATGGGTATTTCATTCGGTCTGGTTATTGGTAAAGAAATTTTTGGTGGTACTGGTAAAAACTTTCTAAATCCTGCATTAACAGGTAGAGCTTTTCTATATTTTGCTTATCCAGCACAAATATCTGGAGATAAGGTATGGGTAGCAGGAATATCTGATTACAACATAATTCCAGAAGGCTACAGTGGAGCTACTGCACTTGGTGTAGCAGCTGAAAGTGGTATGTCTGGCATAACTAATTCATATACTTGGATGGATGCATTTTTAGGTAATATACCTGGCTCAGTTGGCGAAACTTCAATAATAGCTATTCTTATAGGCTTAATTATTCTTCTTGTAACAAAAGTAGCTTCTTGGAGAATTGTGGCTGGAACAATGGTAGGCATGATATTAATGTCATCTATATTGAATATAGCCGGTTCAGATACCAATCCAATGTTTGCTATACCTTGGTATTGGCATGCAGTAATTGGTAGTTTCGCATTTGGTTTAGTTTTTATGGCTACAGAGCCTGTATCCGGCTCTGGTACGAATACTGGTAGATATATATATGGTTTTGTTATTGGTATAACCGTAATTTTAATTCGTGTAATAAATCCTGCATTTCCTGAAGGGATGATGTTAGCGATTTTATTTGCTAATCTATTAGCACCTGTCATAGATCATCTAGTTGTTATGGCTAATGTAAAAAAACGTAAGGCTCTATTTAATGAATGATTCTATTTTAAAAACTCTAGGCGTTGCTTTTGCTATTTGTTTGGTATGTTCCTTAATCGTTTCCTCTGCAGCAGTTAGCTTAAGAGATTTACAAAAAGAAAATAAATTGAATGATAGAAGAATAAAAGTTTTAAAAGTTGCTGATATTTATAAACCAGATCAATCAATTTCTGAGCAGTTTAAACAGCTAGAGTCAAAATTTGTTGATTTTAATACAGGTAAAGTTTTTGATGAATATCAAAATCTTAATATTGACGAATACGATCAGATAGCTGTTACTAAAGATCCAAATTTATCAGTTAAAATTGATGCATCTAATGATATAGCTATTATTAAAAATAGAGAAAACATTGGGAAAATATATCTCTTAAGAGATGATAAAAAAAATATTGATAAAGTAATCCTCCCAATACGTGGATATGGTCTTTGGGGAACACTTTATGGTTTTATCTCTTTAGAAGAAGACTTTAATACTGTCTCCGGTATAGAATTTTATGAACACAAAGAAACTCCTGGATTAGGCGCTGAGGTTGACAATCCTAAGTGGAAGTCTTCTTGGAAAGGAAAAAAAATCTATCAAAATAATCAAGTAGCTTTAAAAGTTATCAAAGGAAAGGTTGAAATAGATGACAATCAAGCATCTTATAAAGTTGATGGATTATCTGGGGCAACAATTACAAGTAGAGGCGTATCAAATATGGTTGAGTATTGGTTTGGCGAATCAGGGTACTCGATGTTATTAAAGGAATTAGATTATGAATCTTAAAAGTTATAAAGAAGTTATTACAAAACCTCTTTTAGATGAAAATCCAATTACATTACAGATTTTAGGAATATGTTCTGCACTTGCTGTAACAAATAATTTATCTGTAACAATGGTTATGTGCGTTGCAGTGACTAGTGTAATTGCATTCTCTAATTTTTTTATTTCACTCATAAGAAACTATATCCCTTCAAGCATTAGAATAATTGTACAAATGACAATCATTGCTTCATTGGTAATCGTTGTTGATGAATTAT
>CABYCI010000045.1 GCA_902517425.1 uncultured SAR86 cluster bacterium | reverse complement strand
GCTAGATGATAAAAAAAATATAGATAGCTTTATAAAAAAACATCCTGATAGAAAGGTTATTGTTATTCAGGGTCAAGGATATGTTGGTGCAGTAATGTCTGTAGTTTGTGCAAATGCTATTACAGAGGAATATGCCGTATTGGGAGTTGATTTACCTAATGAGAATAATTATTGGAAAATAAAGTCAATTAATGAAGGCATTTTTCCTATCAACGCAGATGACCCAAAGATAGAGCAGTTTTATAGAAACGCAATGCACAAGGGTAATTTTTATTCTACTTTTGATAACTATGCTTATACTCTGGCTGATGTAATTATCATTGATATAAATCTTGATGTTCAAATTAACTATTCATTGAACAAAGACATTAAGGATTATAATGTTGATATGGCAGCTTTCAAAGATGCTATCCAAACTATATCTAAATTTTGTAAACCAGAAGCGCTTATTTTGGTTGAAAGCACTGTTCCTCCAGGAACATCAGAACAAATAGTTTTTCCAATTTTAAAAAATGGTTTAAAAGAAAGAAAAGTATCTTCAAAAAAAATTAGGCTAGGTCATTCTTCAGAAAGAGTGATGCCAGGCCCAGACTACATCGACTCTATTCAAAATTTTTATAGAGTTTACTCTGGCATTGATGAAGAAAGTGCTGATGCTACAGAAGATTTCTTAAGAACAATTATATCTACAGATAAATATCCCCTTACCAGACTTAGCTCAACTAATGCGACTGAAATTTCAAAAGTGCTAGAAAATTCATATCGTGCAATGAACATTGCATTTATGGTTGAATGGACAAGATTTGCTGAGGAATCTGGGGTTAATTTATTTGAAATTATCGATGCAATTAGAATGAGACCTACTCACAACAATATGATGTATCCCGGAATTGGTGTTGGAGGATATTGTCTAACAAAAGATACTTTATTAGCTGGCTGGTCTCGTAAAAAATTATTTGATTCAAATGCTAGCCTATCTTTGAGTGAAAACAGTATAAGTATAAATAATAAGATGCCAAAATATGCATTTGATTTTTTAATTTTGAAGTATTCTAAAGAAGTTATAGGAAAGGATGTCTTACTTCTAGGAGTTGCCTATAGAGGTGATGTGAGTGATACCCGATCAAGTCCTGTTGAGTCATTTTTTAATTGTTGTGAAGAAGCAGGTTGCAATGTCATAATGCATGATCCATATGTTTCCTTTTGGGAAGAAAAACAAATAAAAGTCCCCAAAAACTTGGGTGAAATACTTAAACCTGGTTTTGATGTTGTAGTTATCACAGCTGGCCATTCATATTATAGAAGTAGAAAATTTATCGATCATTTAATGGTAGTAAAACCAAAAATCGTGTATGACACTCTTGGCCATCTGTCAGAGGAAGATATTCATAGGCTTCAAAGGGTATCCAAAGTATGTGTTATAGGAAGAGACGACCTTGACTAACAAAAAGAATATAAAGAAAGTATTAATTTTAGGAGGAGCTGGATTCATTGGCCTGAATTTATCTAAACATATTCTAAAAAATACTAATTACACAGTAACTATCGCTGATAATTTCTCAAGAGGTAAAAAAGATAGCGATGTTTCAAATTTAATAACAAATGAAAATATTAATCTAATTGAGGCTGATCTTACAAAATCAGAAACATTTTCATTATTAGAAAAAGATTATGATCAATGTTATATGCTTGCGTCTGTTGTTGGTGTAGACAATGCGCTTTCACAACCCTCTGAGGTTATTAGAATAAATACTTCTATAATATTGAATACTCTAGAGTGGTTAAAGGATACTAAATTGAAAAAAGTTATTTTTTCATCAACAAGTGAAAACTATGCAGGAACTGTTGATAAATTTGATTACAAGGTTCCGACCGACGAAAATGTACCTCTAACTATATCTGATATTTCTCACCCCAGATATACTTATGCTGTAACAAAAATGTTAGGAGAATCTGGTTTTCTAAACTATTCAAATAAATACGACTTTGATTGTACTATTTTAAGATATCATAATGTTTATGGCCCCAGAATGGGATTTAATCATGTTATACCTAATTTAATTAAAAGATTTATAGACAAGGAAACGCCTTTTCAAATGTACGGCCACAATCAAACAAGATCTTTTTGCTTTATTTCAGATGCAGTGGAAGGAACTTTTCAAGCAATGGAAAGT
>CABYCI010000044.1 GCA_902517425.1 uncultured SAR86 cluster bacterium | reverse complement strand
TCATGGTGTACCAAACAGCCATGTAGATAATGTTTATCAAGATACATTATGTAACGATAATAATTGTGAGCTTGCAATTACTGAGCAAAATAAGTTTTGTTATAAAGCAACTACTTACGAGACGACTAAACTTATTGCTTCAAGATTAAACATCGATGATGATAAGTATATAGTTTCATTCCAATCTCGACTTACTAATAAGTGGCTAACACCATTTAGTGATAAAGTTTTAGAGTCACTTCCATCAGAAGGGCATAAAAATGTTTTAGTATTTTCACCTGCTTTTACTGCGGATTGTCTTGAAACAATTATTGAAATAGGTGACGAATATGTTGAATTATTTAAAGACTCAGGCGGAGAAAATTTAGATTATGTAGAATCATTAAATTATTCAGATCTTTGGGCTGATGCTATCATTGATATTGTTAATTAGGGGCTAAAAAATGTTTAAAAAAGATTTATTAAAAGATAAAAGAATATTAGTTACAGGCGGTGGCACAGGTCTTGGAAAGGAAATGGCAAACCATTATGCAGAACATGGTGCAGAATTATTTATTTGTGGAAGAAGAGAGAACGTATTAAAAGAAACAGCTGATGAAATTATTAATGAACATAAGACAAAGGTTAATTATCAAACACTTGATATCAGAGCGTCAAAAGATGTAGACGACTATGTACAGTCAATTTTTGATGGAGGACCTCTTGATGGTTTGGTTAATAATGCTGCAGGTAATTTTATATCACCAACAAAAGATCTCTCTCCAAAGGGATTTGATGCAATTGCAAATATAGTATTCCATGGAACCTTCTATATGACTCATGCTGTTGGTAAAAGATGGATCGAGTCTTCTTACAAAGGCTCAATAATAAATATATTAACTACATGGATATGGACTGGCTCACCTTATGTAGTTCCTTCAGCAATGTCAAAATCAGGAATTCATGCAATGACTCAATCACTTGCAGCGGAATGGGGTAAGTATGGTATTAAAGTAAATGGAATTGCTCCTGGCCCTTTTCCAACAAAAGGAGCATGGGAAAGGCTAAATCCTGATAATAATGATGACGGTATGATGGACACAGTTCCATTGGGAAGAGTTGGTGAAATGAGAGAATTACAGAATCTAGCAACATTTTTAATGGCTGATGGCTGCGATTATTTAACGGGCCAAACTATAGGACTTGATGGAGCTCAATACCTTACAGGTGGAGGAACTTTCTCTCAGCTAGATAAATTATCAGACGAAGATTGGCAAAATATGAGAGAATTAATAAGAAATGCAAATAATAAAGATAAAGCAAATAGAAGCTAAAGGGGCCTAATATATGAATAACTTTGATGAAATGAATAGAATTCTCAATAAGCAAAAGGAATTTTTCGTAAAAAATGGGCCACCATCAATAGATTTGAGGATCGACAGACTTCAAAGATTAAAAGCTCTAATAATGGACAATAGATATGATTTTATTGACGCATTGAATTCTGATTTTGGTAACAGATCTAAAAATGCATCAATGCTTTCCGATATCTATGGAATAATGCCATCAATTAATCAAGCAATTAAAAACATAAAAAAATGGAATAAAGTTGAAAAAAAATCTCCCAATTTTCCATTTGGCTTACTTGGTGCAAAATCATATATAAAATACGAACCACTTGGGACAGTTGGTATGATTTCTCCCTGGAACTTTCCAGTTAATTTAGCCTTTGTTCCATTGGTATCAATATTTGCTGCTGGCAACCAAGTGATGCATAAACCAAGTGAAAACACTCCAATAACATCATCACTATTAAAAGACCTATGTGACAAATCGTATGATGAAAATGAATTTGCAACTTGCTTGGGAGGCCCAGAAGTTGGTGAGTCATTTACACAACTTAAATTTGATCATCTTTTATATACTGGAGGCGGCTCTGTAGCAAAACATGTTATGAATGCAGCATCCAAAAATTTAGTTCCTTGTACATTAGAACTTGGCGGAAAATCGCCTGTAGTTATTGGTAAGTCTGCTGATTTAAAAACAACAGCTAAAAGAATAATGTTTGGTAAAACCCTTAATGCAGGTCAAATATGTTTAGCGCCTGATTATGTTGTGGTTCATAAAGATCAAAAAGATGAGTTTATTAAAGAAACAAAAGATGCCGTTTCTCAGTATTATCCTTCGCTTAAAGACAATGAAGATTACACGTCAGTAATCAATCAAAAGCATTATGATCGTTTAAAAGA
>CABYCI010000043.1 GCA_902517425.1 uncultured SAR86 cluster bacterium | reverse complement strand
CTGCCTTATTACTACATATATTTACAATTTCTCCATATGCTTTACTGTTATTAATTAATTTCCACATTAATTTAATAACATCATTAACATCAATAAAATCACGTTTGGTATCAAGGTTTCCTGTCTTCAAAATGCCTTTGTTATTTATTGTCTCTATTTGATTAATAAAACTTCCTAAAGCCAGATGTATAGGCATTTTTGATCCAATAATATTAAAAGGTCTGACAACGACTAAACTCTTATTAGGTTTTTGCCAAGATATTGCATTGATTGTTTGTTTATACTTTGTTTTGCCATATATTGATTCAGGATTAGGGATAAGGTGTTCCGATATTGGTAATTGCAAATCATTAACTTTTCCATATTCTGCCGATGAGCCTGTAATTAAAATCTTTGTTTCGTGTTGAAGATTATTTATCTGAATAGCATCTAGTATAAATTTACTATAATCCGTATTAACTAATTTGCTTTGAGCAAAATCAGCCGACATATTTGAAGAGCCTGCTAAATGAAATATATAATCTGGTTTTAATTCTAAAATATGTTGATTTATAGATTCTTTATTATTTATATTGTCTAAATATAAAAGTTTGCTATTTTTAACTTCACTTCTTCCTAAATTAAAAATTTTAAAATTTTTATTAGGGATTTTTTTTAAATACATGATTAGGTGACTGCCGAGAAATCCACCAGCACCGGTGATTAGGACTTTCATGAATTTGGAAGGAATACTTTTTTATTCTCAGAAAAATCCTTAACCGCCTCTTGGTAATCATCTACTCTTCCAATATCTAACCACCTGCAATTTTCTTCATAACAGAAAACTTTTCTTCCACTATCTTTTAAAAGTATCATTAATTGTGGTATATCTAGATATGCATCTTTAATAATAAGGCCTTCTAATGATTTTTTGTTAAAAACATTAATGCCCATACTAACTTTATAGCAATAAGATGGTTTTTCTGTATATGATTTAAGCTCTGATTTATCATTTAATTCTAAAACTCCAAAATCAATGTTGACCGTTCTTGAAAAAGTTGAAATAGTCGCAGCAGCTCTCTCTTTCAGATGAGCTTCGTAAATATTTCTAAAATTTATAGTAGTTAATAGATCTCCATTTAAAACTATGAAATTTTCTTTAAGATCATCGTAAACAAGCCCAATCGGGCCAGCCGTGCCTAAGGGCTTTTTTTCAAGTGAATACTTTATTGAAACTCCAAATTCAGCTCCATCTTTGAAATATTCCTCTATCATATGATTAAGATAACCTACAGCCATAATTATGGATGTTATGCCATATGATTGAAGTTGTCGTACTAATATTTCTAGTATTGGAATATCATCAATAGGCATTAATGGTTTAGGCAGATTAGACGTATAAGGCATTAACCTAGTTCCCTTGCCGCCAGCTAATATTAAAGCCTGCATATTAAATATTATATGAATTTGTTTTGAAGAGTTCTAAATTATTAGAAATAAAATCTACTGTTTTAGCAAGTCCTGTTTTTAGGTCAACTTCAGGTTCCCACTTAATTAGATCATTTGCTTTTGTGTTGTTGCTAATTAAATGAAAAACCTCACTATCTTTTGGTCTTATTCTTGAATTCTCAGACAGAATATCTTTCTCAACACCCATTATTTGCATGATTAGTTTTGCTATTTCGCCAACAGTAGCAGCCTTACCAAAACCTAAATTTATAACTTCACCAACATGTTTATCATTTTGAGCAGCACATAGAAAACCATTGGCGGTATCATCAACATATGTGAAGTCTCTTACCGGAGATAAATCCCCCAAAACAAGCTTATCTTCGGTAAGTAGTTGTGAAATAATTGTTGGTATGACTGCTCTAGAGGATTGTCTTGGACCATATGTATTAAATGGTCTTACTGTTATTACTGGTGTTTTAAATGAATTATAGTAACTCTCTGCAAGTTTGTCTGCTGATATTTTTGATGCTGAATATGGTGATTGTCCTTGTAATGGATGAAGCTCATCGATAGGTGTATACAAGGCAGACCCATATGTTTCAGATGTTGATGTATTAATTACTAATTCTGTATTATTCTTCCTGGCAGCTTCTAGAACATTGACCGTACCCTGAATATTTGTTTTGACATAACTTAAAGGAGCTTCATAGGAATAAGGAATACCAATTAATGCAGCTAAATGAAATATTATGTCTTGGCCTTTGGTTTGAGAATCCATAAAGCTAGTATCTTCTATATTTCCTTTAACAACACATAACGATTTTTT
>CABYCI010000042.1 GCA_902517425.1 uncultured SAR86 cluster bacterium | reverse complement strand
ACTTGAAGAAAATATTAAATGTTTACTATTGTTAGAATTAGATATTAATTTAGAAATTTCTCTTGTTAATTGATAGTTATTTATATCAAAGTCTAATTCATTTTTTGTCCTATTTTCTCCTGCCAAATGAAAAATAATATTAGACGAATCAATTTTTTCTTTTAGATCATTTATGGAATCTCCTCTATTGAATTCTGTGATTTTATACTGTGAATTTAAAATTAAATGAGATTTAAGATTTTTGCCAATAAAACCTTTACTTCCAGTAATAAGAATATTCATTTATTCCTGAAATGTTGCTGTTAAATTACCTTTTTGGATTTCAACAAGTGTGTCTAATTTTAAAAGTAAGTCTCTCATCTCTGCGGGATTTAACCTCTTAGTATTGTCAGAATTATACTCCTGAGAGTCATTAAATTTTGTTTGGCCTTTATCTAAATATTTTCCATAATTTAAATCTCTTAAGTCAGGAGGCACTCTATAATAATCCCCTAAATCCTCAGCTTGCGCCATTTCTTCTTTACTTAACAGAACTTCATATTTCTTTTCACCATGTCGAGTGCCAATAATTTTTACTTGATGATTTGATTTATCTAACAACTGAGTTAAAGCCTTGACAAGAACACTTATTGTTGCAGCTGGTGATTTTTGTACAAAAATATCACCAGGTTCTCCCTTAGAAAAAGCAAAAAGGACCAACTCGACAGCTTCATCTAACGTCATCATAAATCTTGTCATATCTGGGTTTGTAATTGTTATTGGTTTGCCGCTAATAATTTGATTTGTGAATAATGGAATAACTGAGCCTCTTGATGCCATAACATTTCCATAGCGAGTTCCACAAATAATTGTTGTATTGCTATTTCTAGATTTTGCAACGATAACTTTTTCCATCAAAGCTTTAGAAATACCCATTGCGTTGATTGGATAAACTGCTTTATCTGTGCTCAAACATACAACTTTTTTTACTTTATTTTGTATAGCTGCTTCAAGAACATTGTCTGTACCTAATATATTAGTTTTTACGGCTTCCATTGGATGAAACTCACAAGATGGGACTTGTTTTAATGCAGCTGAATGAAAAATATAGTCAACTCCAATCATTGCATTATTAACAGAGTTATAATCTCTAACATCTCCAATATAAAACTTTATTTTTTTATCTTTATATTTTTTTCGCATATCATCTTGTTTCTTTTCATCCCTGCTGAGGATTCTAATCTCATTTATATTTGAATCTAAGAATCTTTCTGCAACAGCATTACCAAATGATCCGGTACCACCAGTTATTAACAACGTTTTATCTTTAAAGATATCAGAATTTGACATAATTTGAATTTCCTCCTCTATTTGTGAAGGAATATATCATTTTTTATCTATTATTTCTTCTATAACTTCTAATAGTCTTTGAATGCCAATCTCTGAAGAGAAGTTTTTTTTAGCAAATTCGTGACCATTAATAGCTAATCTTTGTTTAAGCTTGCTATCGTCTAATAAATTTTTAATAGCATTTTTCAGACTTTCTTTATCTTTTGAATCTACAAGCAAGCCATTATCTTTATTCTTTATAAAATTAGGTATTACTCCAACTTTAGAAACTATTACTGATAATCCTGATGACATGGCTTCAATCATGGAGTTTGGAAGTCCCTCGGCCCATGAGGGTAATATGAAAATATCATTCTTCTCAAGAAGTTTAAATAAATCTTTTTCATCAACCCAACCATTTAATTTTATATAACCTGATAGGTTATTATCATGTATGTATATTTGTGCTTTTGACATTGCATTGCCATCACCAGCAAATGTTAAATTAAATTTATATCCTTCTTTGATAAGACTTTTCGACGCCTCCAATAACTCAAAAACACCTTTAAATTCCTCAAGCCATCCAACAAATAGCATGTTTTGAGTTGTATTTATTTTTTTATAGTCTCTTTTTTCTCCAATTTGAATATGATTTTGAGTAGCAGTCCAATTGTTAATAATTTTTACATTGCTACTATCAAAGCCTATTTGATCTATAGCAAAATCTTTCCAATAAATACCCTGACATAAAAATATTGATGCCTTACTAAACAAAAATTTAATCAAAACTTTCATCAATCGAGAATTTTTAGTTTGTGTAATTAAGTTACCAGCTCTGGGGAAAATCATTACTTTACATTTAAAAAATGAACATATAAGACACATTAAACCTTTTTCAATAGCGCTCAAGCCATCGGATGTAAAAATTAATGCAACATTTGGTTTTCTGAATACTATTTTGCAAATTAGTGAATTAATTCTTTTGATGGCAAAAAAGAATCTAATAAATATATTTGGCGGAGGATTAG
>CABYCI010000041.1 GCA_902517425.1 uncultured SAR86 cluster bacterium | reverse complement strand
ATTTGTTGGATTGGTTGTCCCTCATTTGGTGAGGCTATTTGGTGGTGTTAATCATAATTATCTTTTACCTGGGTCTGCTTTTGTTGGTGCTGCATTAATGATTACAGCAGATATGGTATCAAGAACAATGATTCAACCAGCAGAACTTCCTGTAGGCTTAATTACAAGCGCTATTGGTTCCCCGTTCTTTTTATGGTTAATTTTTAGAATTAAAAGATCATGAGTATTGAAGCTAACTCTATTAATATAGACCTTAATGGGAGGCCAATTCTTAAAGATGTTTCAATAAAAATCAGACAGGGTGAAGTGCTTTCTGTAATAGGTCCCAATGGTGCTGGTAAGTCTACCCTGCTGAAATCATTAGCGGGTGATATAAGGCCCACAAATGGAGAAATATATTACGATAAAAGAAATATTAACAAAGTAAATATTCAAGAAAGAGCTTTTACAAGAAGTGTGATGTCCCAACTTCAAACGATTGCTTTTGACTTTTCAGTTAAAGAAATAATTGAAATGGGTTGGGTTGATAGAGGTGAAAGTACTTATGCAAGTGAATTTGAAAACGCAGTTATAAATGTGGTGACGAAGTGTGGCGTTAAAGATTTAATTAATAGGAACTTTAATACCTTATCGGGTGGTGAGCAAAGGAGGATTCATTTTGCCAGAACACTTTTGCAACTATGGAGACCGTCAGATTCAAAAGACCCGAAATATTTATTATTAGATGAGCCAACAGCAAATTTAGATCTTACATATGAAGTGAAACTTCTAAATATAGTTAAAGAAACAGCAAATGAGGGCACAGGAGTAATGTTGGTTCTTCATGATCTGAATCTAGCTGCAAAGTTTTCAGATAAAATTGTATTAATAGATAAAGGTGGTGTTGTTAAGATGGGGGCACCAAAGGAAGTGCTTAATTCAAAAATCTTATCTAAGGTTTATGATATTGAAATAAAAGTTCAGGAAGACCCTTTGTTTATAACTTACTATTAAGCTATGTTTAAAAGAAAAAAATATGAATTAGATGCGGTAAAGCTTTATAGATCTGCTAATTCAGCCATTTTGTCTACAATGTCAAAAAAATATGAAGGCTATCCATTTGGTAGCTTCATAACATATGTGTCAGATAAAAATAGAACATTGTTTATGTATACCTCTGATATAGCTCAACACACTATAAATCTTAAAAAAAATTCCAAAGCCTGTGTAACGCTTTTTAAATTAGATACTGACTACGATAAACAAAATAGTTCTAGGTTAACTCTTGTAGGAGATTTAAAAGCTGTTCCAAGTGATGACTTAGAAAGTTGCCAAGAAAGATTTGTAAAATTTTTACCAGAAAGTAAAAAATATTCATCTATGCATGACTTTAAGTTTTATAAGCTTGAAATTTCAAGGGTAAGATGGATTGGAGGTTTTGGAGATATAGCCTGGCTTGATCCAAAAAATTGGAAAGACGATTTACCTAAATGGTCTAAAAGTGAACAAATGATGATTGATCATATGAATGACGATCATTCAAATGTAATCCAATCAGCCCTTCATGCGTGCCATGGAATTAAAGATAAAAATGCAACAATGATAGCGCTAACAATAGATGGATATTACATTAGCTCAAAGGATAATATATATTTTATTAATTTTGATGCTCCAGTTTTCAAACCGATCGATTATAGAAAAGTCTTAGTTAAACAAGCAAAAGAATACCGCTCATATGAGTTATAGAAATTATGAAAGCTAATTTAAATTATTTTATTTTTTTTATATTTATCAGTTCTTTTTATAATGTTTTAGCTGAAGAAATGATTTTTGGAGAAGAAACTATTGCACCAGGTTTTACAATAGTTTTTGAAGCCGCACCAAAGGACACCATTTTCCCAGAAAGTTATTTTCTTGATGAATCAAGTACTGATGTTCATATTGAAATGCTCATAAACTGGTCGGATAAAAGTCCAACCGGCTCACCAGTTGGTGGATTTATTCCATATTTAGATGTTACCGCAACAATAGAAAATATGGATGGCAATTCACAAATTGTAAAGCTTACTCCTCACATAAATATTGTCGACAATTTTCATTATGCTCAAAATGTAAAATTACCAGGTTCAATTGATGAGATGTATAAGGTAACAATCGTAATTGATCCACCTTCTGAAGGTGAGTTAGGAATTCATTACGATTGGAAAGAAAAATATGGTTACTTGCTTGACCAAAAAGTTTTTACCTATACGAACTTATCTTTTAAAGATATAGCACTAAAAAGCAGAAGATAAATTACAAATGTTGTTCTAAAAACAAAATAACATTAATTATTATGTTTGATTGCCCTGAATATTAGGCAGATTAATCCTTGCCAAATAAATTCCAAACATTGCAACTAATACAAATACAACTTGCATTGTATTTAGCACTTCATTAAATAAGAAAGCTGCCAATATTGTTGCAGTTATAGGTTGCATTAAAAGCCCTATTGACCCGCCTGATGCTGATATT
>CABYCI010000040.1 GCA_902517425.1 uncultured SAR86 cluster bacterium | reverse complement strand
ACCAAAATTTGTAATTGAATATGCGCCTAGCACACCAGTAGCAAATAGAGGAGAGGGTGTTAAAGTTTTAGCACATTCATTCAAAATTACACTGATACCAGTAATTCCAAAATTTGAGCCACCATATTGTTCAGGAATTAAAATACCTGGCCATCCTAACTTAGTCATTTCACTCCATAAATCTTTATCCCATAGATTTGGATCATTAGTATCTCTTAATTTTCTAAAGTGTGTTATTGGAGATCGTTCATCAGCAAAGCTTTTTGCTGTATCCTTTAAAAACTGTTCTTCTTTAGATAAAACTAATTTCATTTTTATTGACTTGGAAGACCAAGAACTCTTTTAGATATTACGTTTAATTGAACTTCAGAGGTTCCTCCTTCAAGAGAATTCCCTTTAGTTCGCAACCAAGCTTTGGTTAAATTCTTATCATCATCCTCAAACTCATCGCCGTCCCAGGCAACACCATTGATACCAGATGCAGCAATCATTAGTTCATGTCTTTTTTTATTATGTTCTGTACCATAAAGTTTAAACATAGATGCAGTTGCACTAGCTTTTCCTCCTTCATCGCCAGCTCTTTTTAAAGTCAATCCAAAAGCATGTTCTTTAATTTTATGAGAAGAAATTTCAGATCTGTAAAATTCATTTTGAATCTTACCATTAGCATCTCCAAGATGTTTTTTAGCAATAGATACCACATCTTTAGTGCTTCCCATTCCCGCTGCTAGACCAAAATTAGATATAAAAGCTCTTTCATGCTGAAGCAGTTTCTTAGCAATTGTCCAACCAGCATTTAATTCTCCTATGAGATTATTTTTTGGAACTTCAACATCATCGAAGAAAGTTTCACAAAAAGGAGATTTTCCTGAAATTAAAGTAATTGGTTTAGTACTGACTCCTTTAGTTTCCATATCAATTAGGAGAAAGCTGATTCCATCATGTTTAGGCTCTTTTGGACCAGTTCTTACAAGTGCGAATATCCAATCTGCTTTATCAGCATAAGATGTCCAAACCTTTTGACCATTCACAAGGAATTTTTCACCAGTATCTTCTGCTTTTGTTGCCAAGCTTGCTAAATCAGAACCAGAACCTGGCTCTGAATAACCCTGACACCACCTAATTTGTCCTTTAATAATTTTTGGAAGATGCTCTTTTTTCTGTTCCTCAGTTCCATATTCCAATAGCACAGGAGCTAGCATCCATATACCAAAGCTTAAAAGAGGGGCCCTAGCACCGATTAAAAACATTTCTTCATTTAATACTTTTACCTCTTCTTTGCTCAATCCGCCGCCGCCATACTCTTTAGAAACTGTTGGCATCGTCCAGCCTTTTTCACCCATCTTATCTAGCCAAATTTTTGATTCTGGATTTTTATATTTTGCTTTTCTTCCACCCCATACCTCATCGATAGGAATATTAGAGTCAGCTCCGCTTCGCATTGACGGTGGACAATTCTTATCAAGCCATTTCTTTGTATCTTCTCTAAATTTATTTAAATCATTCATATTAAAGGTAGTTATTATTATTATTCTTAAATATTATATGCACATATTTAATTTTTTCGAGTGTTGTGAAAACAATTGTTGATATAAATACTTACTATTTATTAAGAGTATAATTCATATTATGTTTAAAAATATTGGAATTTTTGTAAAGAAAAAGATTAGTCAGGATTTTGAAGATAGCATTCTTGATACCATGTTAGAGACTCTATCAAAAAATGACGTTAACTTGTTAATTGAGGATTCGTTCGATTATAAACATTCAAATTTAAACGAAGTAAACCATCAAGATTTTATTAATACAGTAGATTTAATAATTGTTTTTGGTGGGGATGGAACTTTATTAAATGCTGCTAGAGAATACTTAGATTATGAAATACCAGTATTAGGCGTAAATATGGGTAATGTTGGGTTTCTTACTGACATAAAAGTAAATGACTTTGATAAAGTGGTTAAAGATATTCTTCAAGGCAATTTTAAAATTGAAGAAAGAAATTTGGTATCCGCTCAATTTAATGGAAAGCATTTATATGGACTTAACGAGGTTGTTATCCATTCTGGTGCTTATGCACAACTTATGAGATACAGATTAAATGTGAATGAAAAGGTTGTATATGAACAACGTTCTGATGGCCTTATAATAGCTACACCCACAGGATCAACTGCATATGCTTTATCTGCAGGAGGACCAATCATTCATCCAAGTCTTGATGTGTGGACTGTTCTGCCCATGCTCCCTCAAAGTATATCTTCGAGACCTTTTGTAATATCCTCTGAGGAAAATGTTGAGATTGAGCTATTTGAAGGCCCAAATGATAATGCAAAAATTTGTGCAGATGGCCAAGATGATATAGACGTACCTTATGGGATGAAAATATCAGTATCAAAAATGGAAAAGACATTAAAATTAATACATCCTAAAGATAATGATTTTTTTGAGGCTTGCAGAGAAAAATTAGGTTGGAGTTTGAGTATTTCAAAAAATTAATTTGAATATATCTAAAAATTTATATGTTCCTATAATATTGATATCTATTGCTATAGCTGTAGTTTCAAATTTTGGATCTGTAATTGCTGTAATTGAACATCTCACATATACAAATATTTATATTTCAAATAGCGGCACATTATCAATAGCTTCCTTTAATCAAACATTCTTTCTAGAAAGTCAATGGTGGAGATTAATAAGCCCAATTTTTATCCATTTTTCATTTGCGCATCTCGTCTTTAATTGT
>CABYCI010000039.1 GCA_902517425.1 uncultured SAR86 cluster bacterium | reverse complement strand
GATTGGAGGCTTAAATAAATATTATCAAATTGCTAGATGTTTTCGAGATGAAGATTTAAGAGCAGATAGACAACCAGAGTTTACACAAATTGATATAGAAGCATCATTTCTTGACCAAGAAGAAATTATGTCAATTAGCGAGAAGATGATTAAAAATATTTTTACAGAGTTTTGCGATGAATCCTTAGATGACTTTACAATTATAAATTGGCATGAATCTATGCAAGATTATGGTTGTGATAAACCTGATTTAAGAATTCCTTTAAAACTTGTAAATATTTCAGATGAAGTGAAAAATGAAGAATTCAAAGTTTTTTCTGAACCAGCAAAAAATAAAGACTCAAGAGTAGTTGCTCTCAAAGTCCCTAATGCTAATTCATTATCAAGAGGGCAGATTGATGAATATACAAAATTTGTTTCTAAGCTTGGAGCAAAAGGACTGGCATACATTAAAATTAATGATGTTAATGATTTAGAAAATGGAATCCAGTCTCCTATATTAAAGTTCTTAAAATCAGAGACAGTTGAAAATTTAATAAAAACATTAGATGTAAAAACTGATGATTTAATATTTTTTGGTGCAGGTAAAGAGTCTGAAGTTAATCTATCTATGAGTAGTTTAATTAAAAAACTTGGAGAAGATCTAAATCTTTATACTTCAAAATGGGCACCATGTTGGGTTATAGACTTCCCAATGTTTGAACGAAATAAAGAAGGAGAACTCACACCATTACATCATCCATTTACACTTCCTAAGTGTTCAGCAAAAGAGTTAATAGATAATCCTGCTAATGCCATAGCACATGCTTATGATGCAGTGCTTAATGGATATGAAATAGGTGGTGGATCTTTAAGAATTTATGACACCAAAATGCAAAAAATGATTTTTGATATTTTAAATATATCTGAAGAAGAAGCACAAAATAAATTTGGATTCCTTTTAAAAGCACTTTCATCCGGCTGTCCTCCTCATGGAGGCATTGCCTTTGGACTAGATAGGATAGTTATGTTGGTAACAGATACAACAAATATAAGGGATGTTATAGCCTTTCCAAAAACACAAAGTGCTGCATGCCTCTTAACAGATGCTCCAAGTAAAGTAGAAAAAGAACAACTTGAAGAATTAAAAATCTTAAGCACTCATAAGGAAGAATAATTTATGGCTGGTCATTCAAAATGGGCTAACATAAAACACAGAAAAGCTAGACAAGATGCTTCTAGAGGTAAAGTCTGGACAAAAGTTATTAGAGAAATCACTGTTGCTGCAAAAGGTGGGCCAGATCCTGATGATAATCCAAGACTGAGGTTGGCTTTAGAAAAAGCCAACTCAGCAAACATGCCCAAAGATACAATAAAGCGAGCAATTGAAAAAGGCTCAGGAACTGGTGAAACTGGAACACTAGAGGAAATAGTATTTGAAGGCTATGGTCCAGGTGGTGTAGCTATTCTTGTAGAGACTATGACTGATAATAGAAATAGAACTGTATCGGATGTAAGACACGCATTTTCAAAATATGGAGGTAATCTTGGAACAGATGGTTCAGTAGCTTATTTATTTAAAAAGCTTGGCTTAATTCATATATCAAAAGATTTCTCTGACGAGAAATTAATGGACTTAGTTATTGAATCAGGTGCCCTTGATTATACTGAGGAAGAAGAATTTTTTGAGGTCACGACAGAAGCTAATAGTTTTAATGATGTCCTAGAAATTTTTAAGAAAAATGAAGTTGAGTATATTAATGCACAATTAAGTCTTCGAGCTGAAATATCTGTAGATATCGATCACGAAATGTCAGAAAAAGTTCTTAATATTATGGAATTTATGGATGATTTAGATGATGTACAAGAAGTACACACAAATGCAGAATTTCCTCATGATTTTGAAGTGAAAGATAACTGATGTCTATAAATTCAAGAAATAAAGGCGCAGCATTTGAAAGACAAATTGCAAATGCACTAATTGAAGACCTAAACTTAAAAAATCCAGTAAAAAGAATACTAGAACAAACAAGAACCAAGGAACTACCAGATTTAATGCTTGGTAGATGGTGTATTGAGTGCAAAGCATATGGTTCAGGTGCAGAGCCGAGACCTGATTGGTGGGATCAAGTTCTTGCATCATCCAAGGCTGATAATCTTAAGCCTGCATTAGTTTATAAATTTAATAATAGGCCAATTAAAGTTCGAATTCTTGCAAACTCTATTAATAAAGATATTAGAAATAATCTTGTCACTTTGGACTTGTTATGGCCTGATTTTATTCAAATAATATTGGAACTCTTTCAAGAAGATATCGAATTGCATGAACAAAATTATCAAGTGTAATGATCTAAACATAACAATCTATATTGAAGATACAGATTTTCAGGGATTTGTATATCATGCAAATTATTTAAAATTCTTTGAAAGAGCAAGATCAGACTTTCTTTCAAGCAATAAAATTTCACAAAAAACTCTTAGAATAAATAATTTAGCATTTGTTGTGAAAAAAATTAATCTTAATTATGTATCTGCTGCAGAACTTGGCGATAATTTAATTATAAAAACTTCAGTTGAAAAAAAATCTGATGCAAGAATGGTATTTTCTCAAAAAATTATCAATTCAAGTAATAAAAACTTTGTCGATGGAACAATTGAGATTTGTCTCATAAATCTAATTACAAAAAAGCCACAAAAGTTCCCAGATGATTTATTATTAATTTTTGAATAGGAAAAATTATGGACGATATTTCAGTTTTAAATCTTTTTTTAGAAGCAGGTCTTGTTGTGAAGATTGTGATGCTTCTTTTATTTATTGCATCAATCCTATCTTGGATAGTAATTGTTGAGAGATACAATTTTTTTAGAAAAATTAAAAATTTAAATGACAATTTTCTTCAAAAATTTTGGAGTGGAGAAGACTTGGAAAAACTATATAAAGAAATCTCTATTAACGAATCTATGTATGGTGCTATGAGTTTATTCAAAAATTCTTTTGATGAATATAAAAGCATAAATTTCGATCAAAACAATAATGAGCTTGACCTTGAAAGCAT
>CABYCI010000038.1 GCA_902517425.1 uncultured SAR86 cluster bacterium | reverse complement strand
CTTCATTTGTCAGTTCTCATTGAAACTATGCGCAGAGAAGGATTTGAATTAGCAATATCGAAACCAGAGGTAATTCAAAAAGAGGTAGATGGTGAAATACATGAACCATATGAACAAATTGTTATTGATATAGAAGACATACATCAAGGGTCCATTATGGAAGAGCTTGGTCCAAGGAAAGCAGAAATTCAAAATATTGAATCTGATAACAATGGGCGTGTTAAATTAGAGTTTTTAGCTCCATCAAGAGGAATAATTGGCTTTAGATCACATTTCCTAACAATAACAAGTGGAACTGGAATTATGACAAGTATATTTGACCATTACGGACCTGTTAAATCTGGTGATATTGCTAAAAGAATAAATGGTGTTATGTACTCTATGATCGCTGGTAAAACACTTTCTTATGCATTATTCAATCTTCAGAATAGGGGGAAACTATTTCTTGGTCATGGTAAAGAAGTTTATATTGGACAAATCGTTGGTTTACATTCACGAGATAATGATCTACCTGTTAACCCAACTAAAGCCAAGCAACTGACAAATATTAGGGCAGCTGGAACAGATGAGAACTTAATACTAACCCCGCCAATTAAACATACATTAGAGCAGGCTTTAGAATTCATAGAGGAAGATGAACTTGTTGAGGTTACTCCAGAATCTATTAGATTAAGAAAAAAGGGTAGAGTTCGAACTTAATACCAATCAATCATATTAGACCATATACTAGTTCGCATAATATATATTATGTTAACTATTAGACTATGCAGAATACCATCGATGTTTACCATATTGATCTTCTTTAACAATAATATTATTTTCGATATAAAACTTAAGGCCACTTAAGACTGCATTTAAATAACTAGTAAGCATATATTTAACATAAATATGAAAGATTATTATATTTATGAGTCTACTCTTATATGGCAAGTATGGCTCAGCTTGAATCGAAACAATAGATTGATCACCGTTTACTAATACAGACCAACTAATTTTTGCTAACTTTCTATCTTCATATATCTCTAATTCATAACCGTCATTATTCCATCTAATAAATTTTCTTTTATATTTTTTACCACTAAAATAATAAACATAATCAATTGAATTCTCTTTATCCCAATTTATCACTTCATTTTTTAAGCAAAATGGGTGAAACTTTTCTAGATTATTTTTTGACTTTATTAGATTTATTATTAAATCCTTTGAAGAGTTAATCTTTATTTTGCTATTTATTAACATCGATATATATTTATAGATAAATATCTTATTAGCAAGGCATTATGTTTAAATTTTCAAAAATAATTTAATTACAATACTTATCTAATAGTTTAGAATGCAGTCATATGTCAAAAGAAGATCAATTAGAATTTGAAGGTGAAGTTATAGAAACACTTCCAAATACAAAATTTAAAGTTAAATTAGAAAACGATCATATAATTACAGCTCATATATCAGGAAAAATGAGAAAACATTATATTAGGATATTAACTGGTGATAAGGTAAAAGTTGAAATGACACCATATGACCTTACAGTAGGAAGAATTACTTTTAGAGGTAGATAATTTAAACTTTTACCTTTCGTTTATTGTCAGTAAACTTCAATTTACTCTTTTCTATATCTAGCTTTATAACACCACCGCTTTTTAAGTTTCCAAATAACAACTTATCTACAAGCGGTTTCTTAATGTTTTGAGATATAAATCTCTCCATTGGTCTGGCGCCCATTTCTTTATCATATCCATTATCAGCTATCCAATTAATAACATTTTTCGATACTACTATTTCAACATTTCTTTTATCAAGTTGTGCTTGAAGCTTTGTTAAGAATTTATCAACAATAGAAAGAATTACACTTTTATCTAAATAATTGAACTGTATGGTTTCGTCTAGTCTATTTCTAAATTCTGGTGAAAACAGTTTATTTAATGAATTCATTGCATCAGTTTCATTTGATGATTCAGCAAAGCCGATATTTCTTTTACTTAACAAGTCCGCACCAATATTAGTAGTCATTATTAAAATAACATTTCTAAAATCAGATTTTCTCCCATTGTTATCTGTTAATACGCCAGCATCCATAACTTGAAGAAGTATATTAAAGATATCAGGATGTGCTTTCTCAATTTCATCTAGTAAAAGAACACAGTGAGGAGACTTAACAATAGCTTCAGTCAATAATCCACCTTGATCAAATCCTACATAACCTGGAGGTGCTCCAATAAGCCTAGAAACAGTATGTCTTTCCATGTATTCACTCATATCAAATCTAACTAAATCTATACCAAGTATTTCTGATAATTGTTTTGAAATTTCAGTTTTTCCAACCCCAGTTGGCCCTGTAAATAGAAATGATCCAATAGTTTTGTTTTCATCCCTTAACCCTACTCTTGATAATTTAATTGCATTAGATAATGTTTCAACAGCTTTATTTTGACCAAAAATAACTCTTTTTAAATTTTCTTCTATATTTTTAAGACTTTTCTTGTCACTAGACGAGATGGACTGTTCAGGAATTTTGGTAATTTTTGATATTGTCATTTCGATATCTGCCTTACTAACTTTTAATGCCTTATCATTTTTTCTATTAATGTTTAACAAGGCGCCTGTCTCATCAATTACATCAATAGCTTTATCTGGTAAAAATCTGTCATTAATATACTTAGATGAAAGTTCTACAGCTGATTTAATTGCTTCATCTGAATATTTAACACGATGATATGATTCATATACATCTTTGATACCGTTTAGTATTTCTTCGCATTCATCGTAAGATGGTTCTATTACATCTATTTTTTGGAATCTTCTTGATAGAGCCTGGTTTTGATTAAAAATACCACGATATTCTTGAAATGTTGTTGAACCAATGCATCTTATTTCACCTTTTCCTAGTGCAGGTTTTAATAGATTTGATACATCCAATGAGCCACCTGAAGCTGATCCTGCTCCAATTATTGTGTGTATCTCATCTATAAAAAGAATTGGATTATTTTCTTTTGATAGAAAATTTAGCACGCCTTTAAGTCTTTTTTCAAAATCGCCTCTATACTTAGTACCTGCAATCAGTGCTGCTATATCAAGCGAATAAACTATAGTATTTTCAATTATTGAAGGTACATTTTTTTTTGATATTAAATATGCAA
>CABYCI010000037.1 GCA_902517425.1 uncultured SAR86 cluster bacterium | reverse complement strand
TTTTATGAGACAGATGCAAGGAGGCATGTCTGGAAAAGGCGGGCCGATGTCATTTGGAAGAAGCAAAGCTAAATTAATGGAAGGTGGCAAGGTTAAAACAACTTTTAAAGATGTAGCAGGGTGTGAAGAAGCAAAACAAGATGTTCAAGAATTAGTTGATTTCTTAAGAGATCCAACAAAATTTCAAAAGTTAGGCGGTAAGATACCGAGAGGGGTCTTAATGGTTGGTCCTCCAGGAACTGGTAAGACTTTAATTGCTAGAGCTGTTGCAGGCGAGGCAAAAGTTCCGTTTTTTACAATTTCAGGTTCTGATTTTGTTGAAATGTTTGTAGGTGTTGGTGCTTCAAGAGTCAGAGATATGTTTGAACAAGCTAAGAAGCAGTCACCTTGTATTGTATTTATTGATGAAATAGATGCTGTAGGAAGACATAGAGGTGCTGGACTTGGCGGCGGTCATGACGAAAGAGAACAAACACTTAACCAATTATTAGTTGAAATGGATGGATTTGAAGGCAATGATGGCGTTATTGTTATAGCAGCTACTAACAGGCCTGATGTTCTAGATCCAGCACTCTTAAGACCAGGAAGGTTTGATAGACAGGTTGTTGTTGATTTACCTGATATAAGAGGCAGAGAAGCCATTCTCAAAGTTCATATGAGGAAGGTTCCCTTGGCTGCAGATGTGGACCCACTTGTTATTGCAAGAGGCACGCCTGGATTCTCAGGAGCTGACCTAGCAAACTTGATTAATGAAGCTGCACTTTTTGCAGCAAGATATTCTGATAAAAAAATTGATCAATCACACCTAGATCTTGCAAAAGACAAAATTATGATGGGTGCTGAACGAAAATCAATGATTCTAAGTGAAGAACAAAAAAGAATTACTGCATTTCATGAAGCTGGCCATGCAATTGTTGGAAGACTATGTCCGACTCATGATCCTGTTTATAAAGTAACTATTATTCCTAGAGGAAGAGCACTTGGAGTAACTATGTTTTTACCCGAAGAGGATACCTATATGCAAAGTAAAGAATATCTTTTAGGTAGAATCACTACTTTATTTGGTGGAAGAATAGCTGAGAGCATTATAAATGGGTACCAGGGTATAACTACTGGCGCATCTAATGATATTGAAGTAGCTACAGGAATAGCAACAAATATGGTAACTAAGTGGGGCTTTTCAGATGAGTTGGGGACAATAAAGTATGGGGAAGATGAAGGAAGCCCATTCTTAGGTAGATCTGCCTCAAATCCTGCACAAATTAGAAGCGATCAAACATCTAAATTAATTGATTCAGAAGTAAAAGCCATAATCGACTCATGTTATGAAAGAGCTGAGAAACTTCTAAAAGAAAACTTAGATAAATTAAATATTATGGCTGATGCATTGCTTAAATATGAAACTATTGGCATTGAACAGATTGATGACATTATGGAAGGTGCAACTCCAAGAGAACCTAAGGGTTGGTCAGACGATACTCCTTCTGGAAAGTCATCGAAAAAAACTTCAATAAAAGGTACCGCAGAAGAGTTATAATCTTTTTCCATGAAATTGAAATTTGGCACCGATGGGATAAGGGGACCTGTCGAGAGCGTAATAACACCCGAAGCTTGTTTAAAAATAGGTCATGCTACCGGCATCGTCATGAAAGAGCTTGGCTGGAATACGGTTGTAATTGGAAAAGATACTAGAATTTCAGGTTACATGCTCGAGTCAGCCTTGCAAGCAGGTTTTATAGCAGCTGGTGTAAATGTTCAACTCGCTGGCCCATTGCCTACACCAGGTATAGCCTATCTCACCAAAACTTTAAGGAATAAATTTGGTGTTGTAATAAGTGCTTCACATAATGATTTTTTAGATAATGGCATTAAGATATTTAATGATAATGGTGAAAAAATTTCTAGAGATATTGAAAAAAGAATTGAAAAATACATCTCATCTGATTTAAACCCTGTTGAAACTTCAAAAATTGGTAAGGCATATAGATTTGATGAATCAGGACCTAGGTACATTGAGTTTTGCAAATCCACTGTCCCTTCAGATATATCATTCGCATCATTAAGAATTGTTTTAGATTGCGCAAATGGTGCTTGTTACAAAGTTAGCCCAGAAATATTTCAAGAATTAGGTGCTGAGGTCATTACACTTGGTGTTAATCCAGATGGATATAATATTAACCAAAAATGCGGCTCTACTCATCCAGAACTTATTCAAAAAGAAGTAATTAAGCATAGGGCAGATTATGGAATTTCTCTTGATGGAGACGGGGATAGAGTTATTTTAGTTGATGAAAAAGGCAACATACTTGATGGAGATGACTTGCTTTATATCTTAGCTTTTTCTAATCCAAATCGAACAGGAGCATGGTCTGGTGTGGTGGGAACGCTTATGAGTAATCTGGGATTAGAAGATGGAATTAAAAAACTTGGCTACAACTTTAAAAGGGCGGATGTTGGGGATAAATATGTTACTAACATGCTTGCTGATAGGGGGTGGATGTTAGGAGGTGAAACCTCAGGCCATATAATCTGCAAAGACTTAGTCAGTACTGGTGATGGAACAATAGCTGCTTTAAAAGTAATTTCTTCACTGTTAATCCTTGACAAAAAACCATCGGAAATTTTATCAAATTACACCAAAATACCTCAAATCAATAAAGCGGTGAAAGTATCCAATAAAGATATTGTTAACGATAAAGATCTTAAATCTCTTCTCAAAAAAATTGAATCTGATATGACTGTTGGAAGAATATTAGTGAGGCCATCTGGAACAGAATCTAAGATTAGAATAATGGTTGAAGCATCACAAAAAGATGTTGCAGAAAAGTTCGCAACTGATATTGAAAAATTAATTAAATTAAAATCATGATAATCGCTAATTGGAAATGTAATGGAAATAGAGAAATGATGTTTTCATGGACTGCAGATTATGAGAGAGAATACGATGATAATGATATATTTGTAGGAGTGGCGCCACCATCAATATACTTTGAACAGTTTTGCCTAGAAAATAGTCATTTAAACATTTTTGGGGGAGTACAAGATGTAGATCATTTAGATGGCTCAAGAACTGGTGCAATCTCTGTTGATATGTTGACTGATTTGGATTGCGATTTTTCAATAATAGGGCATTCTGAGAGGCGACAAATATTTAATGAAAATAATAATTTAATAAAAGAGAAACTTAAAAGTCTTAACAATGAAATTATTACTATATTGTGTATTGGAGAATCGAAAGAAGAAAATGATAAGGGTCTAACAAAAGATGTGCTTAAAAACCAACTTGAAATAGTTAATGAACTTAGTTTAGATGCAGAATTCACAGTTGCATATGAGCCCGTTTGGGCAATTGGAAGTGGTCTTACGCCAGAGCCAAAAGATATAAATGAAATTCATAAATTTATTAAAGATGTTGTACAATCCAATTCTGCAAATAACCTTTCACCAAGAGTTTTATATGGTGGAAGCGTTTCAGATAAAAATGCTGAAAGTTTTTTTAACGAAGAATTTGTAGATGGTGC
>CABYCI010000036.1 GCA_902517425.1 uncultured SAR86 cluster bacterium | reverse complement strand
AGTGTTAATAAGTTTATGAAATCATCTGATATTTTCATTGGATGCGCAGCAGTTTCAGATTTTAAACCATTAGACTACTCCAGTATAAAAATTAAAAAAGAGGATTTAGTCAATCCTGAAATAGAACTTGAAATGAATACAGATATTTTAAGCAATGTTGCAAAGACTTATAAATCTTCGTTTGTTGTAGGATTTGCTGCAGAAACATCAGATGTTGCCAATAATGCAAAGAAAAAACTTAAAACCAAGAACTTAGATATGATCATATCCAATGATGTTTCAGACAAATCAATTGGTTTTGATGTAGATGAAAATGAAGTAAATGTTATAACATTAAATGAAACTATTTTTCTTAAGAGAGATAAAAAGATTAGAATAGCTCGCGAAATATTAAAAATTATTGCCAAAAATATTAAAAATTAAAAATGTCTACTCCATCAAAAATAAAAACAGTTACTTTAAGAACCTTAAATAAGTTTAAAGAAGATAACGAGAAATTTACATGTTTGACGGCATATGAGTCCACCATGGCATCTGTTATTAGTGATGCTGGAGTAGATGTTATTTTAGTTGGTGATAGTTTGGGGATGGTTATTCAAGGACATGACAGTACTTTACCAGTAACTATGGATCAGCTTATTTATCATCTTGAGTGTGTTGTGAAAGGGAATAATAACTCTCATATCATGGCAGACATGCCATTTATGAGTTATTCAACAGATGATCTAGGTTTTGAAAACGCAAAAAAATTAATGCAGGCAGGAGCTAACTCTATAAAGATTGAAGGCGGAGAATGGATTTCAAAAATGGCTAAAGTGTTATCTGATAGAGGTATTCCAGTTTGTGCACATATGGGCTTGACGCCACAAACTATTAATAGAATAGGTGGACATCATGTACAAGGAAGGGATCCAACACAAAAAGAAAAGATTATTAATGAAGCAATAGCCTTAGAAAAATCTGGTGCCTCGATGCTCCTTTTAGAATGTGTTCCTGGAGATCTAGCAAAATTAATCACTCAGGAGTTACAAATTCCCGTTATTGGAATAGGGGCAGGAGTTCATACTGATGGCCAGATAATGGTGGTTCATGATTTACTAGGTATTTCTTGTCTAGAAAAGCCTCCTAAGTTCGTTAAAAACTTTATGAATGAATCATCATCAATTCAAAGTGCCATAGAAAATTATGTCAAAGATGTAAAAGAACTTAAATTTCCTTCTAAGGAACATACATTTGAATAACATTGATAATATATAACTCATTAGAAGAATTTAATTCAGTTAAACACAATCTACCTAAATTATCTTTTGTTCCAACTATGGGTAATCTTCATGAAGGTCATGCATCTCTAATTGATATAGCAAAAAAGACAGATAATGAGGTTGTTTCAACAATTTATGTAAACAGTCTTCAATTTAATGATAAAAATGATTTTATTAATTATCCCAAAACTCTAGATATGGATATCGAATTATTAGATAAAAAAGGATGCAATCATTTAATTTTACCTGACCCATCTATTTTGGATAATATTAAATCTATAAAAGCTCCAATAAAATCAACGAAGCTATGTGGTGCACATAGGCCAGGTCATTTTGATGGTGTCTTAACAATATTAAATAGGCTTTTTGAAATTATAAATCCTCATACAGTAGTATTTGGAAAAAAAGATTATCAACAGTTTCTTCTTGTAAAAGATTTTATTTATGAAAAGAAATTAAATATAAATATTATTGGTGCAAATACCATTAGAAACACAAATGGATTAGCTCTTTCTTCAAGAAATATTCTTTTAACAGAAAAAGATAAAACCATCGCTCCAACACTTTACAAAACCTTGAAAGATATAGAAATAAATAAAGTATATTTAAATAGCGAGTATCTAAAAACTAAATCAGATTATCTGAAATCATTTGGTTTCAAGGTAGATTATCTTATATCATGTGACACAGAATCTCTTGAGGAATCATATAACATAAATAACAATGATTTATTGATTGCTGTTGCAGCACACCTTGGTGGTGTAAGGCTTATTGATAACTTAGTTATCTCAAAACTTTAATAATTTGCAATATTTCTCTATACTTTCGTCCCTATGAAAAAAACATTGCTAAAATCAAAGCTACATCGTATCAATGTCACTCAAGTTGAGTTGGATTATGAAGGATCATGTGCAGTTGATAAGGATTTTCTTCAATCAGCCGGCATGCAAGAATACGAAAAAATTGATGTTTATAATGTTACAAATGGTAATAGATTTTCAACATATCTAATACTTGCTGAAGCAGGATCAAAAACACTATCTGTTAATGGTGCAGCAGCTCATAAAGTATCTATTGATGACGTAGTAATAATTTGTACATACGGTTCTTATGATGAAAAGGAAGCAAATCTCCACCAGCCAACACTCGTATATTTTGATAATGAAAACAATATCATAAATGTTAAAAACAAGATTCCTGAACAACGACTTAAATCAGTTTAAGTTAAACTCTTTTCTATTAATTTTATTCTTTTTAATAAGTCCATTATTTTTATTTGCTGAGACAAAATTAATTATTTTAGGTTCTGGTACACCAAATCCAGATCCTGAAAGATATGGTTCTGGGTATGCTGTAGTTGTTAATGAAAAGGCATATATTGTGGATTTTGGTCCTGGTATTGTTAGAAGAATATCTGCGATGTCTCCAACATGGGGTGGTAGCTATCCTTCAATGGAGTTAGATAAGATTGATATAGCTTTTTTAACTCATATTCATTCAGACCATAGTGGAGCTTTAGCTGATTTGGTTCTTACTCCCTGGATTATGGGTAGAGCAGTGCCACTGAATCTTTTTGGACCAATCGGTTTAGAGGCAATGTCGGAAAATATCACTAAAGCATATATTGAAGATATTAATTATAGATTATATGGTTCACAACCAGCTAATAAGCTAGGGTTTACTTCAAGTGTTACCGAAATATCAAAAGATGGACTTATCTATAAAGATGATAATGTTGAAGTTATAGCATTTAAAAATGCTCATGGTGATTTTAAGCATTCATTTGGTTTTTTATTTATTACAAAAGATAAAAGAATTTTATTTTCAGGCGATACTGCTGTAAGTGAGAATTTAAAAAAATATGGTAAAAATCTAGATATTCTTGTTCATGAAGTTTTCTCAAGTGAAACTTTTGTTAATAAAACTAAAGATTGGCAAATCTATCATCAAGCCCATCATACTTCCTCAATAGACTTAGGAATTATTGCAAATGAGCTCAAACCTAAAAAATTAGTTTTAAGTCATATATTATTTTGGGGAGCAAAAGAGGAATCTCTCTTAAGTGACGTAAGACAAAATTTCGCAGGTGAAACAATTATTGCCAAAGACTTACTTGTTATAAAATAAAGTAAGTTTCACCAATAACATATCCACAAAAGAAAAATGCTAAAGCCCAAAGTGGTTCGTTTTTGCAAAAATCTAGAACTCTTTCAAAATAATCAATCATATTTGCCTCCATATAATCTTAACGTTGCAATTTATATGCCAATTTAATTTATACGATAGGAAGATGGCGCGCCCGGAGAGATTCGAACTCCCGACCTCTTGGTTCGTAGCCAAGCACTCTAATCCAACTGAGCTACGGGCGCGATTATTAAATTTTCCGTGCTTCTTCAGGCAACATTACAGGGATGCCATCTTTAATTGGGTA
>CABYCI010000035.1 GCA_902517425.1 uncultured SAR86 cluster bacterium | reverse complement strand
ATTTCATTATCAGGATGTTTTATTGCCTCTTTTACGGTTTTTGGATAAATAGACCAGGACTCTTGTAAACATAATCCTAGACCATGATGAATAGCACTAAGCCAAAGGTTCTCTAAGAACATTCCTACATGTCCCCAACCATTATTACCAAATGATCTATCAATAGTAATAATCATTCCCAATGGAGCTCCAAAGAAATTGTAGTTTTCTCTGATTTGTTTAAACCTCGAATCAAGATCATCCTTTTCAATAGATAGCGCATTGTACATATCTGCACCACATTTATATCTCCTTTTTTTATATTCATCTGCTAGAGGTTTTGGATAAATATCATATTCAATTTCTTCTTGAACACCCGTATCAAAGTTATGAAGTGTTTTTTCTGCTAATTTATTTTTAGACTCTTCATTTAAAACATAAACCTTCCATGGCTGAATATTGCCTCCTGATGGAGCAGAATTTGCAGTTTTAAGAATTTCTTTGATTATTTCCATACTTGGGACTTCATTTGTGAATGCTCTTACAGAAAATCTTTTCTCAATACCTTCTTTTATATTCATAATTTTGTTATCAAATAATGTTGCTTCTTATATAATTTATATCAAACAAGATAAGGGAGCAATTTAAATGATTGGAGATATGCAAAAGTGGACACCTAATGTAGCAGGAATTATTGAACACGCAAAAGAAATTCATCCAAAGACAGAAGTAATTAGTAGATTAGTTTCTGGAGAAGTACATAGAACAAATTACGAACAAGTTTGTATAAGATCTCGAAAACTAGCTTCAGCTTTAGAAAAAGATGGAGTAAAAAATGGAGATGTAATTGCAACACTAGCTCTAAATACTTATAGGCATCTTGAGATGTATTATGGTATTTCTGGAATGGGTGCGGTTATTCATACACTTAATTTTAGATTACATCCTGAACAGGCTGTATATATTATTAATCATGCTGAAGACAAAATTATTTTTGTGGAACTTCCCTTTGTACCTATATTAGAAGGACTTAAAGACAAATTAACAACAGTAGAAAAATATATTGTTTTATGTGAAGAAAGTGAAATGCCAGAAACCTCATTAAAGAATGCTATGTCCTATGAGGAATATATTAAAGATGGTGATGAAGATTATAAATGGCCAGTATTAGCTGATGATGCAGCATGCGCGTTATGTTATACGTCAGGAACAACAGGAAATCCAAAAGGAGTTTTATATAGCCATAAATCAAATATTCTTCATGCTCAGGCAGCATTAACAGCAATGACTATACAACCAGATGATTCAATTCTAATGGTAGTTCCGTTATTTCATGTTCTTGCATGGGGCATTCCGTATTTTGGTCCAATGAATGGACTAAAACTAATCATGCCTGGAATGCAGATGGAAGGAGAGCCATTATATGAATTAATTGATCAAGAGGATGTTTCTTTGGCATTTGGTGTTCCAACAATATGGATGGGTTTATTAGCTTATTGTAGAGAAAACAATAAAATTCTTTCATCTGTAAAAAATACAATTATTGGTGGTTCGGCATTGTCACTTGCAACACTTCAAGAATTTGATGAAGTTCATGATGTTAACGTAATTCATGCATGGGGAATGACAGAAATGAGTCCATTGGGAACCACTAATATTCCAATACCTGAAATGGACAATATGTCTAAAGAAGAAAAGTATGCTATCCAACTTAAACAAGGAAGGCCTATATATGGAGTTGAATTAAAAGTTGTAGATGATGCAGGCAATGAACTACCTAAAGATGGAGAATCACAAGGTCATTTAATGGTTAGAGGTCCGTGGATTCTTCAAAAATATTTCAAAGCTGATAAAGATGCTGTTGATGCAGAAGGGTGGTTTGATACTGGAGATATATCTGTATTAGATCAAGATGGATATATGACTATTAAGGATAGAGCAAAGGATGTCATTAAATCAGGTGGAGAATGGATAAGCTCAATTGATTTAGAAAATGCTGCTTTTGGACATCCAGAAGTTGCCGAAGCATGCGTTGTTGGCATACCGCATCCCAAATGGGATGAGCGACCAATGCTGTTTGTTGTAACTAATTCGGGAGAACCCATTGAAAAAGATAGCATTATTGAATTTTTAAGCGATAAAGTTGCTAAATGGTGGTTACCGGATGAAATAATATTTTTAAAAGAATTACCTCATGGAGCAACAGGAAAACTTCAAAAATTTGAACTAAGAGAAGAGTACAGTAACCATTATATGGAGAAATAATATGTTAAAGATTGTAAAACCATCAGAAATTGATTCAGTGCTTGGGACTGAGATAGGTGTATCGGATTGGGTGACTATTGATCAGGAGCGCATAAATAAATTTGCTGATGCCACAATGGATCATCAGTTTATTCATGTAGATCCTGAGCAAGCAACTCCTGTATTTGGATCAACTATTGCTCATGGATTTTTATCACTTTCTTTAGTTGCTGGAATACCTTTTGAACAAGAGATTGGCATGGTACTTGAAGGTACTAAGATGGGATTAAATTACGGATTAGATAAAGTAAGGTTTCTAAGCCCTGTTCCAGTAAATTCAGAGGTTAGAATTCATATGAAATGTATTGAAATAACTGAAAAGAATCCTGGACAATATCTTGCAAAGACTGAGGTAACCATGGAAATAAAAGGCGTTGAAAAACCTGCGTTCGTTGCTGAAACTTTAAGTATGTTTATTGTTTAGTTAAGGATTTTTTTAAGAATTTCATTAACACTCTTTGGGTTGGCTTTCCCTTGAGTTTCTTTCATTACCTGTCCTACAAAGAAACCAAATAGCTTATCTTTTCCACCTTTGTATGCAGCAACCTGGTCTGGATTTGAGTCTACAATTTTATTAGCTATTTCTTCAAGCAATGATTCATCTTGAATTTGAACTAAGCCTTTTGTTTCGATAACTTCATCTACATCTGTTCCATTTTCCCAAACTTCTTCAAGAACTGATTTGGCAATTTTCCCAGAAATAGTATTATCCGAGATCCTCTCAATTAGTTTTCCAAAATTTTCTGGGGATAGATTTGATTCATCAATCTCAATATTATCTTTATTTAATAAAGCACTAACGTCACCAACTAACCATTTAGCAACAAGTTTTGCATTATTTGTTTTACTTGAAGCTTCTTCAAACATATCTGCCATTGTTTTAGAGGAAGAGATGATTTTTGCCTCTGATTCTTCTAGCCCAATTTCTGAAACATATCTATTTTCTTTTTCTTCTGGAAGCTCTGGAAGATTATCTTTAATTTGTTGTAGCTCATTATCCGAAATCACAACTGGAAGCAGATCGGGACAGGGAAAGTATCTATAATCATTTGCTTCTTCTTTTGATCTCATTGACCTAGTTTCATTTTTATCGCTATCGTAAAGTCTAGTCTCTTGAACAACAGATTCACCACTTTCAATAACTTTTATTTGACGCTCAATTTCATAATTAATTGCTTTTTCAATAAATTTGAAAGAATTTATATTTTTAAGCTCAGCTCTTGTACCAAGTTCTTTATCATCAGTCTTTTTAATCGAAACATTTACATCGCATCTCATTGAACCTTGCGCCATGTTTCCGTCACATATATCTAGAATAGTTACCAGTTGTCTTACCGCTTTAAAATAGGCAACAGCCTCTTTTGCATTTGAAATTTCAGGTTCAGAAACTATTTCAAGCAGGGGAGTTCCGGCACGATTCAAATCAACACCTGTTTCTCCCTCAAAAAGGTCATGAATTGATTTGCCTGCATCTTCTTCTAGGTGAGCTCGCGTAATATTAATTATTTTTTCTTTATCATCTACCACGACTTTAATAGAACCTTTTTCAATAATAGGTTTTGTCATTTGAGTAATTTGAT
>CABYCI010000034.1 GCA_902517425.1 uncultured SAR86 cluster bacterium | reverse complement strand
TGCAGTAAATTCGTAGTCCATAATGTCATCAAAGCTTTCAATTAATCTTTCAGTAACGATATGGCCAATTTTTTTAACAAAAAATCTTCTATTCTGAATTTCAACATAGCCTCTATCTTGAATAGTAGAGATAATATTTGCATATGTTGATGGTCTGCCAATACCTTTTTTCTCAAGTTCTTTTACAAGAGCAGCTTCAGAATATCTTGATGGTGGTTTTGTAAATTTTTGTTCTAATTTTATTTCATTGATATCCAGTGACTCGCCTTCCTCTAAAGGAGGTAAAATGTCATCATTATCAGATTTAATAGGTTGCGAGACTTTTGTATATCCGTCAAAAACTACTTCTCTCCCTTTTGCAGAAAAAGTATATTCATTGATTTTGATTTTGGCTGAAGTTGATAAATATTCAGCATCTGGCATCTGGCATGCAATGTATTGTTGCCATATTAATTGATAAAGTCTTTTTTCTTCTTCTGTTTGTTTCATCAAATCATCTGCAGTCATATATGCATTTGTTGGTCTTATAGCCTCATGTGCTTCCTGAGCATTTTCGGTACTTGAGTAGATTCTTGGAGCATTCGTGAGATACTTTTGTCCTACCTTCTCACCGATATAATTTCTTGCATCTTGAATTGATTCTTTACTAAGACTAGGTGCATCAGTTCTCATATAAGTAATATGACCTGCCTCATATAACTTTTGTGCAACTCTCATTGTTCTTTTAACTGTAAAACTTAATTTTGTACTTGCTGCTTGTTGAAGAGTCGATGTTATAAAGGGAGCTCTTGGTTTTACCTTTACTGGTTTTTTTGTAATCTCATTTATTAATAAATTAGAACTCTCAACAAGACCTTGAATTTTTCTTGCTTCTTCTTCTTTGAGCAAGGGTTCAGATTTTTTTCTATTTAAATTAAACGGAATAATTGATTCATTTTTAAAAAGAGTCATGGAAACTTCCCAGTACTCTTCAGGAATAAATTCTTGTATCAATCTTTCTCTTTCATCTAAGACTCTTAAAGCTACTGATTGAACTCTGCCAGCTGAAAGACCTCTAGCAATTTTTTTCCAAAGCAATGGTGATAATTCAAAACCAATTACTTTATCTAAAAATCTTCTAGCTCTATATGCCTTAACTAAATCGATATCTATCTCTTTAGGGTCATCAAACGATTCAATAATTGCAGATTTTGTAATTTGATTGAATCTAACTCTTGAATACTCATACTTTTTTGGACCAAGCGCTTCCTTAAGATGCCACGCTATTGCTTCACCCTCTCTATCAAGGTCGGTCGCAAGATATATATGATCTACTCCTTTGGCTGCCTTTTTAAGAGACTTTATTACTTTTTCTTTTTCAGGAATGATTTGCCAATCAGCAATCCAGCCATTATCTGGATCTATACCCATTCTTCTTATTAGTCTATTCCTATCATTAATAGCTTTAAGTCTAATCTTTTCTTCAGGAGAAACGTCTTTTGGAATAGAAGCTCTTTTAGAATTTGGTGCTGCTTTTTTTGGAAGATCTCTAATATGACCAACGCTTGATTCAACAATATATTCGGATCCAAGATATTTTGAAATAGTTTTAGCTTTTGCTGGCGATTCAACTATAACTAACGATTTTGACATATTTTGTTTACTTCCTTTTTTATGAATATCATTAAAATGCTTAAATATGCAAGAAAAATTTAAAAAAGATTAATTTTTTTTAATCCAACCAAAATTAATTTTAACTCCTCAATACCTTTTTTTTCTTTCCACAAAAATGAAATTGAAGACTTAGTAAATATAATCTCATCTAAACTATCTGAAATCTTTTCTAGCATTATATTCAAGCTATCAAAGCTATCGGAATACTTTAATTTGACAGGAGAATACAAGATTAATTTGTCTTTGTCTCTAATAAAATGAGCATCCTTTAAATTTGTTTCGTTAATAATTTGATAACTTACTTCGATAGAGCTTTTATTTTTGAATTTATTTTCTCCGTACAAGGTAGATGAAATCTTGCAACCTAATATCTTTGCTTCCATCCTTACTTTTGATACTTTTCTTGAAGATTTTGATGGCATGGCTATTGATACAGAGCCAATTAAAACCATCAGCGCGGTAAAAAAAATAACATATTCCATGTTAACTACTAAGTATTTCGTTGATAATATCTGGGCCTTTTACTATAAAGCCTGTATACACCTGAACTAGGCTTGCGCCAGCATTTATTTTTCTATCAAAGTCTTGTTTAGTAAAAATACCTCCAACTCCAATTAATGGCATTTCACTTGATATTGATCTGATGTAAGATAATTTTCTTGTTGATTTTTCCATCAAGAGTTCTCCAGATAATCCGCCTTCTATCGATTTAATCTTTTCATTTTTAACATTAGATTTGTCTATGGTCGTATTTGTGGCAATAATTCCTGAGAAACATGAATTTTCAATATGTTTTATTATGTTATCTATTGTTTCTTCAGATTCGTCAGGAGATATCTTTAAGAAAATAGGTTTAACAATACCTAAATCTTTCACGTTTTTATTTATAGCATTTATTAACAAAGATAGATTTTCTGAATTATGTAAATCTCTTAAATTAGGAGTGTTTGGAGAAGAGATATTAATTGTTACGTAATCAGCATATTGGCTTACTTTTTGAAGACATACAATATAATCATTTATTCTGTCTGCACCATTGGAGTTTTTGTTGGCACCAATATTGATTCCTAAAATACCCTTATATTTTCTTTTTTTTAGATTATTTACTAAGTAATCAACACCTTTATTATTAAAACCGAGCCTATTAACAATAGAGTTTTCATCATAGTTTCTAAAAATTCTAGGTTTAGTATTGCCAGATTGAGGCAAAGGAGTGACTGTTCCAACTTCAAGAAACCCAAATCCTAAAGCGCCAAGTGAGTCAATATAATCACCATTTTTATCTAACCCAGCTGCTGTTCCAAGTCTATTATTAAATTTCATTCCAAGAAATGTTACTTTTTCATCATGGTCTTCTTTGCTAAAAAACAGTCTAAGTATTTTTAATTTATAGAAAATATTTAAACAGTTTAATGAAATAGAATGGGCTAATTCAGGCGGTAACAATTTAAAAATTTTTAGAAAAAAATTCAAACAATTTCCTTTATTATTTTTTTAATATCGTGGCTGATAGATTCATCTCTGAGAGCCAGTGTAATGGTAGCATGAACAAATCCTTGCTTGCTACCACAGTCAAATTTTTCCCCCTCATATATTGATGCAAAAACCTCTTCTTCATATAGAAGCTTTTTAATTGCATCTGTAAGTTGTATTTCACCAAATTTATCAAAATTAGTTGATTCTAGAAACTTAAATATAGAAGCATTAAAAATATATCTTCCACAAACAGCTATATCTGAAGGAGCTTCCTCATGTGAAGGTTTTTCTACTATATCTTCAACCTTAATTAGCTTTTCTTTTATTTCTCCGGGCTTGATTACTCCATATTTATGTATATTTACTTTTTCAATCTTATTTACCGCTATAACAGATGATCGTGTTTGTTTATAAATATCAATAAGCTGACTCAGACAAGACTTTTTAGAAAAAAATAAATCATCAGGCAATAAAACAGCAAAAGGATCATTACCTACAATATCTTCAGCCTGAAGCACTGCATGGCCTAAGCCATTCTGTTCATTCTGGTTAACATAATGAAATTTAATTTCTTTAAAAATTTCAGGATTTAATTTATCTAATATCTCCTCTTGTTTTGAATCTTTTAATATGGATTCAAGCTCATGATTGATATCAAAATGTTTTTTTATTGACAACTTTTTTGGGCTTGTAATGAAGATGATCTCTTCAATTCCATTACTTATTGCTTCTTCAACAGCGTATTGCACCAATGGTTTATCTATAATTGGAAGCATTTCTTTGGGAGTTGCTTTTGAAGCTGGTAAAAATCTTGTTCCTAAACCAGCTACAGGAAGTACTGCTTTTTTAATCATGTTTTTACGATATTTTTATCCTATATTTATATATCATAGCAAAAATCATTCCTGAAACTAAGCCGCCTAAATGAGCAAAATTTGCAACCCTGCCAAATCCAAACAGATCTAATATTCCAATAAAGCCTAGTGCCAACCAAACAATCATAAACAAATATAGCGCTGGTGGTAATTCGTATCTTTGATATGTGGATTCCATTTCAAGAATCAAACAAAATCCTAATAATCCATAAATTA
>CABYCI010000033.1 GCA_902517425.1 uncultured SAR86 cluster bacterium | reverse complement strand
TCTGATCTGAAAAGAAGTAATACCATCTGTGAATGGCTTCACGATAGATTTATGGTTATATAGGTAACCTGCTTTGTCTGAAATTAGGCTAATAGGGCTTTCTGCCTCCAAGGCTACAAACTGACTCTTTAATCTAATCTCGTGCTTATAACCTTTAAACCAATTTGCATTTATTGAAATAATTTTTTGAGTTAAATCATATACAGCAAGCTCATTGTCCTTAATCCAATTTAGCCATTCGTCTTCTTCTCTTACTCTAAATTCCCAGCCTAATTTAAAATCATCAATAGGATATATAGATCCTGCAATCTTAGCGAACCTTCTCTCATATCCTTCTGAGCTCCACGTTTTATATTTATCTGCTGTTTCATAACCAACTCTCCAGTCATATTCCCATGAACCATAACTTGGTGATTCATAATCAAGATTAAAGCTAAAACTTCCATTTCTCTTAACAAATGGAAAATCAACATTTTTTCTTGTTATTGTTGTATTTTTGCCAGATGTTTTAAGATCCCATGAGGCCTGAAAGCTGGAAGTATCTTTATACTGAAAATTATATTCTTGTCTCAGTTGAGTAGGATTAGAATTGCCTGATGTATCAGAGTCATAATTAAAATCTGTACCAATTTTTCTTTCTTTGACTGAGCTAGATTCATTAAAATCCACCTTTGTAATATCTGAACCTAATCCAACATGAAACCAATCATTTTTTTTAAGGTACCCAAAATCATTTAGCCTAAAACTATCTTCAAAATATAAAATACTTCCAGATCTCCTGCTAAGCTGAGTAGGTTTGTATACAAACTGTGATCTAAGTCCAAAGCCAGAAACTCCCTCTTTTTCTGAAGAGAGGAAATCTGTATATAAAGTTAATTTATCAGACTTAACATTTATGAAATCAATTACATTCACTGTAGCCTTTTCATTCGTAAAATTATCAACTACATGAGTAAGAAAATAACCAATGGTTCTTGTTCCAATTTTATTTTTAGATCTTATAGCATAAAAGTTTTTCCCTTTTGTAAATGATTCGTCTGACTCTTGAGCAACAAATATTCCAAGATTACTGTTATCATTTTTTTGTGTGTACCTTAAAGCAAAATCAATATCTGTATAACTTTTCCTTTTACCATCACATCGATTTTCATCAGAAGATGCCTGACAATCATAAGTGCTTGCTGCACCAATTCTTCTTGTATTAATGACTCTATATCTATCATAGTGGGATAGGTCAAATAGAGACTGATTTTCATTGAAGAAAGCTCTTTTTTCAGAATAGAAAGTCTCTTGCGCAGAAAAATTTACAATCACTTCATCACTTTCTGCCTGACCAAAGTCAGGATTGAAAGTTAAATTAACTTGCTTGCCTGTCCCACTACTTATAAAAATCTCTGCACCAATTTTGTCTTCATTAAAACCAGTAACAGAATTATAGGTTTTTGATACATAAGGAAAGTAATTAACCTTACTTTGAGTGTAATTTTTAATTTGGATAGGCCTCAATTTTAATAAAAAGTTAGTTCTTCTCGCGCTTGTTTCAGCATCACCAATCCAAGATTGTTTGTATGCAATCTTTCTTATTGTTGAAATATTTATTGTTCTTTCTTCGCTATCAACGTTTTTCATTAGAGCGACATTCCAAGGTATTAAAAACTCAGAAACCCAATAACCATCATATTCTTTTGTTTTTACTTCCCAGTCTCCGTCCCAATCAAACTCCGGCCATCCACCAATACGTCTGATACCATCACCCTTAATGTTAGCTAGGGTAACAAAAAATAAATATGCTTTCTGACGATCATTATCAAAATCTATTGATATCCAATTTTGATCTGCCGTATTTGCAATTTCATCCCTTAATGATTTATTTGATAGCATTGTTGAGTTCTCTTGAAAATTAGTAAAACCAACGTATATTCCTTTTTCATTCGAAAAGATTTTTGCTACAGTTCTTTCTTCTGCCGGTTGAAGTGTGAAAGGTATAACTTCACTATATTGATTTATTGTTATGGCAGTATCCCATTCTGGCTCATTTAAATTTGCGTCTATAACTACAGACTCCGCATTTATAAATAATGAGAAAAATAAGAAAAAATAATTATAAGATTTATTCATATGTGTATATATGAATCGTATTTTATAGTTCACTTATATGAAAGTACACGGCTTTCTGTTATGACAATATCGTATTTCATGTCATGGTTTTCTCCAAAACAGTTATTCATAATTTGATAATCGTAACCTAAGCCAACGATAAGAGGCTTTGAGATACATAATTTTATTTTTTCTAACGCTCTATCAAAATATCCTCCGCCATATCCAAGTCTATAACCGTTTTTATCAACACCAACAAAAGGTATAAAGATCATGTTGAATCCCTCAAGACCTATATAATTTTTATTATCATCTATCTCACTTATCCCATATTTGTTTTTTACCATAATACTTTCATCAGATAGCAGATTAAATCTCAATTCTTTATTAGGAAATATCTTTGGTAGATAAATATTATTTGAGTAACTTTTGATTTCATTAATAATGAGGTTCAATTTAATTTCTTTTTTGTATGGAAAATATAGGAGCGTATTCTTTGAAGACTCAATATCAATTTCTTCAATTACATTTTTTTGAATCTTAGAGCTTGTTTCCAATAGAAACTTATCAGATAGAAGTTGCCCCTGATCAAAAAGTGATTTTCTTATTTTATTTTTCACCATAAATTATACAGAGGCTAACAAACCAGATCACCGCTATGTGTTATACCTGAACCGAAAGTTCAGGTGGTGAATATCTTATCAAATCAGGCTTCCCGTAAGGTACTGCACAACAATGATAGTGGAATATCACCTATTTATTAGTATCGGTTCAAATTTATTAACACATTAGCAAATGAACCAGAATGTTCATAAAGTATAGTTGAGTTAAAAAATAAGTTAAAGGTTATTTTTCTAGTGATTTTTCAATTTTATTTATTAGATTCGAAAAGTCGGTATCTTTTATTTTGCTGGAGCCCTCACCACTGGTTAGGAGTTTATTTGCAAGAGTAAGGCCAGCAATGATTAACGCATTATTTTTATCATTTATACCGTCAAGCTCTTCATTTAATAAATTTGCAGCTTTAATCAGATTATCTTTTTCTTTGGGTGGACATGCTAAAGTTAAGTCTCTACCAAAGATTCTTAATGAAACTGTTTCTACCTTACTCATCTGTTACCTTCTTTAATTTTTTTTCAAGACGAGTTACTTCTTTTTTATGAAGGACTTTATCTTTCTTCCAATCCCTTTCTCTTTTAATATATGAATCAATGATTCCTTTTTGTTCCTCAAATCTTTTGATAAGTAAATCTAATTTCTTCTCAAAATCTTTATGAGAGGTTTCATTGGTTTTAGACATCTGAATAGTTTAATTCTACTTTAGGGAATTGGAAAGTTTGTTTAATAAAAGAGTAAAATACCAACATGAATAATTCAATATATAAAAATAGAAGAAACAATTTAAAGAATTCATTGCCTGATAATTCTGTATTATTAATTCCAGGCGCTGAATTGCTCTATAGAAATGCGGACTCAACATTTCCTTTTAGACAAGATAGCAGCTTTTACTATATGTCTGGATTTTGTGAGCCTTCATCTTTAATAGCAATTGTCAAAGATAAAGAGAACATAAGTTCAATTGCTTTTGTTCCACCTAAGGATAAGCTTAAAGAAATATGGGATGGTTATAGAGCAGGGCCAATAGGAGCTGTTGATGATTTCTTATTCGATAAAGCTTTTGACAACACACAAATCGATGTAATGCTGCCAGATATCCTTCATGGCTCTGAACAAGTACTATACCCCATTGGTAAAAAGCAGGGTTTCGATCAAAAAGTAATTGATTGGACTACATCAGCAGCATCTAAAGATCGACATAGTAAATCAATCAATATAATTGACGCATCTTCAATTATCGGCAATACCCGACTCATAAAGGATGATCACGAGATAGCTTTAATTAAAGAAGCATGTGATATTTCTGCAGAAGCGCATATAGCGGCAATGAAATCTGTGAAAAATGGTGACTCAGAACAACAGATTGAAAGTTTGTATATTCATGAGTTTTCAAAACGTGGCGCAAGATATCCTGCATATAACCCAATTGTTGCAGGCGGAGAAAACGCATGCGTACTTCACTATGTCGAAAACAATCAAATATTAGAAGAATCAGATTTGTTATTAGTTGATGCTGGTTGCGAATATCAAATGTATGCTGCC
>CABYCI010000032.1 GCA_902517425.1 uncultured SAR86 cluster bacterium | reverse complement strand
AAAGCAAAAATCGATAAAGACATCTTAGAGTTGGTTGCTCCAAATGACTTTATTTTAAACTACATAGAAAAGAATTTTGCAAAAGAAATCAAAAATTTAGTTCAAGTACAAAGTAAAAACAATATTAATCTGGTCTTTAAAACGCATACAAAAGAAACATTTGTTGATAAATATCAAAAATCTCAATCATCTGGCGCAAAATTAGTTGAAAACTATACTTTTAAAACTTTTGTTGAAGGCAAGTCTAACCACTTAGCAGCAGCAGCTGCAAAACAAGTTGCAGCTAATCCAAAGGGTGACTATAACCCGTTGTTTATCTATGGCGGGGTTGGTTTAGGAAAAACCCATCTTATGCATGCTGTTGGTAATGAAATTCTAAAAAACGAACCAAATAAAAGAATAGTATATGTTCATTCTGAGAAATTTGTTTCCGATATGGTAAAAGCACTTCAATTGGGTGCGATGAATGAATTTAAATCATTCTACAGAAATGCCGATGCTTTACTTATAGATGATATCCAGTTTTTTGCAGGTAAAGAACAATCTCAAGAAGAGTTTTTTCATACCTTTAATGCTTTATTAGATCGAAATAACCAGATGATTCTCACCTGTGATAAATACCCAAAAGAAATTGATGGTTTAGAAGAGAGGCTCAAATCTAGACTTGGCTGGGGTCTTCCTGTTGTGATAGACCCTCCTGAGCTCGAAACTAGAGCTGCTGTTCTTTTAAATAAAGCTTCATCAATGGGCATTAGCATGCCAAATGACTGCGCAATATATATTGCGCAAAGAATCAGGTCAAACATAAGAGAGTTGGAGGGAGCCCTTAAAAGAGTTGTTGCGAATGCAAGATTTACAAATCAAGACATAGATTTGGCATTAGTTAAAGACGCTCTTAAAGATCTATTTGTTATTTCAGCAAAAATGGTAAGCATAGAAAACATCCAAAAAACTACCGCAGAATACTATAATATCAAGCTTTCTGACCTTCTATCTAAAAGAAGAAGCAGATCAATCACAAGGCCAAGACAAATGGCAATGGCCCTCACAAAAGAACTAACCAATCACAGCCTTCCTGAAATTGGTGAAGCTTTTAATGGGAGAGATCACACCACTGTTTTACATGCATGTAAGAAAATACTTGAGCTTAGAAAGGAAAGCCCCTCTCATGAAGAAGATTACAGAAACCTAAATAGAGCCCTGACAAATTAATGGACTTTTATATTACAAAAGAAGAGGTTGTTAAATCTCTTAACTACACGCTTGGAGTTGTTGAAAAAAGACAAACACTACCAATTCTTTCAAATGTTCTACTCGAAGTAGATGAGTCATCTTTAAAACTCACAGCAACTGATCTTGAAAGTGAAATATCAACAACTTCTACTATATCAAACTACAAAAGTGGGGGTAAAACAACAACCCCAGCTCGAAAACTGAGCGATCTTTGCAGATTGCTTCCAGACTTAGCAGAAATTCATCTATTTCTTGATGGAGATAACTTAAAAATAGAGTCGGGATCTGGCAAATATAGCATTTCAACGCTCCCAAGTGACGATTTCCCAGTATTTGAACAAGAAGAAATTCAGTCTCAGATTAATATTTCGTCTCAAAACTTAAAAACCTTAATCTCAAAAACATCATTTGCCATGGGAAATCAAGATTGGAGGCATTATTTAAATGGGCTTTATCTTTTAATTGACGACAAATCAATAACAAGTGTGGCGACTGATGCTCACAGACTTGCACTGGCAAGTTCTTCACTAAACGAAGCAACTCAAGAGGGCATGAGTGGAATTGTTCCAAGAAAATCAATAAATGAAATTGGCAAACTGGTTGGAGAAGAATCTGAAAATGTAATAATTGAATTAGGACAAACTTCAATAGCTGCAAAAATTTCTGGAACAACTTTTATAAGTAAACTCATCGAGGGTAAATTCCCAGACTATGAACAAGTAATCCCATCAGGAGATAGTTCGCAATTAACAATTAATAGAAAAACCTTTTCAGAATGTTTAAGCAGGGTAAGTGTGCTATCAAGTGAAAAATATAAAGGCGTAAGAATATTAACAGATGAAAACTCAATAAACGTATCCGCAAATAATCCAGAAAAAGAACAAGGCGAAGAAAATATTTCATGTGAATATAATGGCGAACAAATTGATATAGCTTTTAACGTAAACTACCTTCAAGAAATTTTATCTACGTTAGATTCTGAGAATATTGAAATCAATTTTTTTGGCTCAGACAAAAGTTGTTTAATAACCGATCCAAACTCTGAAGATCTTAAATATGTGGTCATGCCTCTTTTAATTTAAAGTGCCTCTAACAAATATTTCTATCAAGCATTTAAGATGCTTTGACGACGTTAATATTTCTCTCTCTCCTGGTGTAAATTTTTTCTATGGTGCAAACGGGTCTGGCAAAACCAGCTTGCTTGAAGCCGTGTTTATTTTCTCGAGTGGAAAGTCATTTAAAAGCACTAATCTTCAATCACTAATCAAGTACGATAAAGAAAAATTTTATTTAAAGGGCTTTGATAACAAAAATGGTTATATAGTTGAAATAGAAAAACGTATCGATAAACCTATCTCGATTATGCTCAATAATAAAAAGATTGTTACTAGCAAACTTATAAAACAATTTCCATGCACACCCATTCATAATAATACCTTTTCATTTGCAAGCGCGCCTCCGGACTTTAGAAGGAAGCTGCTTGATAGATCAATATTTATAGCAGAAGAACAATTCTCTTCGACTTGGTTTTCATATTATAGAATTCTAAAACAGAGAAATGCTATGTTAAAAAATAACCGCATATCAGATATTTATGCTTGGAATAAGAAACTAGCTGAGGATGGAAATGTACTTAATGATTTTAGAAAAACTTTTTTTGAAAAAACTAAATCAGAATTTAGTTCTTTGTTAAAACTTCTAGAGCCAAATGCTGTTTTTGATTTCTTTAACTAAATATCTAGCTCTTTAACTGATAGGGCATTAGCATCTATAAACTCTCTTCTTGGTTCTACATCATCCCCCATTAAAATTTCAAAAGATTCGTTCGCATCCTGAACATCTGCGATGTCTACCCTCATCATTCTTCTATTAATGGGGTCCATTGTTGTGATCCATAATTGTTCTGGATTCATTTCTCCTAAACCCTTATATCTTTGCACTTCTAAGCCTCTAGTACCATTTTTTGATAGTGTTTTTATTGCGTCATCTTTTTGCTTCTCATCAGACGCATATATAAATTCTTTGCCCTTAGTTATTTTATATAGAGGTGGCAATGCGATATAAATATGGCCTTTATCTACTATCTCGTACATTTGTCTGTAAAAAAAAGTGAGTAATAAAGTTCTTATGTGTGATCCGTCAACGTCAGCATCTGTCATTATAATAATTCTGTGGTACCTAAGGTTGTTTATGTCAAAATCTTCTTCTCCAATACCACACCCTAGAGCTTTAATTAAGGTGCCAACCTCTGCAGATCCTAAAACCTTATCTATTCTAGCTTTTTCAACATTTATTATCTTTCCTTTTAAAGGAAGTATGGCTTGATTTTTTCTGTTTCTGCCTTGTTTAGCAGAGCCACCAGCAGAATCTCCCTCAACAATGTATATTTCAGATAAAGTCGGATCTTTTTCCTGACAATCAGCTAGCTTTCCTGGTAGCCCTGCGATTTCTAGAACCCCTTTCCTTCTAGTCATTTCTCTTGCTTTCCTAGCAGCCTCTCTTGCAAGCGCTGCTTCAGATACCTTTGCTACAATACTCATGGAATCTTTTGGGTTTTCTAAAAGAAAATCGTTAAAGTACTTATTAAATACAGTGCTCACAACACTTTCTACTTCAGAAGAAACCAGTTTCTCTTTTGTTTGTGAGGAGAACTTAGGGTCAGGTACTTTAACAGAGATAATTGCAATTAATCCTTCTCTGACATCCTCACCAAGAAGATCTGTAGGCGTTTTTTTTGCATTCTCTTTCTTAATAAATGCCTTCAAAACTCTTGTTAAGCTTCCTCTAAAGCCTGCCAAATGGGTTCCTCCATCTTTTTGAGGAATATTGTTTGTATAACAAAGTACATTTTCAGAATAAGAATCAGTCCACTGCATTGCAATTTCTACACCGACATCATTTTCTGTTGCAGAGCACTCGAAAATCTCTGAAACAGCTTGTTTTCTTGCCTTTAAATGGGTCACATAGCTTGAGAGGCCGCCATTATTCTTAAATTTACGAGATTTTCCAGTTCTCTTGTCTTCAACGTTTATTGAAACTCCAGCATTAAGGAAAGAAAGCTCTTGAATTCTTTTATAAATTTTTTCTGTCTCAAAATCAATAGATGTAAAAATTTTGTCAGATGGGTAGAAAGTTATCTTTGTTCCTGTCTTGTCTGATTTTTTTACTTTCTTAAGTTTAGCTTTTGGTTTTCCTTCAACATATTCTTGGAAATATTCTCCTCCATCTCTATGAACTTCTAGTAATAATTTTTTTGATAGGGCATTTACGACAGAAACTCCAACGCCATGCAGACCGCCAGAAACTTTATAACTGTTGTCATCAAATTTACCCCCTGAGTGAAGAGTTGTTAAAATTAATTCAGCTGCAGACACTCCTTCTTTTTTGTGAACATCAACAGGTATGCCTCTTCCATTATCTTGAACAGTTACAGATCCATCTTTGTTAATTATTACCTGTATATCAGAACAATGGCCGGCCATTGCTTCGTCAATACAATTATCTAAAACCTCAAAGACCATATGATGCAATCCTGATCCATCGTCGGTATCACCTATGTACATGCCCGGTCTTTTTTTGACAGCTTCTAAACCTTTTAAGACTTGGATGTTGGATGAATCGTATTTGGCTTCCTTAGATTTTTTTGCCATTTGTTATCCTAATTGTTCCACGTGGAACTTTTTAAACTCATTAAATTCATTGGTTATTTTACTACTAAAACAATCTTCTATACAGGAAAAGATAACTTGATTTTTGTTATGTTTTAAGAGTTTTATGAAT
>CABYCI010000031.1 GCA_902517425.1 uncultured SAR86 cluster bacterium | reverse complement strand
CCTTCGGGAGTATCTGTTCGACTCAGATATGGGGCACCATATTAATTAATAGGAACAACAATTATTTTAGATTCTTTTGAAGTTGAATGTATTGATAGGCAAGATAATTTCTTTATTGTGCAATTTGATAGACCTCCATTAGAAGTATTCAACGCAATAGGACATGTTCCTCTTCCTCCTTATATAAAACGCCCTGATGTGGATCTTGATAAAGATAGATATGCAACTGTCTATGAAGATATAAAATTACAAGACTCTGTTGCAGCTCCAACCGCTGGACTTCATTTTGATGATGAGTTACTGGAAAATATAAAAAAAATTGGTGTAAAGATGGCTACAGTTAACTTAAGCGTTGGTGCCGGAACTTTTCAACCAGTTAAGGTAGACCATATCGAAGAGCATGATATTCATAGCGAATATCTAGAAGTTTCTGCCGATGTTGTTGATATGGTCAATGCAACCAAGAAAGCAGGTAAAAAAGTATTTGCTGTTGGAACAACTGCTACCAGGGCCCTTGAAACAGCATTTAATAATGAAAGCGAGAAAGGGTTTTGTGGTTATACCAAGCTCTTTATTTATCCAGGATATAAATTTAAAGCGGTCGATAGGCTAATAACTAACTTTCACTTACCTCAATCGTCCTTATTAATGCTTGTGTCTGCTTTCATTGGCCATGACAATATGAAAAATATATATGAAACTGCAATTAATCACAAATACAGATTTTTATCATATGGCGATGCCATGCTTTTAAAAAAGAATGAAATTTAAAATAAATAATTCTTCAGAAATTGCTAGAGAATCTGAAATCCATACAGCAAGGGGAGTAATACATACTCCTGCTTTTATGCCTGTAGGTACTAACGGAACTGTTAAAGGGCTTACAGTTAATGATCTCAATGAAACTAATTCAGAGATCATTTTAGGCAACACTTTTCATTTAATGTTAAGGCCTGGGGATGCTTTAATAAAAGATTTAGGTGGACTTCATAAATTTATTAATTGGGATAAGCCTATTCTGACTGACTCAGGAGGTTTTCAGGTTTGGAGTCTTGGAGAGCTAGTTAAAATAACTGAAGAAGGTGTGAAGTTTTCTTCGCCATATGATGGCAAGAAGATTTTTATGACACCAGAAGACTCAATACAAATACAGCAAAATTTGGGATCGGATATTGTCATGGCTTTTGATGAATGCACTGATTATCCTGCATCGCACGAAGATGCTAAAAAATCTATGGAGCTTTCGATGAGGTGGGCCAAGAGATGTAAAGAGGCTCATAAATCAAATTCTGCTTTATTTGGAATCGTTCAAGGGGGAATGTATAAAGATTTAAGAGAGGAGTCTCTGAATAGATTAATAGATATTGATTTCGATGGCATTGCTCTAGGTGGATTAAGTGTTGGCGAATCAAAACAAGAAAAAACTGAAATATTAGATTTCATGTCTGATAAGTTGCCCAAAGATAAACCAAGATATCTTATGGGAGTTGGGACTCCAGAAGATATTGTTGAAGCAGTAAGGTATGGGATTGATATGTTTGATTGTGTTCTCCCAACAAGAAATGCAAGAAATGGACAATTATTTACATCCGAAGGTGTTATTAATATTAGAAATGCAGAATATAAAAATAGCGATGAGCCTATCGATAAAAACTGCGATTCAAAAGTTTCTCAAAACTACAGCAGGGCATACTTAAATCACTTACAAAGAACAAATGAAATGTTGGGATCTATGTTGGCCACATATCACAACATTTCTTACTATCAATCTTTGATGAAGGACATTAGGAATTCAATAAAAGATAATTTATTCGCGAAGTTCTTAAAAGACTTTTATAATAAACGAAATTTAGATATGCCCGATGGGCCAATATAGGAATAATTATGGAAGGAGCTCAAACATCATTTTTTTCACCCTTACTTTTTTTAGGATTTTTGCTGTTGTTCATGTATATCGTGATCATTAGACCTCAAAATAAAAGAAACAAAGAAATTAATGAAATGCTTACAAACCTAGAAATTGGTGCAGAGGTTATTGCAGCCAGCGGTATCATTGGTAAAGTAAAAGCAATAAAAGGGGACTATATATCCATAGAAGTTAGCGAGAATGTAGTATTCAAACTTCAAAAATCTGCTATTGCCAATATTCTTCCCAAAGGAACTATAGATTCAATTAATTAAATTAAAGTGAATAAATTTTCAATATATCAATATTTACTAATACTAATGGTATTGGTTATTGGTTCAATATATGCACTTCCAAATCTATATCCAACTCAACCATCAATTCAAGTTGCCTATACTGATTCAGCAAAGTCGGCAGATCAATCTTTGCTTGATGAGCTTGAAGAGATACTTGAAAATGAAAAAGCTAGCTACGAAGAGATTTTCTTACGAGAAAACAAGATTGTAATCAAATTTAACGATGTTGATACACAGTTGAGCTCAAAAACAATACTACAGAATATTCTTTTAGATAAAGTCATAATTGCTTTATTTTTAGAACCATCAACACCACAGTGGCTCAAAGACATTGGTGCAAATCCAGTAAAACTTGGTTTAGATCTTTCTGGTGGTGTTCACTTTTTACTTGAGGTAGATATTGATACAGCTCAGCAAGGACGATTAGAGCTATTGTTAGATACATATCAAAAAACATTTAAAGAAGAAAAGATTAAGTTCGATAATTCCTCAATTAAAGATCTCGCCTTGTATTTTGAATTTTCTAATAAAGAAAGTTATAACAAAGCTCTTAAAAAATATAGAGACGACAGTCCTTTGGTTAATGGTTTGCAATACATTATTACCGAAAGGCCAAGTTCAAATATTTTAATACTTGAATATTCTGATATTGCTCTCAAAGAGATCAGAGATTATGCAGTTGGGCAAAACCTTACTACATTAAGAAATAGAGTTAATGAGCTTGGAGTATCAGAACCTATTGTTCAAAGACAAGGATCAAATAGAATTGTTGTAGAGCTCCCAGGTGTTCAAGATCCAACCGCAGCTAAAAAAATAATTGGTAAAACTGCAAATTTAGAATTTAGATTGGAAGCAAATTCAAGAACTTCTCCTTTAAGAAAAGAACAGTTTGATTTTAAAGAAAATGAATTTCAAACAGCCTATTTAGAAAAAGCAGTTATTGTGTCCGGTGATAGGGTAACAAATGCTAGCACGGGATTTGATGAGAGTGGGTTTGCTCAGGTAAATATCACACTTGATATGCAAGGAGGTAGAGCAATGCAAAGAGCTACCTCTGGAAATATTGGAAGAAAACTAGGCGTTTTATTTGTTGAACAAAAAACAAATTCAGAACTTGTAACAAATGCACAAGGTGAATCCGTTATAGAACAAACAACATTCATTGAAAAAAATATTATTAGCTTAGCAACAGTTCAGGCAGTTCTCGGAACGAGTTTTAGAATTACCGGGGTGGGCTCACCTACAGAAGCAAGCGAACTTGCGTTGCTTTTAAGAGCTGGAGCTTTAGCAGCACCTATGAAGTTTGTTGAAGAAAGAACAGTAGGCCCAAGCTTAGGTAAAGAAAATATTGAGTTAGGTATGAAGTCTATACTCATAGGATTTTGTCTTGTTGTTTTATTTATGGCTCTTTATTACAGAGTCTTTGGAATCGCTGCCAATATATCTTTAATTATAAATTTGGTTCTAATAACGGGGATAATGTCGCTTTTAGGAGCATCTTTAACCTTGCCAGGTATGGCGGGTATTGTTCTAACAGTAGGCATGGCTGTGGATGCAAATGTCCTTATATTTTCACGGATAAGAGAAGAATTAAAAAACAAGGATCCACAATCAGCTATAAGAGATGGATTTTCAAGAGCATTTGTTACTATTTTTGATGCCAATGTCACAACATTAATTGCTGCGTTGATCTTGTATATTATTGGAACAGGCCCAGTCAAAGGTTTTGCGATTACATTATCAATTGGAATTGTCACATCAATGTTCACAGCAATTATGTGCACTAGAGCAATGGTTAATTTAATTTACGGTAATAAAAATATAAAGGTATTAAAAATATAATGGACATTAGATTTAGGTTTATGAAGTTCAGAAAAATTGCTGGGATTATTTCTATATCACTTTTTATTGTTTCAATAATGTCTTTAAGTTTTAGAGGTTTAAGTTTGGGATTAGATTTTAGTGGAGGAACTCTTATCGAGGTCTCTTATGAGTCCGCAGTTGACTTAGAAAGTATAAGAAACTCTCTTGAGGTAAATGGTTATCCTGACTCACAAGTAGTAAATTTTGGAACTAATTTAGATGTTCTTATTAAAGTTGCTGATCAAAGTGGTAATAGTTCAATTGGCGAAAATATATTTAATATTCTTAATGAGCAAAATATTCCCATCGAACTTAAAAGAGTTGAGTTTGTAGGGCCTCAAGTTGGAGATGAATTAAGAGACCAAGGCGGTCTCGGCATGATCATCGCCTTATTTATGATATTAATTTATGTTGCATTTAGATTTCAGTATAAATTTGCTCTAGGCGCGGTAACTGCTCTTGGTCATGATGTGGTCATTATTTTAGGCCTTTTCTCATTATTTGGTTGGGACTTTGATCTAACTGTTCTAGCCGCTTTACTTGCAGTTATAGGTTATTCATTAAATGATACTATTGTTGTGTCGGACAGAATTAGAGAAAATTTTAGAACTGAAAGAATTCTCGAACCAATAGACATGATTGATTTATCTTTGAATCAAACACTTGGAAGAACTATCGTTACATCCTTAACTACTTTATTAGTTCTATTTGCTTTATTTATTTTTGGTGGAGAATTAATAAGAGGATTTAGCTTAGCTTTAATATTGGGAGTTTTAATAGGAACTTATTCTTCGATATATGTAGTAGCTAACATTCTTATGTCGTTAACACTTACCCAAGAAGACTTAGCTATTCCTGAGCCTGAAGGTGTTGATTTTGATGGAATGCCTTAACCTTTAAAATAAGGTTTTATCGATTTTAAAAACCGATTTGTATATTTTTGGTGCTGCCGAAACGATATTGTTACCAGTAATAAACTTAGGATCTCCATTGAAGTTGCTTACCAAAGCGCCTCCTTCTTGAGCAATCAATGATCCTGCTGCAATATCTATAAGACTTGTATCGAACGCCCAAAAACCATCAAGTCGACCAGTACCAACATATGCAAGATCTAGAGACAAACAACCACTTTCTCTCATGTAAAGATTTTGACCTGCAAGTTCTTTATATGATTTTTCAAACTCATACTCTTCGTCACTAAATGATTTGGCATATGAAAGCATTGATTCTTCTAAATTATTTTGCATGCTACATCTAATTTTATTATTGTTAAGATCTGCACCTCCACCACCATATGAAGAAAATTCCTCCCTTCTTATTGGATCTATAATCACAGCAGATGTAACAACATTATCAATCATAGAACAAAGAGATACTGCAAAATGAGGATACCCATTCATAAAATTTTCAGTACCATCAATAGGTTTTAGCACCCACGTTACATTTGAATTATTTACAACATGACCCTGTTGAGCACTGATGTAATTATCTTCTTGAAAAAATTTCTCTATTTCTTCAAAAACTATATCCTCAACTCTTCTCTCAATTGCCTTTAAATATCCATCCGGACCACCCTTAGAAGCATCCAGGCTATGAACTTTTTTCACTGCAAACTCTAACTCAGCAGCTGCTTTTCTCGCTGCAAGTTGATTTACATTTAATAATGCTTGTTTTGACATGTCGCTATTGTAATAGAAATAAGGATAATAGTTATATGAGATTACAAAGTAATTTAATTAACATTGTTTTGGTTGATACCATTCATCCTGGAAATATAGGATCTGTTGCAAGGGCAATGAAGACGATGGGTCTGTCTAGATTGTCACTTGTAAATCCTCGTGTTTTTCCCTCAGGTGATGCAAATGCTTTATCAGGTAATGCTACCGATGTATTAGAAAAAGCCCAAATATTTTCTTCCATTAAAGATGCTATTAAAGATAGCACTTTTGTATATGCCACTTCATCTCGAGATAGATCAATTCAATGGCCAATTACTGATGCTACAACTGCTGCAAAGGATATACATGATGAAACAACTAATGAAAAAGAGGTATCAATAATATTTGGTAAAGAGGATAGGGGACTTACCAACGATGAATTGGAGTGCGCAAATAGATTAATTGAAATTCCAGCTAATCCTG
>CABYCI010000030.1 GCA_902517425.1 uncultured SAR86 cluster bacterium | reverse complement strand
GATTTAGAATTAAATCCTGAATCTATAGGTTTTTGTAGTTTTGAAATCATGTGTATATTGTAACTTCTTTAAAATAAAAATTATTTAATGATCTAATATTTTAAACTTAAGAATTTTAAAGAATGGTGCCCAGAGGTGGGATCGAACCACCGACACAAGGATTTTCAGTCCTTTGCTCTACCAACTGAGCTATCTGGGCTTAAAATGAACTTTGGATTATAGGCAAGTTTACAGGCATTGTCATTAGTCTATTGGCTAAGCACGAACTCTTTCGTTAGTGGGATCATATAGAGATCCCTTGCCAACTATTTGAACCGTCATTGGATATAAACCATCACCATCTTCATTAAAGTATTCAATTAACAATGACTTTCCTTTAATAGCAATTTCTTTAGGTAGATAACCCATAACTACAAATTTTTTGATAGAAGGACAATAAGACATACCTGTTGTATAAGATCTTCGACCTTTGCTGTCTATTGGCACTTCGCCTGTAGCAGGATCAACAATTGGCGAGATTCCAACAGGATATCTAGTCTTGCCGGATACATTCAGATCATCTAGTGTCATTGTACAAAGAACAGCGCATGGATCTTCTTCTCTATGAGATAGATGAGCTGCCTTACCATGAAAATCAGCTTCTTTAACCAATGGTCTTTGAATAGCAGCTTCGATAGCATTATATTCAGTTTCAAGATCTGCACCTTGAAGTCTAAAGCTTTTTTCAAGTCGTCTACTATTTGCATAGGTCTCAATTCCAACAGGAACAACACCAACTTCAAGCAGTGAATCATACAAAGCCAAACCATCTTCACTATTATTATTTAAATAGATCTCCCATCCACTTTCTCCAACATAGGAAATACGTGCTGCCCAAACGTCAACCTTCCTTCCACCAGATAAATTTAAAGTAAGATTTTTGGCGCTAACAAATGGGAAGCTCTCAATGTTGATTTCATTAGGATCAATGAAATTACCTAAAGCCTTCTGAGCCTCAGGACCCCAAAGACCTAAAGTCGCAATATCATGAGTTCTAATATTTATATCAGCATTTAGTCCATTATCATCACGATAATTTCGTAATAATACCCAGTCACGATTTCCATCAGCACCTCCTGTAACTATTCGATAGCTATCTTTACCTAATCTTGAGATTGTAAGGTCTGCATGAACACCCCCATCCTCGTCAAGAAAATTAGTATATATAACTTTGCCTTCAGGAGTATTACTACCAACTTTAGCAACAGAAAGATATTCCAGCATACGTTCTGCATCTGGTCCCTTGATATCCATAATAGGAAAATGAGAAAGATTTATCATGCCAACTGAATCACTCATAGCAAGATGTTCTGCATTAGCAATTTCATAAGGTACATGACGATGATCCCATTCATCCTCCCTTATAGGAACTTCTTTTAAATATTTATCTAGCTTTTGTTCGTTGCTTTTATAAGCGAGTGCTCTTTCCCAACAAGCAACTTCGTTATCAAAGAAACCACCAAGCTCTTTTTCTCTTTCATAAAAAGGACTTACATATTTTTCTCTACTGCTTATGTAAGGTTCTCTTGGATGAACAGCTGGTGTATAAATAGTTTGAGAATTTTCAAAAGCTCTTGTTTTAACAAATTCCTTTTCTTTTTGTTCTGGATAGAACCTAGCTATATCAAAAGAATGCATATCTACTTGCGTTTTTCCATAAACCATAGATTCAGCGCACAATCTTGCGCACCCTGGACCGTCTTTAACCCAAACCGCTTCACATAACCAAAACCCTCTTACTTCAGGGCTTTCGCCTATTAGAGATCCAGCGTCAGGCGTGACAGACAAGAGACCATTAAATGAACTTTTTTCATCCCAACCTAACTCATTTAATATTGGAGTTGTCTCAAATGCTTTTTCCAAAGGTTCAGCCACCTCTTCAAGATCTAAATATCTCATTGAATCTGAGCCCATTGTTTTTTCGGGATTTCCAATATCTTCAGGATCCACTAATCTAGGATTTTTATCTTCATAAAATCCCCATTCAAGCATTCCGCCATGAAGTCTTCCTGTATCTCTAACATAAGCAGAATTACCTTGATCTCTAAGCAATGGGTATACTAAAAAATCTTCAGCACCTTGAGCTTCAGGAAGTGGACCAAAGAATAAAAGAGGATGTTCTAGAGGCATCAATGGAACAGGAACTCCAGCTTTTTTACCCATTAATGGGCCCCAAATTCCTGATGCAATAACAACTTTGTTAGTTTTAATTGTACCTTTATCAGTTTTTACTCCAACAATACGATCGTTTTCAATTTCAAAATCAATTGCAGGAGTATCAGTAAATGTTCTCAGAGCACCTTTATCTTTTGCAGTTTCTACAGCAAAACTGACTACGTCTTGTGAGCGAGGTGTAACAAGACCAGCATCCGGGTCCCACATAGCGCCGCGAATTGATTCTTCATCTAATAGAGGAAATTTTTCTTTAGCTTCAGCAGCAGAAATAAGCCTGATGTTTGTTCCAAAAGCTTTTCCTGAGGAAACTTTTCTTTTAAGCTCTTCCCATCGAGCATCATCATCTTTTCTACAAATTTCTAAACCACCTTTTTTTAAGAAAAAGCCGTTATCTTCATAAAATTTCCTACTAAAATCAGTTGTCCAACAGCCTAATTTGTCATGTGTTGTGTTGTAAACAAAATCAGAAGCATGAGCCGTCGAGGCTATATCTGATGGAATGACAGAAGATTTCTCTAACCCAATAATATTTTTTTGACCAAATTCTGCTAACCAATATGCTAGCATAGAGCCAACAATACCACCTACACCTACAATGACGACTTCTGCCTCAGCTGGGAAATTAGAATTTTTTTTGTCGGTCATACTTCTCGCCCCTTAGAGATATAAAACTTCCTAAATTAAACGTTATTTTATTTACTTTGTAAATCAAAATTTACTAACATTTATAAGTGTAAAAGTGAGCAATTTAAATCAGTAAAAAATAGTAAAGAGGATGGGTAATACTTTAATCTAAAGCTTTAAAACCAGAAGCTTTTTCATAGTCTTCATTATTAAAGAATTTGTCCATTTGCTCAATAAGCCATTTTCTATTCTCAGCATTAGACATATCTAAATGCTTTTCATTTATCAATGTAGTTTGATGTGACTTCCACATTTCCCATGCCTCTTCAGAAATAGAGTTCATAATTTCAAGACCTTTTGGTCCTGGCATTGGTGGTGATGATAAAGCTGGTAAATCTTTTTTGAGCTTTTTACATAAAATCTTAGCAGACATAGTTATCTATTATAGTCTTAATGGGTTTGGGTAAACCATAATTATGAATTTGATTTTTATTTATCCACCGATGTTCAAGATTACTTTCAATTTTAAATGGAGTCTTATAATCAAAGATTTCAATAGTTATTTCTAATTCCATATGTGATAAAAGATGGTTAATAGTTATAACTTCTTTTTTTGCTGGTTTTTTAAACAAGTTAGTTTTTTCACAATTGTCTCTATTGTATGGGACCCAAAGACTTTCCCAAAAACTGCTCTCATTTTTTTTAAATAATAAGAAAGATTCTTTCGAATGAGCCAAAGTAAAGTATATTTTTTTCTTTGATCTATCTTTTCTAACTTTATTTTCTATTTGAAAGTCTTTAAAAGCACCTTTACAAGTAATATTTATAGGACATTTTGAACAATTTTGTGACTTAGGAGTACATACAGTTGCACCTAGATCCATTATTCCTTGAGTGTATTCAAAAATATTTTTTTTTGGAGTGAGGTCTTCAGATAGTAACCATAGTTTTTTTATAGACCCCTTATTGTGAACATCTATGTCTTTATATCTTGATATTACTCTTTTAACATTTGCATCCATGATTGGATAAGATTCCTGATAGGCAATTGACATAATTGCTCCAGCAGTTGATCTTCCGATACCTGGAAGAAGCAGAAGTTGTTCGAATGTTTTGGGAAATTTATTATTAAATTCGTTTTTTATTATCTCCTTTGTCTTATATATATTTTTTGCTCTTCTATAAAAACCAAGTCCTGTCCATAATGCTAGAATTTCGTCTTCTGACGCTGACGCAATTGATTTTAAGCTTGGATATTTCTTAGTAAACTTTTTAAAGAAAGGGATTGCAGTTTTAACTTGTGTTTGTTGAAGCATTATTTCTGAAATCCAAACTCTGTAAGGAGAGATATTTTTTCTCCAAGGCAAGCCATTTCTTCCTAGCGATAGATACCAAGTAGAAATACCTTGTGAAAATTCTTTATTCTGGAATTCAGTATTATTCAATTAAATGTTTCTTTGTTGTTACATTTCCATCTTCATCAAATGAGTAATGTATTGGAGCGCCAGTAGGAATCTCTAATTTAACTATATCTTCATCAGAAATAACTTCTAAATATTTTATTAGAGATCTTAGAGAATTCCCGTGTGCAGCAATTAAGATGTTCATATTTTTTAATAATAATGGATAAATCTCTTTCAAATAATATGGAAGGACCCTTTCACCAGTTTCTTTTAAACTTTCTCCTCCTGGAGGTCCCTGATCATATGAACGTCTCCAGATCTGGACCATGTCATCACCCCATTTTTGTCTACATTCGTCTTTGTTTAAGCCTTGTAGATCTCCATAAAATCTTTCGTTTAAAGCTTCATCTTTTATAATATCGATATCCGTTTGATTAATTTTTTCTAAAATAATTGAACCAGTTAATTGAGCCCTTGTAAGTGCAGAAGTGAACATCCAATCAAACTTAATATCAAGCTCCTTTATTAAGTCTCCTGCATGCATAGCTTCGTCAATTCCTTTTTGAGTTAAACCAGGATTTTCCCAACCAGTAAAAAGGTTTTTTTCATTCCATTCACTTTGACCATGACGAACTATTATTAAATTTCTTGTTTTCATTATATTTTTTAATTAATCGAACCTATTTTAATAGATAATATACTAATGGAAATAATTAATTTCTTAATTGAGCATTACTATCTATCAATTCCATTATTGACAGTAATAATTCTACTTATTCTTTCGAATGCGAAGAAGGGTGGCAAGAAAATCTCTTGTCAAACTTTAATCAGTATGTCTAATCAAGATAAAGCATTAATAATAGATATTAGGGATTCTGAGTCTTTTAATACTGGACATATAACAGCTTCAAAGAATATACCTTCAAATGAGCTATCTAGAAGAATTAACGAAATTACTGATAAGGATAAATTTATTATATTGGTGTGTGATATGGGTAGTATCTCGCCGAATGCTGGCGAAGCACTAAAGAAAGAGGGTTTTGAAAACGTTTGTTTGTTAAAGGGTGGTATCAATCAATGGAGGATAGATAATCTACCTCTAATTTAAATACCATGCTCCTTCATTTTTTTTGATAGCGTATTCCTTCCCCAACCTAAAATTTGAGCTGCATCGTTTTTCTTTCCATTAGATTTTTCTAACGCTGTTCTTATAAGCATTTTTTCTATTTTAGTTATAGCAATTTCTGAAAGACCAGAATCTATATTCATAGAAACATTTTTTAACCAATTCTGCATTCCATCCTCCCAAGAAGAGGAGGGTATATCTGTAATCTCAAATTCTTTTACTTCTGAGGGAAGGTCTTGTACCTTCACGCTTTGTGATGGGGACATCAACGTTAACCAATAACAAACATTTTCAAGCTGCCTTACATTACCTGGCCAGTCATACTTATTTAATGAAGTCATTGCCTCATCAGAAATAACCCTTAAATCCTCATCCAGAGAGTTTGAATAATTTTTTAAGAAAAATTTTGATAGGTCTTCGATATCTTCTTTTCTCTCTCTTAATGCAGGGACTTCAATTTTAATAACATTTAATCTATAGAATAAATCTTCTCTAAAGTTCTTTTGAGAGACAAGATTATTTAGGTTTTGGTGAGTTGCAGCAATAATTCTTACATCAACTTTTATTGGCTTGTCACCACCCACTCTATAAAATTCTTTATTTGATAGAACTCTTAAAAGTCTCGTTTGAGAATCGAGAGGCATATCACCAATCTCATCTAAAAATAAGGTACCTCCATTTGCTTGCTCAAATCTTCCAATTCTTTTATCAACAGCTCCAGTAAAGGAACCTTTTTCATGGCCAAATAATTCTGATTCAACAAGTTCTTTTGGGATATCAGCCATATTAAGAGCTATGAATGGCATATCGTGCCTAGGACTATTTTTATGCAGCGACTTTGCAATTAACTCTTTACCGGTTCCCGACTCACCCTGAATAAGAACTGTAGCAATAGTTGTTGATAGTTTGCCTATAGATCTAAAAACATTTTGCATTGCTTGAGATTCACCAATAATATCTAAACTTGTTTCTTTTTTTAAACCTTTTGTTTTAGGCTTTTCTTCAAGAGCTCTCTCAATTATTTTTATAGCATCCTCTAAATCAAAAGGTTTTGGTATATATTCAAATGCACCACCTCCAAAAG
>CABYCI010000029.1 GCA_902517425.1 uncultured SAR86 cluster bacterium | reverse complement strand
TTAAGATTTTAGAAGTCTTAGATTATCAAAATTTAACAACCTCAACGTGTGCCTTAAACAATGATTGATAAGACATTTATAGACTCTCATCTAGATGGCCTTAAAGAATGTGTTGTAGATGCATCAAAAGCAATATTAGATGTTTATGAGAGTAGTGATTTCGGCGAAATCAACAAAAAGGATGGATCTCCTCTAACAATTGCAGACAAGAATGCAAATGAAATTATTTTAAATAGATTAAACCAGTTAACTCCAGACATACCCATAATTTCTGAGGAGACCTTTGAATTATCTTCACTGAATAATTTAAATGAAACATATTGGCTTGTTGATCCTCTTGATGGCACTAAAGAATTTATTAATATGACAGATGAATTTACAGTAAACATTGCTTTAATTAATGATAAAAGTTCTGTATTTGGCATTGTTGCTGCTCCAGTTACTGGAAAAATTTGGCACGGCTCAAAGTTTGATAGAGAAACCAAAACTGACGCAGGTTCAGATAATATTAGAATCGTCATGAGCAAAAGTCATAAAAATGAAAATGATGAAAAATTTTTAGAATTTTTAGATATGAATAAAGTATCTTATCAAATTGTTGAGAAGGGGAGCTCTCTAAAACTATGTAGCCTTGCTGACAATGAGGCTGATATTTATCCAAGGTTTGGACCAACTTCCGAATGGGATATAGCTGCAGCGCATGCTGTTCTAGCATCTTATGGAGGGTGCGTGGTAAAGGTAGAGGATAATGAAGAATTAAATTACGCAAAAGAGTCATCTATTCTTAATCCATACTTTATCGCATTTAGAAATAACGCATTAAAAAGTGAATTTTTGCCTGTTTTGAGAGATTTTTTTAAAAAGTTGGTATAATTTCCTATTAAACATAATTAATTAGTATAATTAATTATAATTTTTATATATAACATGGGCACACAATTACAACCATCACAGCTTAATAGTCCAGGAAAGGATATCGAATCATATCTTTCTTCTGTGCATGCTATTCCAATTCTTACTAAAGAGCAGGAACAAGAGCTTGCATTAAAACTCTATGAAGAAGATGACTTAGATGCTGCTAGGCAACTAGTTATCCATCATTTGCGATTTGTTGTTCATATTGCCAGATCATATCAAGGGTATGGATTACCCCTAGGAGATATCGTTCAAGAGGGTAATGTTGGCTTAATGAAAGCAGTTGATAAATACGACCCACATAGAGGTGTTAAATTGGTTTCTTTTGCAGTTCACTGGATAAAGGCAGAAATCCATGAATATATTCTAAGAAATTGGAGACAGGTAAAAATAGCAACTACAAAAGCTCAAAGAAAGCTCTTTTTTAATTTAAGAAGTAAAAAGAAATCCTTAGACTGGTTAACGAAAGAGGAAGCTGAAAAAATCGCCAAAGATTTAAATGTCGAGGTAAAAGATGTTTTACATATGGAAAACAGACTTTCCTCTAATGATTCCTCATTTGATGCTCCAGTTTCAACAAGTGACGATGAGCAAATGATGTCCCCGTCGCAATATTTAGAAGACAAAAGATATGATCCTGAAGTTATTGTTGCAAATGAACAGGCTGCTGATGTTAATAGTCAGGATTTAGCACATGCTTTAAAAGTTTTAGATGACAGAAGTAAAGATATCCTTCAAAGAAGATATCTAGCTGATAAAAAAGCAACCCTTCATGACCTTGCTGAAGAGTATGAGATTTCTGCAGAAAGAGTAAGACAGATTGAAAATACTGCCCTTAAGAAACTTAAGTCTGTAATGGTAGATTTCGCCTAGATTGAAAAATAATTAATGCGCCTTAGATTCTTGCCGTCTTTTGTAAAAAGAAGAGGGCGAATAACAAATAATCAAGAAGAAAATCTAAAATCGTTACCTGATTACTCTATAAGTACTTTTGATGATATCGATCCTGATCCATCTAAGTTTTCACATTGTTGTTTGGAGATTGGCTTTGGAAATGCTGAACATCTTTATTTTCAGGCAATGAATAATCCAGAAGTGCTTTTTATTGGCTCAGAAGTATATATGTCAGGAATTGGAACTCTCATAGGGAACATTCAAAAAGAAAAAATCATCAATATAAAAATTTTTCCAGATGATATTAGAATCTTGCTTGATGAAAACAAAGATAAACAAATCTTTGATGCTGTAAAGATTATATGCCCTGATCCTTGGCCAAAGGAAAGACATCATAAAAGAAGACTAATTAATGCTGATTTTCTCAAATTACTTCATAATTCAGTAAAGAGTGAAGGAAATCTTTTTATTTCAACTGATTGGGCAGATTATGCAGAAGGTATAAAAGAAACTTTAGAAAAAAGCACTTATTTTGAACCATCAGATGATTTCTTCTTAAAAAAAGAATTTCTAACAAAATTTGAACAAAGAGGATTAGATGAGGGAAGAGAAATCTTTGAGTTTAATTTTCAGAAAAAAAACTAGAAGCTTTTTTTATACAAAGCCAATAACTTTTCCGAAGCAATAGCCCTATGGCTAATTTTATTTTTAATTCCTCCTTCTATAGAGGCCATTGAGCAGTCATAATTTTTAGGATAAAAAATCTTATCATAGCCAAAACCACCTTCACCTGAACTATTAATAGACACCTTTCCATGAATTTCACCCTGAGCAATAATAGGCATAGGATCTTCATGGTTTTTAATACCGACTAAAACACAAACATAATAAGCGTCTAGCTCTTCTAACTTAAGTTCATTCAACTTATCGATTATCTTATCTCTGTTATCTTTGTCACTTGCAGCATCTCCAGCATATCTTGCAGAGTAGATCCCAGGCTCAAAGTTTAATCCTGGAACAACAAGACCAGAATCATCTGCAATAGTATATTTTCCTGAATTAGCCGCTCCATGCTTGGCCTTAATCAAGGCATTTTCAAGAAATGAAGAACCATCTTCTATCGCATCTTCTATATCTAAATCTTTTAAACAAAATAACTGATGACCATCAAATAGCTTATTAAATTCCTTAACTTTACCGATATTAGATGTTGCTACTAAGATTTCCTTATTCTTTTTCAAGTAAATAAACTCCCTCAGTCGCAAGAAGGTTAGGGCTCATTGAAACAAGCGTACTTTGTTTTCCTCTAGAATCTAAGAAGACCTTATCTTTAATTTTAATTCTTTCTTTTTTACAAAGACTTTCAAAGTCTTCAATTGTGCACAAGTGAATATTTTCAGTTTCATACCAACTAGAAGGCAGCTCTGGTGTGACCGGCATCTTGCCAGAAGCTAAATTTATTCTACATTTCCAATACCCAAGATTTGGAAGAGTTACGACACATCTTTTTGAAAGCTTAAGCATTCTATTTAAAGCAAGACTTGGATCTTTAAGACACTGAATAGATCTTGCCATTATTGAGACATCGAAATTTGATGATTCAAATTCATGCAAACCTTTGTCAATATCTTGTTTTATAACTGGAACACCTTTGGCTATGCATTCTTCAATCTTTTTATTATTTATTTCTACCCCATAACCCAAGATTTTTTTTGTTTTCATTAGCTCTTTCAACAACGAACCATCTCCACAACCAAAGTCTATAACTTTGCTATCTTTAGGTACCCAAGCGGTTATAATTTTTGTTAGTTTTTTTGCCATTATGATTGTATGAATTTACTTATGATTTGTGAGTACTGATCGTTATGAAACAAGAAACTATCATGCCCATGCTCACCCTCTAAAACTACATAAGATGATTTAATATTATTATTCATTGCAGCAATTTGTATTTCTTTTCCTCTTTGAGGTGGATAAAGCCAGTCTGAATAAAAACCAATAATCAATAATTCTGCAGTAACTCCTTCTAAAGCATTCTCAAGACCATTAAATTTTCCGGCAGCGTCATATCCGTCCATGGCTTTTGTCATTAATATGTATGTATTTGCATCAAAAACTTCTGAAAATTTTTCACCCTTGTACTGCAAATAGTTTTCAACTTCAAAATCTACATCCTGATCAACTTTTGAATCATCGTCCTGAAACTTTCTTCCAAATCTTGAATCCATATGCTTTTCTGATAAATATGTAATATGGCCTAACATTCTTGCAGTTTTTATTCCATTTTTAGGAATGACCCCTTGTTCAATATAGTCACCTTCATGAAAATTTTGATCTTTTCTAATTGATTCACGAGCCACTTCATTCATAGCAATATTTTGAGTACTTGATTTTGCAGCAGCTGCAAAGATTCCTGCTTTCTTGATTTTATTAGGATATGCAATTGACCATTGAAGGGCCTGCATACCGCCTAAGCTTCCACCAAGAACCATTTCCCAAGAGGATATATTTAGTTTATCCATGAGCATTTTTTGTGAGTTGACCCAATCAGAAACACTTACTTGAGGGAAATTGCTTCCATATGCTTTACTTGTTTTGGAATCAATACTTTTTGGACCCGTAGAACCTGAACATCCGCCTAGGTTATTACAACAAATAACATAAAATTTATTTGTATCAATTGCCTTATCAGGCCCAATCAATTGATCCCACCAACCTTTTTCGTTATCGTTATTTTTTCCTGCAGCAAAGTGATTGCCTGAAAAAGCATGACATACTAATACGGCATTAGTCTTTGATTCATTTAACTCTCCATAACTTTCAACCATTAATTCAAAAGTATCTAATCTGTCTCCAGACTCTAAATCTATTCCATCAGGAAAAGACATTAATTCAGTTCTTGTCTTCACACGATGGACCTTAAAATATCAGCCAAGAAGCTCTCGAGAAGATTTATTAGTATTAGAATAAATAATGGTGAGAAATCTAGACCTCCAGCAGAAGGAATATACTTTCTAACAGGAGAGAGTGTTTTACGAGATATCTCTTCAATAAGCTCTATAAAAGGATTTGATTTTTCTGGAGATACCCAGCTTAAAATAACACCTCCAATTACACCAAAGAAAATAATCCTAAGCATTATCATTAGAGTTTGTATTATCGCTACACCAACCAAAGTTAAAGTTTCATATTGATTACCAAAAGCAATGATCAAGGAAATCAATTTAAGAACAACAGCAATAATAAAAATATTGATTACTTGGCTTGGAAATATACCAAGTACTTTAGAAATAGGTTTGTAGACTTTTACAAAAATAGCAACAATAGGATTGAAATAGTTAACCTTAAGAAGATTAAAAATTAATAAAAATACAAAAAGATAGTTTGTTATATTTAATATAAGAGCAGCTATTTCAAGATTAGAATTCATTAGAAATTTCCTTTGATCTTTTTATTGCAGAACTGATTCCTTTCTCAAATATCTTGTTTAATTTTTGAGATTTGAAAGATTTAAGTCCAGCTTCAGTTGTTCCTTTTTTGGATGCAACTGCTTCAATGAGCTTATCAAGATTATTGTTATTCTCAATAGAAGATCCAACGCCCTTAATAAGATTAACCATGGCAGCATTTACTTTTTTCTTATCTTGGTTACATAAACTCATTAATTTCTTTTCATATGATTTTAATAAATAAAAAAAGTATGCAGGACCGCTTCCAATCATACCTGTAAATGTATCTATCTTTGCTTCATTATCAAGATCCATAACGATACCAATTTTTTTGAAAAGCCTAGATACTTTAGCAAGATTATTCTTGCTAAAACTTGAATTATATATAGCTGTAATACCTAGGTTAAATCTTGCAGATGTATTTGGCATTGCTCTGAGAAATTGTATATCTTGATTAAATTTCAAATATTTTTTTGATTTTATTCCTGCTACAAAACTAACAATTTTTGGATCTTCAAAATCATTTAGTATTTGTTTATAGGCATCAATTGCATCTTTTGGTTTTACAGCAAGAATAAACAAGTCGACTTTTGTTGAAGTGTATTTTGTGAGATTTTTAATTTTAAGTTTCTTGAGTGCCTTTTGATTTCTTAAATTTCTATCGATATAAAAAATATTACTAGCTTTAAAATTAGCATTAATAAGACCTTCTGCTACTGCTTGAGCAATGTTCCCGCCACCAAATAGAACTATATTTTTCATGCTCTTTTACCAAAAATAGACTCACCAACTCTAACCATTGTAGAGCCATTAATTATTGCATTTTCAAAGTCTGATGTTGTTCCCAATGAAATAGATTTAGCCTCAGGAAAATAGTCCTGAAGATCAACACTACATTTTAATATTGAATCCATCATTTCTTTTTGCTCAATCTTGTTTTCAGTTAATTTTGGGAGAGCCATTATGCCCTTTAAATTTATATTTTTCATAGATTTCATCAATTTGGCAATGTCTATGAGCTCATCTGGGCTGCACCCACTTTTAGTGCTTTCAGATGATATATTTATTTGAATGCATGCATTAATTGTTTTTTGAATCTCTTCACATTCAGCATTTAGCTTTCTAATTATTTTTTCTCTGTAAAGCGTGTGGACCCAATTAGCACAATTTGCAATTATCTTTACTTTATTTGATTGAATTGGGCCTATAAAGTGCCAAATTACATTATTGAAGTTTATTTTTGAAACTTTATCCTGAAGCTCTTGGGCATAATTCTCACCAAAATTATATATCCCATTTTCTATAGCGCTTTCTATCATGGAATGATCTTTTTTCTTCGAAACTGCAATAAGAGTAATCTCATTAGAATTTTTACCAATAGCCTCACAAGCTAAATTAATTTTACTTTGAATATTTTTTATATTTTGATCTATATCTGTTTGCATACAGTTCTCATACGAGGGTCAAAACCTTTTCTAGTAATTTTTTCTTTTGCATTATTTGCTGCAGATCTATTTTCATAAGGCCCAGATATAACACTATTAAGTAACTTTCCTGGAT
>CABYCI010000028.1 GCA_902517425.1 uncultured SAR86 cluster bacterium | reverse complement strand
CTGATTGATCTACAGCAAGTGCTCGTCCAGAAGCAGCAAACGGAAATTTACCAACTTTATAATCAATTTTCTGTAATTTTAATTCTTGTTCATTTTTCCCAACCCAAGCAATTTCAGGATGGGAGTAAATCACAGATGGCACTAAATCATAATTAACTTGTGCGTGTTTTTTAGCTATTCTTTCTGCCACCATTACCCCTTCTTCACTGCCTTTATGGGCAAGCATTGGACCTCTTACAACATCGCCAACTGCCCAAATATTTGGAACAGAAGTTTGACAAAATTCATTCACTTTGATGAAGCCTTTATCGATTGATATATTAAGCTCATCACTTATAACTGCAGAAGAATTTGGATATCTACCAACAGCAACTATTAATTTTTCAAATTTCTTCTCAATTTCTTTACCTTGGTGATCATAGCAAACAGAAACATAATCTTTGTGTTCTGAAGATTTGGTAACTTTTGAACTCAACTGTATATCAAGACCTTGTTTTTTAAATTCTTTAAATGAATCTTTAGAAATATCTTTATCTGCCATTGGAAGAAAATCATCTAATGCTTCAATAACTGTTACTTTTGATCCAAGTCTTGACCATACACTACCTAGTTCTAAGCCAATAATTCCAGCACCAACTACTCCAAGAGTCTTCGGCACTTTTTTAAAAGATAATGCTCCAGTGCTATCTACAGTGTTTTCACCAAAAGGTGCTGAGGATATCTCAATAGGTTTTGATCCAGTAGCTATAATTATATTTTTGGTTTCAATCAGTTCAACAGTACCGTCATTTTTTGTGATTTCAACTGTATTTGCTGACACTATCTTGCCTCTTCCCGAGCATGATTCGACTTTATTAGTAGAGAATAAACCATTGATTCCACCAGTTAATTTATTAACAATATTATCTTTTCTTTTCATCATTGAACTGAGATCTAATTTTAATTGACCTATATCGATGCCATGTTCACCCAGATTTTTGCTAGCCTCATAGTATCTGTGAGATGAATCTAAAAGAGCTTTAGATGGAATACATCCAACATTTAAACAAGTGCCACCAAAATTTGCATTTCCTTTAATATCGGTTGATTCTTCAATACATAAAGTCTTAAGTCCTAATTGAGAGGCTTTAATAGCAGCGACATATCCTGCCGGACCACTTCCTATAACAACAACATCAAACATTTTTTTCCTATATTATAAATTTAGTAATAGCCTTTCTGGCGACTCAAGTTGCTCTTTTATTGAGACTAAAAAAGTAACAGCTTCCTTTCCATCAAGAAGTCTATGATCATAACTCATAGCAAGGTACATCATTGGTCTTATAGATATCTGACCATCGATTGCAACAGGTCTATCTTGAATTGCATGCATGCCTAAAATTGCTGTTTGAGGTGCATTCAAGATAGGAGTGGATAATAAAGATCCAAAAACACCACCATTTGAAATTGTGAAAGTTCCACCTTGCATTTCTTCAATAGATAATTTGCCATTTCGTGCCTTTTCGGAGTAACTTAATATAGATTTTTCTATCTCAGGCAGAGATTTTGTGTCAGCGTCTTTAATAATTGGAACTACTAATCCTCTCTCTGTAGACACAGCAACACCAATATCTTGAAAGCCATGATATACAACATCATTACCGTCGATTGATGCATTAACAACTGGAAACTTTTTCAAAGCCTGAACGGCAGCAATAACAAAGAAACCCATGAAACCTAATTTGACTTCATGTTCTTTTTCAAACTCGGCACCATATTTTGATCTAAGATCTTTTATAGGAAGCATATCTACTTCATTAAAAGTTGTAAGCATTGCTGTTTCTTGTTTTACAGAAACAAGTCTCTTTGCGATAGTTGATCTTAAGCGTGACATAGGAACACGTTTTTCAGGTCTATCCGAATTTGAGCTTAAATTTATAGATTGTGAGCTCTCAACCACTAAGTTGTCAGAATCTAAATGATTAATTAGATCGGCTTTTGTAATTCTGTTACCTTTTCCAGATGGTTTCACATCATTTAGGTCTATGTTTTCTTCTGACATTATTTTCTTAGCTGCGGGACCAATTTTTTTAGTTGCAGGTTTATCAGCTTTTGATTCTTTTACTTCATCTTTGATTTCAATGTCTTTATCTTTAGATGGAGTGGATGGGGTATCACTGGATTCTGAAAACTCACCAATTACTTCTGCACTTGAAACTGTTTCACCTTCTGATTTTATGATCTTTGTTATTACGCCATCTGACTGAGCTAAAACTTCTAAAACTACTTTATCTGTTTCAATTTCTGCAATAACATCATCTTGATTTACAGATTCACCCTCTTTCTTTAACCAATTTGCAACTGTTCCGTCAGCAACAGATTCAGGAAAAGTTGGTGATTTAATTTCTATACTCATTTACCGATTGCCTCTTTAACTAATTCTTCTTGTTGTTGAAGGTGAAGTTTCATCAACCCAACTGCAGGAGCTGCTGCTGGTGGTCGACTAACTAAACTCACTTCATCTCCTTTATTAAATCTATCTAATACTCTTTGAATTCTGTGTCTGTGACTAAACCAAGCACCTTGATTAAGAGGTTCTTCTTGACACCAAATAAATTCTTGTACATTTTCGTACTTTGTTAATATTTCTTCAAGGTCATCATAAGGAAAAGGATACAATTGTTCTATTCTTACTACGCCAACATCTTTAGAATCGTTCTTATCACGCATTTTGACAAGATCATAATAGACTTTTCCAGAACACATAATTATTCTTTTTACATCTTTTTTGATTTTAAGGTCATCATCTATCACACAGGAAAATTCGCCACTTGTTAATTCATCTAAACTTGATGTTGCATCAGGATTTCTTAATAGACTTTTAGGCGAAATCACTATTAGAGGAGTTCTCATTTTTCTTATGGTCTGTCTACGAAGTAAATGAAAAATTTGTTTTGGTGAACTAGGAACACAAACTTGGATATTTTCTGAAGCGCAAAGTTGTAAAAATCTTTCTATTCTTGCACTACTATGTTCTGGACCTTGTCCTTCATATCCATGAGGTAAAAGCATAACTAGTCCTGAAAGTCTTTCCCATTTATGTTGAGCAGACACTATGAATTGATCAATAACTACTTGAGCACCATTTGCAAAATCACCAAACTGTGCTTCCCATATAGCTAAGCCTGAGGGCCATGTTGCAGAATATCCATACTCAAAACCTAAAACGGCCTCCTCAGATAACAGAGAATCATATATATCAAATCGAGTATTATTTTTTTCTGCGATTTCTGAAAGAGGAATGAACCCCATTCCAGATTTAGAATCAAATACACAAGCATGCCTGTGAGAGAAAGTGCCTCGTCTCACATCTTGTCCAGTAATTCTTATTGGATAGCCCTCATTTAATAATGTTGCATATGCCATACTTTCTGCATATCCCCAATTTATGGGTATATTTTCGTCCGTCATTTTTATTCTATCTTCAAAAATTTTTGTTGCTTGTAAGCCAAGACTGAAAGATTTTGGAATAGAGCATATATCACGGCCAAGTTCCTTAAATTGATTTTTATCAACGCTTGTATCAACCTTCGGCCACCATTTAGTATCCAGGTATGGATCCCAATCAAACCATAAGGTGTTATTTGGTTTTTTTGCTAAATTTTTAGCTACAGTTTGTCCACTTTCAAGTGACTTTCTATACTCTGTTTTTATTGATTTAATTTTTTCATCAGTAAGCACTTTTTTAGTCAAAAGAGCTTGTTCATATTGTTTTAATACACTTGGATGTTCTGATATTTTTTTGTACATTAAAGGTTGAGTCGCAGACGGATCATCTGCCTCGTTATGCCCTCTTCTTCTATAACAAAATAAGTCAATAACAATATCTTTTTTAAATTTGTTCCTATATTTGCATGCAATTTTTGCAGCATTAACAACCATTTCAGGGTCATCACCATTAACATGTATCACTGGAGCTTGGATTATTTTTGCTACGTCAGATGAGTAATCAGTAGATCTAGAATCATTAGTATTACTGGTCGTAAAACCTATTTGATTATTAACAATAATATGAATGCATCCTCCAACATAAAAACCTCTAGTTTGTGACATTTGAAGTGATTCCATTACAACACCTTGTCCAGAGAAAGATGCATCGCCATGAAGCAATACAGGTATAACTTTTGATCTATCTTTGTCTTTTATTCTATCTTGTCTAGCTCTAACAGAACCAATTACCACAGGATCAACAATCTCCAAATGTGAGGGATTATTAAAAAGTGAGACATGGACTTCTCCCCCTGGAGTATTTAAATTGGATGAAAAACCTAAGTGATATTTAACATCACCAGTATTTGCACCTTCTAAAGTAGAATCTTCATCAAAAGCTGCAAATAATTCTGATGGTAGTTTACCTAGGACATTAACAAGTAGATTTAATCTTCCTCTGTGGGCCATACCAAAACATATCTGATTTGCACCTATTGAACCACAATTCTGAATTACACTTTCTACCAGAGGGACTAATGACTCTGCGCCATCAATTCCAAAACGCTTCATCCCTGGATATTTTGCTGATAGATATTTAGCTAATCCTTCCGCAGAATTTAACCTTTCATAAATGTTATATTTCTCATCGTCAGTAAAACTATAGTCTTGAAGTTTCGACTCAAATTTCTTTTGGAACCACCTTCTTTCTTGTGATTCCATTATATGGTTGCATTCAATACCAATATTTCCACAGTATATTTCTTCAAGTCTTTTAACTATTTCTCTTAATGGAAGTTTATTTTTACCTGTGTTGAATGTGTCTGTATAAAACTCTTTGTCTAAATCCATCTCAGAAAAACCATGAAATTCAATATTTAAGTCTTCAACTAAACGCCTTTCCATCATACCTAAAGGATCTAGCTTTGCTTTTAGATGACCTCTATTTCTATAAGATTGTATAAGCCTTACAACTTTTCCTTGTCTTTCATCAACAGATACCTTTGAAACTGTTTTACTTCTGGATATATTCTTAAATTCTTTTATTATTTCCTGATGAGAGATTTCTCCATTAGATGTTGGATGATCTGGAAGATTTGTAAAAAAATCTAACCATTCTATTGATAGGTCTTCTGGGTTGTTTATAAAGGATTCATAAAGACTTTCTAGATAGGCAGCATGTCCTGCAGAAATATGGGAGCTCCCCCAAAGCTCTTTCATTGTTAAACTCATTTATTGCCTTTTTTTATACCCCGTCAGAGACAATTATATCCTTTTTATTTTTATGTAACATTGATTTTATTTCGCCAATTGCTTTATTTGGATTGAGTCCTTTTGGACATACGCTTACGCAATTCATAATTCCATGACATCTATAAACGCTAAATGGGTCTGATAGAGATTCTAGCCTTTCTTGTGTTTTTAGATCTCGAGAGTCTGCTAAAAATCTGTATGCTTGAAGTAATGCTGCAGGGCCTACAAATTTGTCTGGATTCCACCAAAAAGAGGGACAACTTGTTGAACAGCATGCACATAATATACATTCATAAAGCCCATCTAATTTATCTCTTTCTTCAGGAGATTGAAGTCTTTCTTGTTCTGGGGCAGACGTTTCGTTTTGTAAAAAGGGTTTAATCTTTTCATATTGAGCATAGAATTCTGTCATATCAACAACTAAATCTCTTATAACAGGTAATCCTGGAAGCGGTCTTAACTCTATTTTATTTCTTTTTATCACTGATGAAATAGGCGTTATGCATGCTAATCCATTTTTTCCATTAATATTCATCCCGTCAGAACCACAGACACCCTCTCTACATGATCTTCTGTATGAGATGGATTGATCATCTTCTTTTAATATATGAAGTAAATCTAAAACCATGATATCTCTCTCAGGTTTATCAATAGTATATTCTTTCATATAAGGGAACTGATCATCTTCTGGATTGTAACGATATAAACTAACTTTTAATTTATTACCAAACATTAATAAGACCTTACCTTAGGTGGAAACGCGTCAACTTTTGAAGGGTTAAAATTAACTTCTCTTTTTGTTACAGATTTTGAAATTGGATCAAATATGCTGTGGCATAACCAGTTCTCATCGTCTCTGTCTGGATAATCATCTCTTGCATGAGCTCCTCTGCTTTCTGTTCTTTGAAAAGCAGATATTGCAGTAGATTCAGCAACTTCAAATAAATTTTGAAGTTCGATTGCTTCGACTCTACTAGTATTAAAGGCATCACTTTTATCTTTTAAATGAAGATTGTCTACCTTTTCTTTTAATTCGTTTAATTGATCTAAGCCTTTCTTCATAAATTCACCACGTCTAAAGACTCCGAAATAGTTTTGCATGCATTCTTGTAGTTCTCTTTTTACTTCAGCTGGATCAAATCCTTTTGAAGATTCATTCAATTTATTAAGTCTTTCAAGTGAAGTATTTATATCTTCTCTTGTTGCAGAATCTACTCCACCTCCTGATTTTAATTCATTTTGAATATGCATTCCTGTTGCTCTTCCAAAAACTACTAAATCAAGTAGAGAATTTCCACCCAATCTATTAGCGCCATGCACAGAAACGCATGCAGCTTCTCCAGCAGAAAATAAACCTGGTATTAAATGGTCTTCACCATTAACTCTTGTAAACGCCTGTCCTGATACATTTGTGGGAGTTCCTCCCATCATATAATGACATGTTGGAACAACTGGAATTGGTTCATATATTGGATCAACATGAGCGAAAGTCCTTGATAATTCACAAATGCCTGGCAATTTAGAATTAAGGACATCAGCTCCGAGATGGTCCAACTTTAAAAATATATGATCGTTTTTTTCACCACAACCCCTACCTTCAAGAATTTCAAGAACCATTGAACGTGCTACCACATCTCTACCAGCTAAATCTTTAACATTTGGCGCATATCTTTCCATAAACCTTTCACCATCTTTATTAATAAGATATCCACCCTCACCTCTACAACCTTCAGTAACTAAAGAGCCTGCTCCATAAATACCAGTAGGATGAAATTGCCACATCTCCATGTCTTGAGCAGGGAAGCCAGCTCTTAATGCCATTGCTAAACCATCACCAGTATTTATTAAAGCATTAGTTGTTGAAGCATAAATTCTTCCTGCGCCACCAGTTGCTAAAACAGTTGCTTGAGCTTTTAAATATGCCACCTCTCCATTTTCTATTGAAAAAGCTATAACTCCAGTAACCTCATCTTTTGCGTTTTTTACTAGATCAACTGCAAACCATTCATTTAAAAAGTTAGTACCTTCTTTTACATTATTTTGATAAAGGGTGTGGAGTAATGCATGTCCAGTTCTATCTGCGGCTGCACATGTTCTTGAAGCCTGGCCACCCTTTCCAAAGTCTTTTGATTGTCCTCCAAAGGGACGTTGATATATTCTTCCATTTTCAAATCTAGAGAAAGGCAATCCCATATGCTCCAATTCAAAGACAGCTTTTGGTCCCTCTGAACAAAGATATTCTATTGCATCTTGGTCGCCTATAAAGTCTGCTCCTTTGACAGTGTCATACATATGCCAACGCCAATCATCATTTGGATCTGCACTGGCAATAGCACAAGTTATGCCACCTTGAGCAGAAACTGTATGAGATCTAGTTG
>CABYCI010000027.1 GCA_902517425.1 uncultured SAR86 cluster bacterium | reverse complement strand
GAAAATAACTTTGACTTAGTTGAAAGCTGAGCATGTATTTCTAAACCTATTACTGTTTCCCAGCTCATTCTTTTACTCCTTCAGGGGTATACATATGCCAATTTGTTTTAGTTTGATACATATGTGCAAAATTTAAGATTGAACTTTCATCAAGAAAATTGCCAATTATTTGCAAACCAATAGGTTTATTATCTATATTTCCATTTGGCAAGGACATTGCTGGTAAGCCTGCGAGATTTGCAGAAATTGTAAATAAATCCTCAAGATACATTTGAATTGGATCACTTCCCTTTGAACCCATCCCAAATGCAGGACCTCTTGTAGTAGGTGTCATGATAACGTCTGCATTAGAGAAAGCTTCATCGAAATCTTTTTTTATTAGTCTTCTTACTTGCTGAGCTTTTTTATAATAAGCATCATAATAACCAGCAGAAAGTACATAAGATCCAATAAGAATTCTTCTTTTTACCTCATCACCAAATCCCTCTGATCTGGTTTGAATATATAGCTCTTCAAGATCTTTTGGATTTTCAGATCTTCTACCAAACTTTACTCCATCAAATCTAGATAAATTTGATGAACATTCTGCTGGAGCAACAACATAGTAAGTTGGCACTGATAAAGAAAGGTTTGGTAACGAAATATCAACAAGTTCAGCTCCCAATGAAACAAATTCTTTCAAAGAATCTTCGAATACCTTAACAACATTATTATCAAGACTAGCTAAATCAAGATCTTTTACTACTCCAATCTTTTTGCCTTTTAATGATTGATTTAAGCTATCTTCAAAATTTGGAATATTTTCATCTAAAGAAGTTGTATCTTTTATATCATGAGAACACATTTCATTTAACAGCAACGCACAATCTTCAGCAGTCCTAGCCATTGGGCCTGCTTGATCAAGGCTAGATGCAAAAGCTATCATTCCCCATCTTGATATTCTCCCATAGGTTGGTTTAAGTCCAGTTATTCCGCATAAAGAAGCTGGTTGCCTTATGGACCCACCAGTATCTGTTCCAGAAGCCGCTGGAACAATACCTGCCGCAACAGCAGAAGCAGAACCTCCAGAACTTCCACCAGGAACTAATTTATCACCCCATGGATTATGAACGTTCCCATAAAAGCTAGTTTCGTTTGATGACCCCATTGCAAATTCATCCATATTTGTTTTGCCAATGGATATACAACCAGCTTTTTCAAGGTTTTCAATAACAGTGGCTGAATAGGGCGGAATAAAATTATCTAGAATTTTTGATCCACAAGTAGTTCTTAAATTTTTTGTGCAAAAAAGATCTTTTTGCGCAATTGGAATACCTGCTAAAGATGAATCAGATGGATTGTTATCAAAATTTTCAGCTTTTTTTAAAGAGCTATCTTCGTTAAGAGTTATGAATGCATTTAAATGTGAATTTTCATTTATTAATTTATAGACTTCTTGGACAAGCTCTTTATTCGAAATCTCTTTATGAGAAATCATATTTTTTATTTCTTTAATTGTTTTATATTTTATTGTCACTCAACAACCCTTGGAACTAAAAAATAGTCTTCATTTGAAGACGGAGCAATTTCAAGCAATTCTTTCTTTAAATTATCTGCTGTTACTATATCGTCTCTTGTTTTTGCAGTTTTTTCTAAAGGGTTTGTAAGTGGCTCTATATCAGAAGTGTCTATATCATTTAATTGATCAACAAATTTGATTATATTTTCAAGATCATTAGTTATTTTTTCTTCTTTTTCACCATCTATTTTAAGTCTAGATAGGTAAGATATAGTTGTTACTGTTTTCTTGTCCATATATAGGATATTATTATAGGTTAGTGGGGAGATATTAACCTAACTAACAAATTATTTAAATTATTTTATTTTAGGGAATCACGTGAAATTTAACTTGTTCAAAATGATTGGAGGATACTTCTCCAATGATCTTTCCATAGACCTTGGAACGGCAAATACTTTAATCTATACAAAAGACGTTGGCATAGTTTTGAATGAACCATCTGTGGTTGCTATAAGAGAATCAAGAGGGCAAAAAACAGTTGTTGCTGTCGGAACAGAAGCAAAAAAAATGTTAGGACGAACACCGGGTAATATAAAAGCAATTAGGCCTTTATCTGAGGGTGTTATTGCTGATTTCCAAGTAACAGAAAAAATGCTTCAGCATTTTATTGCGAAAGTACACGAAAAACTTTTTATAAAACCAAGTCCAAGAGTATTGGTGTGCGTTCCTTGCAGATCAACACAGGTTGAAAGAAGGGCAATAAGAGAATCTGTGCTTGGAGCCGGCGCAAGAGATGTAAAGTTGATTGAAGAGCCAATGGCTGCAGCTATAGGTGCAGGTTTACCAGTTGAAGAAGCCAGTGGAAATATGGTTGTTGATATAGGCGGAGGAACCTCAGAAGTTGCAATCTTATCTTTAAATGGAGTTGTGTATTCTGAATCTGTAAAAATTGGTGGAGATAAACTAGATGAATCAATAACCTCGTGGATTAGAAGAAATTATGGTTGTGTTATTGGTGAGTCTACTGCAGAAAAAATTAAATATACCATTGGTTGCGCAACAGCAGAATCAGAAAAACTTGAAATGGCTATTACCGGAAGAAATCTTGCTGAAGGAATACCAGAAACGTTCACTATTAATAGTGAACAAATTTTTGAGGCAATGAAAGATCCTCTTTATGGAATGGTACGAGCAATAAGAAATGCTTTAGAGCTATCACCGCCTGAGCTAGCAGCTGATATAGCTGAACGAGGTATTGTACTAACTGGAGGTGGCGCACTTTTGAGGGATTTAGATAAACTAATATCTAGCTCTACAGGAATACCAGTTATTGTTGCTGAAGATCCATTAACCTGTGTTGCAAGAGGGGGTGGCCAGGCACTAGAGATAATGGACAAATACAATATCGATCTTTTATCCTCTGAATAATTAATATGGCTAGGATTACGCCAACTCCTGGTCAAAAAATTTTATATTTTTTATTAGTATCTTTGGGTATTGGTATTTTATATATAGATATAAACACCAACAGCTTCCAAGAAATTAAACATGGCTACAAATCCCTAAAAATTTCTAGTTTTTATATCCTAAAAAATATTTCAATTGAGCCTGTAAGAAGGGTTTTAAATTTAACCAAATCTAAAAAGACCCTATTAGAGGAAAATACAAATTTAAAAAAAGCACTAGATGCAAGTTACTTAAATAATTATTTAATTTCAAGAGAAAATAGTTTTTACAAAGATGATAATATTCTAAAATATCCCTTATTAGATGATGACTTCAAAGCAAATTATTCTTTGGCCAAATTAAAAGACTTAGACCCTAATATTTTTAAATGTTGTGACAAACATAGGATGTATATTGAGTTATTTTCTAATTCAAAAGAACAAAGTAATTTAGAAAGTGTAGTTTTCAATAAATCAGGAATCATTGGCCAAATAACAAATGACGGCAATTATCTTGAAGTTATACTTCTGACAGACGTTTCTCATTCAATTCCAATTAAATCTATTTCTGATACTTTTTTTTGTAATGCGAAGGGTAGCGGAAGAGCCAATATAATTATTTGTTCCTATAATCCATTAATTTGGGATGAAGAGATTTTATTGACTAAGACTTTTTATACATCTGGCTTAGGAGGCATATTCCCTAGAAATATCAAAATTGGTAACGTAATTAATATTCTTGATATATCACCAAATCTAAGAGAAATTGAAATAGCATTATCAGCAAACCCATTAGACGATGAAATATTTGGAGTTTTTAAGAACTAATGAAAGACATGGTTAAGAAAACAATTTTTCTAATGGTAATGAGCTACGTTGAAATCAATATTGCTGCTACTCTTTCTAATTTTTTTATAATTTTTCCAATCACTTTTTTAGGCTACTCTTTTTATGTTTATAGAACTAATTCAAATGCAAACCCAATCGAAGCCTTCCTATTTGGATTATTAGTTGATTTGATTCATGGTTCTTACTTTGGCCTAAATGCAACATTATTTTGTTTAATAACTTATCTTATTAATTCTTATTCAAACGCGTTCAAAATTTTTTCATATCTACAAGTTTGTTTATTTTTTGGTTTATCCGCAACAGCATATGTAGGCTTTACTCAACTTGTTTTAAATATTTATAACTTTTCATATATAACCCTACTAGTAAGCTCCTTTTTCAATATCATCTTTTGCATACTAGTAGCTGTATTTACTTCATATTTTCCAAAGATATCAAGACTAAAAATTTAGATATGACAGTTTTTAAGAAAATATTTATTTTTTCAGCGCTCATATCAATAATTTTCTTTTTAATAACAGGGTTAACTTATGTAACACTAATCAAAAAACCTTCAAATTTAATATTTTTGGTTAACCAGCTATCTAAAAATAATTATGATATTAAGTATCAAAGCGCACATTCAAATATAAACTTTTTATCACCAGATATTAATTTTGCTAAAGTTACGGTTACCAATTTTAATAATCAAGAAATATTTAAAGCTGAAAATATTGGGTTTGGAATTAGTCTTGTTCAGACTTTAAGAATGGGCTATCTAAATCTTGATTTTTTAACAATACAGAATTTCTCAAATTTAAATAACTCTGATGCAGATAACAAAAGCACCTTCAAACTAGCAATCAACAAAATTAATTTAAAATCTGAAACATATAATATTCAGGCATTAGAAACTTTCATACAAAATCAAAACGGAAATATCTCAGTGATTCTTAATAAAGGAATGTTAAATAATATTCCATTTAACCAACTTAATATTTTTAATGAATTTGATTCAGATAAAATCTACTATTCCTCAATATTTAATCTTGATGAGAAGATTATAAATAAAGAAAATCTTATCAACTTAGAAGCATTCTCAGATTATGAAATAAATTTAGAACTGCGAAGTAAGGGATATTTTGATACAACCTCTGAAACCCTTAAAAGCTTAAATAGATATATTTTTAATGAGTCCAATCTTGTTACACAAACCGATTATTCAATAAACAAAATAGATATGGTTATACGTACCAATATTAATAATAAGCTTTCTGGGTTATTTAATGCATCAATACCAGATCAAGATATAGATGGCTCTATCTTAATAAATGATCAAACAATCACAATAAGATCAAAATTAAAATTTGAAATGAATAATATGATAAGTTTCGAAGAATATTTGAAGTTAGATGGAATGGAGGAATTTGATGGAATATTGACCATTGATAATGATTTAGTTTCTCTTAACTTAGTAACAGATCTTTCCAGAACAAAAATTACTTCAATAATTGATGATTTAAACAAGGATTCAAGTAAAAAATTATTAACAAGTATCAAGATAAAAGACTTATCAAACCCTACTTATTTAATTAATAACAGTGAATTTAAATCTTATATAGGCCCTAATAATAATGGGTACTTTTCTTTAGGTAGATCTTTTGAAGAACAAATTAAGTCTAGAAACTTTGATAAAGGATTCCACATATTTTTAAAAATAGACGAATTAGATATCAATAAATTTTCTTTCAATAATGATCAGATCAATAATTCATCTAACTTATTGTCTGTTAATTTGTTAGTAAAAGAATTAAATTTTTTTGAAAACATTTATGAAGATCAAATTTTCAAGTTAAATATTAATAATAATATTTTAAATGCTTCCTTTTCAGGTAAGGATCTTAATGGATTGATAACAACTGACAAAACAGGATTCATCAAAATTGAAGTTTTTGATACTAAGTTTGAATTTAGGGGAATCGATATTATAGAGACTGATGAATCATTAGATCTTTCAAATATAAAATTACGTTTCGTTGGCAAGAATATACAAACCTATGATGATAATTTTCAAGATATTGATTTTTATCTTTTAAGGAATGAAAACATTACCACAATCGATAACATAACAATAAAAAGTAAAAACTTTAATGTTGGTCAATTCAATAATAGAGATAAGGCATACTTAAGTTATAACAAAATAGAAGACCTATACAAAGCAAGGGGCTCATATGAAATTAAGAATGTTAATAAATCATTTAACAATCTTATAGACTATGATTTGGAATATATATCTACAGATCTAAATATCCAATGGATAAGTTTAGAAGAATTAAAAGATTTGCAAGGAAATATTAGATTTCTAATCAAAGGTTTCAAATCCGACACATCTTTACCTGACTCTGCATTTCTTAGAGCGCTTAAAGTTTTTAATCTAAATGCAGTTTTTGAGAATATAAGCAACGAAACAAATATTGGATCTAAAGATTTAGTAATAAATAGAGCTGAAGGTGACTTTTACATTGGACAAAACAGAGCCTTATTGAGAAAACCAATCAAGCTTGAAACTTCAGAAGCTATCATGAAATGGACAGGAGAAGTTCTAAAAAACTCAGATGATATTTTAGAAGAGCTTAACTTAAATTTAGAAATGAGGTTAAAAGTTTCAGAAAACATACCTTGGTATGCTGCAATTTTTGGAGGAATTCCTGCCTTGGCTGGCGGAATTGTATTAGAGAATATCTTTGAAGATAGCCTGGATGATGTCTCAACTTTTAAATTTAATGTAAAAGGATCAGTGAATAATCCAACAGTAGAAAGGTTAAACTAAATATATTGTAGCCAACCCTAAGAATGAAAAGAATCCGACAACATCAGTAACTGTAGTAACAACAACACTTCCACCAATTGCAGGGTCTTGTTTAAATTTTCTTAGAATAAGAGGAACCAGAATACCTGCAATAACTGAACTAATTAAATTTATCACTAGCGCGCAAGCAATTAATAAAGCAATTGTAAGGTCTTGAAACCATAGATAAGTTATTAAACCCACTAAAATTGAAAGCACAATACCATTCAATATAGAAACGGCTAATTCTCTTTTAAATAGCCATCTTATATTTGAAGAATTTATTTGTTCAAGAGTTAAACCTCTTAAAACTATAGTTAGTGTTTGAGTTGCCGCTACTCCACCCATGCTAGCAACAATAGGCATCAAGATTGCTAAATATACAATTTTATCAATTACATCTTGAAAGATATTAATTGTGCTCGCAGCAATAAATGCTGTTACTAAATTCATACTTAACCAAAAGACTCTACTTTTTGCAGCTCTACCAGGAGGCGCAAAGGTATCTTCGGCTACACCTGCCATTCCCAGTAAATTCTGATCTGCATCCTCTCTAATCACATCTACAACATCATCAATCGTAATCCTTCCGATTAGTTTCCCATATTCATTTATAACAGAGGAAGAAATCAAGTCATTTCTTTCAAAAAGTGTTGCTACCTCTTTATCATCAAGATCGGCGTATATGGGAGATATTTCTGTTTTCATGATTTCCCTTACTTGCATTGAGGGATTGGATGTAATGATTTCACTAATTGATAGCTCACCTAAATATTCATTTTGATCATTCACAACAAATATTTTATCTGTGTTATCTGGTAATTTTCCTAAATCTCTAAGGTAGCTAATAACCTCTTTAATTGAATTACTTGGCCTTACACTTATTACATCTGTATTAAGAAGTCCTCCTGCAGTATTTTCTGGAAAAGTTAACCCCATCTCAATTCTTTTTCTATCCACCATAGACATATTAGAAAGAATATTTTTCATTCTTTCTTCAGGAAGATTCTGAAGAATATCTACAATCTCATCAAGCTCAAGTTCTTTTACGGCCTCGCTTAGCTCCTCATTAGAAATATTTGATATTAAATCTTGTTGAATCTCCTCACCTAATTCAAATAGCACATCACCTTCTTCTTCTGTTTTTAATAGAGAAAATAAAAGATCTCTTTGTCTTGGGGGAGAGGATTCTAATGCATGAGCTATTTCGGATGATGTCATTTTAGAAAGCAAATCTCTAATTTGATTCAGTGATAAATTAAGAGAATCATCGAGTATGATTTTCAGATTATCTTTATTTTCCATATTGTCCACTAAATGATTTTAACTTAAAAAATTATCTATTTCTTGAAGAAGGAATATTGCTTTTTTTTCTATACTTTGAAACTGTTCTTCTTGCCAAACCATAGCCTTTTTTGTTCAGTTCAATAGCTATCTTT
>CABYCI010000026.1 GCA_902517425.1 uncultured SAR86 cluster bacterium | reverse complement strand
TATATTTAATTCTTTTGTATTATTTTGTAAATTTGATGAAGTTCTAAATATTAAGGCGGAAACGAAACCCCCTATACTTAATAAAAACAAAGAGTATAAAAATAAATCTATATTTGCGAAAGAATTAAAGCTATTTAGATTACTAAAATTATAGATATTACCCAATTTATTTTTTTCTAGTTATGTAAAAACAAAAAGTTAACAACACTAGAACTGGGATAGCATACGCACCTATAACCATTAATTTATCTATCATTTATTTTTCCTGAAGCAAATGCATCTGGTCTTCTATAATCTCCATAACCAGAAAATTCATTATCTTGATACATTATAGTTTGAATGCATGTTAGTGGCGCAGTAATTTTTATATCATATCCCATTAACTCTAGATCATTCCTAATTCCATCATCAATTGAAAACTCTACTTCTAATGCATCTGGTTGCCACTGATGATGAATTCTTTGAGCAAGCGTCGCTTGTTCTAAATTCATATTAAAATCAACTATATTTAAAATTGATTGAAGCACAGCAGAAATTATTCTTGATCCACCTGGACTGCCTGTTGTAAAAAATAACTCTCCATCTTTCATAACAATAGTTGGCGTCATCGAGCTTAAAGGTCTTTTGCTTGGAGTAATTTCATTTGCTTCTGCACCTAACAATCCAAATTGATTTGGCATTCCAGGAGCTGCAGAAAAATCATCCATTTCATTATTCATTAATATACCAGTTCCTTTTATTACTACTCCAGACCCAAAGGTAGAGTTCAATGTATAAGTTGAAGAAACTACATTGCCATCAAAATCTGCAATAGAAAAATGAGTTGTTTCATGACTTTCATTATTTAGATACATTCCTGGATGAATATCTTGTGAGCTTTTGATAGAACCTAAGTCTATATTTTTATAAATCTCATTTGAATATTCATAACTCGTTATTTTTTTAACTGGAACATCAAAAAAATCTGGATCGCCAAGATATTTGGATCTATCAGCATATGCATGTTTCATGACTTCGGTAAGAAGATTTATATATTTAGAAGAATTATGTTCAAAATCCTTCAAATCATAATTTTCTAAAATATTAAGCATTTGAATAATATGAACCCCACCGGAGGAGGGAGGCCCCATAGTTATAATCTTATTTTTTCTGTATGAAGAAGTAAGTGGCTCTCTCCATACTGGATTGTAGTTCTCTAAATCCTCATATGAGATTAATCCACCATTCGATTTCATCTCATCAGAAATTTTTTGTGCGATCTCACCCTTATAAAAACCATCCCTACCTTGGGCAGCAATTATTTTTAAAGTTTTCGCTAAGTCCTTTTGTATTAATTTTTTATTTTTAAAATTAGGGTAACTTATTTGAAATATTTTCTTTGTCTCAGCAAAGAAAGACATTTTTTCATTATATCTGTATAAAATGTCTGCCATGTATGGCGTTATATCAAAACCATTCTCTGCATAAAAAATTGCATCTTCAATAAGATCTTCCCATGGAAGTGATCCAAATTTTTGATGAACCTCCCATAACCCTGCAACAGTTCCAGGCACTCCACTTGAAAGATAGCCAAATGTAGACAACATGGTGTTATTGAATGAGCCATCATCATTAAGATACATATCTTTTGTAGATTTTTCTGGAGCTTTTTCTCTGTAATCTATTGAGTATGCTTCAGCTGTTTCTTTGTCATACATTACCATGAAGCCTCCACCCCCAATATTTCCAGCTCTTGGCAATACAACAGCTAATGTAAAGGCAACAGCAACGGAAGCATCGTATGCATTACCCCCTTTATTGAGGATCTTTTCACCTACTGATGTTGCTAGAAAATGTTGGGTAGTTACCATCCCATTTTTGCCATATGATATTTCTTTTTGTGCAGCCTCATACCCAAGAGTGTCTAGATAGGCAATAGGTTCAGATGAGAATAAGCTTAAAGATGCAAAAAGAAGGCAGAAGGTATATAAAGTTTTTTTATTACTTATAACTTTCAACTGCGACATTTTTTGCCCATTTGTAATTTGCTTTTCCATTAGGAGCTCTTTGGACTTCCTCAACAAATATTACCTTCTTTGGAAGTTTATAGCCTGCAATAAATTTTCTAGTTGATTCTACTAAATCTGCTTCGTTTATTTCCTTATCTTCTTCAATTGACACTACGGCAACAACCTTTTGTCCAAATTTTTTATCCTCTACACCTACCACAAGGCAATCAAAAACCTCAGCATTTCTTTTTATTGCTTCCTCAACCTCTTCAGGATAAATTTTTTCTCCTGCAGAATTTATACAATTACTTCCTCTACCAAGAAGAGTAATAGTTCCATCTTCCTCTAATTTTGCATAGTCACCTGGAAAACTATATCGAACACCATTTATCTCTTTAAATGTTTCAGCAGATTTTTTCTCATCTTTATAATACCCAACAGGAACAAGCCCACTTGTTCCAATTAGACCAACTTTTTTTGAACCTGGTTCAAGAATTTCGCCATCATCAGCGATAACCACAACACCTGGATTTAATGAAAACTTAGCTGTTTTTGGCGGGTTGTCTCGTGTTGAAACTGAACTACCCATTCCTCCTTCTGTAGAACCCATCGTATCCATAAGTTGCATATCATGATGCTTTAATAGACCATTTTTAACTTCTTCACTCCACATAACTCCACTTGATATTATTACTTTTACGGAACTCAAATCATATGGTTTCCCAAGTTCTTCGGCTCTATCAAGAGCATCTACCATAGGTTTAGCAAAAGCATCACCTACAATTACAATATTTGAAGTATTTGTATTCTCAACCTGGGTCCACAACTGATCTGCATCGAAACCAAGATTTTTTGATGTAATTGAAGTGCCTCCAAGCAGCAAAGGTAAAAAAGCACCTAACCACATACCAGTTCCATGCATTAAAGGGCAACCAACAAGACTCTTTATAAAAGTATTATCCTTTTTAAAATTATGAATTTGCTCTTCTAAATTATTAATATCCTCTGGCACGTCATAGCCCATTGCTTTTAATGTTCTAAAAAGAAAAACAAGAAATTCACCTTGTTTGTACATTACACCTTTTGGCATACCAGTCGTCCCACCTGTGTAGAGCATATAAACTGTATCTGGATCTCTATAGATTCTTTCCATTGGTTCACAGGTCTCTAATAATTCTTCATATTTGATTGCATCATCAAAATGCGACTCTGTTCCATCAGCCACTTCGATCCAGGCCTTAATATTTGGCAATGAATCTGCTATTTCTTTTATTCTTGAGCTGTAACACGCATGATAAAAGACAGCCTCCGAATCTGAATTATCTAAAAGATATATTAATTCTTCAGCAACGTATCGATAGTTAACATTTATAGGAACGCCACCAATTTTAAAAATAGCATTTTGTCCAATTAGATATTCATTTGAATTATTAAGATAAAGACCAGCTTTTGAATTAGCTGATAATCCAGAGTTAATTAATGCAGTTGCAATCTTGCTAGATTGTAAATCATAGTCCTTCCACGAAATGACTTCATCACCACTTATTAAAGCATCATTTTCTGGGATAATATCTGAGATCATTTCCCATACAGAAGCAAAATCTAAATTCATTTTTTTCTCCTTATAACTTTATAGCTTTAATAAGCTATACCTAATAATTATAGTATCGTTATAATAATTATTATAAAAGGAAAAACATCTTTTAAAACATATGCAGGATCCAGAATTATTATTTGAGCAAATAATTGGTGAATTAACTTCACCTGGCCAATTATTTGAAACAAGAGATTATAAAGATTCTAATGGCATCACCCATAAAGAGTATGCCTCTTTTCCAGATAATCTAAGAGGGTATTTTGATTTTGGGTTACTTCATGGTGAAAAAGAATTTTTAGTATATGAATCAGAACGTTTTCTGTTTAAAGATGTCATAGCTAAAGCAGCTCAGGTCGGAAATGCTTTGCAAGCAGCAGGAATATCAAAGGGAGATCGAGTTGCTATATGCATGCAAAATAATCCAGAATTTATTTTTGCATATATGGGCATTGTTGGGATGGGAGCTGTTTGTGTTCCATTAAACTCATGGTGGGTTCCTGATGAAGTTATATATGCGCTTGAGCATTGCGAAGCTAAATTATTATTTGGTGATCAAAAGAGACTGCAGGGACTTCAGAACCTTGATGTAAAAAAAATTATTACCAGCTACACACCAGATGATAATTTCTTATCTTTTACTGATTTTATAAAAGATCATTCAAGTGAGTGGCCTGATATTGAAGTTACTCGTGACGATCATGCAACCATTTATTACACATCAGGCTCTACTGGGAAGCCAAAAGGAGTTTTATCTTCTCAAAGGGGTGTTATTTCATCAATGTTTAGTTGGGCATGTATTTCAACAATTTTAAGTGAGAGAGAAGCTAGAATGGGTAAAGATTCGACTCCATTGGCAAGCTCTGAGTCGTGCATTCTTTTATGTGTTCCACTATTCCATGCTACTGGAAGCCATGTTGCATTTTTAATGTCTATATTAGTAGGCAGAAAGGTTGTGATGATGAAAAAATGGGATGCTGGTGAAGCTATAAAGCTTATCCATGATGAAAAAATATCAGATATTACAGGAGTGCCTACTCAAACATGGGAATTATTAAACCATCCCGATAAAGATAAATATGACTTATCATCATTAAAGACCCTTGGCGGAGGAGGAGGTCCAAGACCAGCTGAACATGTCAAATTATTAGATGAGAATTTTCAAGGCAGACCAGGCATTGGATATGGTTTAACAGAAACCAATGCATTGGGTACCTTGGCAAGTGGTGATGAATATATCAATAACCCTTCTACTGCAGGAAGAGTAATCCCGCCTCTTACAGAAATAAAAATTGTTGATAATGACTGGAAGGAATTAGCAGAAGGCACCATAGGTGAAATAGTAATTAGATCGCAGTCTAATATGCTGGGCTATTGGAAAAATGATGAAGCAACAAACTATTGTATGAACAAAGAGGGATGGTTTAGGTCTGGTGACATGGGTAAATTTGAAGGCCCATTTCTGTTTATTGTAGATAGAATCAAAGACATGGTGATAAGAGGTGGAGAAAACATAGCATGTCCAGAAGTAGAAAATGCAATATATGAACATCCTGATGTTCTTGAGGCATGTGTATTTGGTATTCCAGATGAAAGGCTAGGTGAAAAATTATGCACAGCAATTTATTTAAAAAAAGATTCTAATTTAAACAAAGATGAACTACATAATTTTTTATCAACCAAACTAGCTGCTTTTAAAATACCTGTCATTATTGAATTTTCACCAATAAACCTCCCATTAGTTGCATCTGGAAAGTTTGATAAGCCAGCTCTTAGAGAGATGTTTATTTCTAAAAAATAAATTTTTCTTTTTTTTAGCTTTCAAAATCATCAAAAAAGAGTAAAAATGTATCCTCATTATTTATTAAAGTATTGTATTGAATATATTAGTTATTGAAGACGAGCCTGATATCAGAAAAACGCTCGAATATAATATCTCACGAGAGGGACACACAGTCTTAACGGCAGGATCACTTCATGATGCTGAAAAAATTATACAGTCGCAATCAATATCATTGGTTCTTTTAGATCTCATGTTGCCTGATGGATCAGGTTTAGATTTTTGTAGAAAATTAAAAACAAATTCTAAAACGGAATCTATTCCAGTAATAATATTAACTGCAAAAGACGATGAAGTTGATAAGGTTGTTGGATTTGAACTAGGTGCAGATGATTATGTGACAAAACCTTTTAGTGTAAGAGAGTTAATTTTAAGAATAAAAGCTGTTTTAAAAAGGGGTGAAGTAAAAAAAGATATTGTTGAAGTTGAAAGACAATTTGGAGATTTAAAAATAGATATTGAATCCCATGAGGTTTATGTCGATGAAATGCAAATTGAATTAACCGCTTTAGAATTTAAATTGTTAAATCAGCTTGTTGAAACAAGAGGTAGGGTCCAATCAAGAGATCAACTACTTACTGAAGTATGGGGATACAGCGCTGAAGTTACTACTAGAACAGTTGATACTCATATAAAGAGATTAAGGAATAAACTTGGATCTATGGGTAAATATGTTCAAACTATTAGAGGCGTAGGCTACAAATTCTCAAGAATTCCTGATTAGATTATGGGTATTAGATTTCGAATATTCATAATAATATTTATATCAATGGGTCTGGGTGTTCTTATTGCAAACATCTTTGCATCAGATTCAAATATTTCATTATTAATAGCTTCACTTTTTTTATTTATTATTGCCACAGCTGCATCTACCTATTTTGCAAACTTTACTTTTAAAAGCATAACCGATCTTGAAAAAGCAACTTCTAAGATTGCTGAAGGAAAAACTAAAAAGAAATATATAAAGGCTCTTCAGATTAATGATACTGAAATTGGTGGTGTGGCAAAAAGTATCTTCGAAATTTCTGAAAATCTTAAAGATAAGATAAATCTTATTGCAACACAAAGAGATCAATTTGGATCTGTTCTTGATGATTTAGGAGAGGGGGTTATTGTCGCGAATAAAGATGGAGAAATTAAATATGAGAATGACCAATTTTCACAAATACTTAACCTTGATGAAGTAAATGGTAAGAAAATTGAAGAATTAAATATAAAACCCTTAGACAATCTATTTAGAAGATCAAAAAAGAAAAAACGTGCTGATGTTGAGTTTGAAATTGAACTAAATGATAAGTCAACCAGATGGGTTTTAGCCACAATAAACAAATCAAAAAGTACTAATGAATTTATTATGGTTGTGCATGATATAACTCAGTTAAGAAGCCTTGATTCAATGAGGAGAGATTTTATTTCAAATCTCTCACATGAATTAAGAACCCCTGTCAGTGTTATAAGAGCAAATTCGGAAACATTGATTGATGGCGCATTAGAAGACAAGAAACAAGCTAAAGTTTTTGCAAAAGCAATATTACACAACTCAGAAAGACTATCTGATATGGTCTCATCACTTTTAGACCTTACAAGAATAGAATATGGCGAGCTTAAATTAAACTTTAAAAAAATAGATTTAAATGAATTTATTAATAATTTTATTAGCTCTATATCAAGCCTAGCTAAGAAGAAAGATATAAACATAAAATTTCAATCAAACCATAAAGGCGATATTTATGCAGACCCTCAAGCAATCGAAAGAATTATGAATAATTTAATAGATAATGCTATCAAATATTCAGAAAAAGGTTCTGACATTCTAGTGATTACAAAAAATGATTCTGATTCTTTTATCAAAGTAATGATAGAAGATAGCGGTTCTGGTATTTCAGATGAAGATCAAGACTTTATCTTTAGTAGATTTTATAGGACTGCATCGGCAAGAGCTACGGATAATCAAGGCAGCGGCTTAGGTCTCGCAATTGTTAAACATCTTGTGAATAGCTTAAGTGGTGAAGTTGGAATTGATTCAGTACCTGAAAAGGGATCAATTTTCTGGTTCACAGTCCCAAAGACTTAATAAATAATCTTTACAATTACCAATTAAATGAATAGAATATGTCACAAGTTTGTCACAATTATGTAACATACTTGTCAAGCAGGAGCTAAGAATGGCTAGATCTATTTGGAATAAATTTCATTCACTAATGAAATCTGGAAGACTAACTAAAGTTATTAGAGTTTCAGGACTTAACTAATAATGATTCATATTAAAAACTAAGCTAGAATAATAGCTCGTTTTTAATTATGAACTTTATTAGACTCAAGAAGATTATTATCTTCATATTTACTGCCCCTGCATTATTATTATCATGTATTTTAATACTTAATCTTTTTAATAAACCCCTAATTAAATCTGTAGAAACGTCTGGAATAAAAGATTTTGCTTTTAACACACCGATTGATTCTGCTTTAAAGGTTGAAGATCAATCAATCGGCGCTATAGCTTTTGACTTTGAATTGATAGGTTATAGATCTGGCTCATCTGAATCATCAGTAATATTAAAAAAAGGTAATAAAGAATATGTTGTTGCTGAAGGCGAAAAATTAGTTGGAAAATTTGAATTGATTGAAGTTAATAAAGATGAAGTTATATTTCGCAACGACGAAAAGTTATATAAAATTAAGAATCTTGTAGGCAAATAATATATGTACATATCAATTAAAAAAATTCTTATTATATTTCTTCTAATTTCCGTCAATAACATAAGTGCACAAGATACATTTATATTAAATTATGAAGATGTTGATATAAAAAAAGTAACTCAGGACATAGCTCAATTTTCTAAAAAAACCATTATTCTAGATCCAAGAGTTAAAGGAAAAATTACTATATATTCAAATGCAAATCTTAATAGAGACCAAGTTTGGAACGTATATTTAAGAACCATTCAAGTAAATGGATTCAGTACAATTTCAGAGGATGGATTTTTAAGAGTAATACCTGAAAATGAAGCTACAAGAGATCAAACGATTGATTCTTCCATGGGTGATTTTGAAACAGCAGTAATACCACTTAACAATAGGTCTACTGAAGAGATTTTACCAATGATTAAGCCAATCACCGGAAGACAAGCTCATTTATCTGCTATAGCTTCTATCAATTCTATTCTGCTTGTTG
>CABYCI010000025.1 GCA_902517425.1 uncultured SAR86 cluster bacterium | reverse complement strand
TTTGCCCAGGAAAGAGCCAGATATTCTTGATTTTTGGGAAAAAACAAATCTTTACAAAAAAATAAGACAAAAATATGAAGGCAAGGAGTTTTTCTTACTTCATGATGGACCGCCTTATGCCAATGGCGATATTCATCTTGGTCATTCTGTTAACAAAATCTTAAAAGATATCACTACCAAATCAAAAACATTACAAGGCCTAGATTCTCCATTTATACCAGGGTGGGACTGTCATGGTCTACCAATCGAACTTAATGTTGAAAAGAAACATGGAAAAAACAGTGAACTTGTTAAAAATAAAGAAAGTTTTCAAAAGGCTTGTAAAGAATATGCTGAAACTCAAATAAATAAACAATTAGATGATTTTAAAAGACTGGGTGTATTTGGTGATTGGGAAAATTCATATAAATCTTTAGATTCAAAATTTGAAGCAGATATTGTCAGGTCTTTAGGTATTATTTTTAGAGAAGGTCACCTGGAAAAAGGTGAAAAGCCTGTTCATTGGTGCCAAGAAAGCGGATCATCCTTAGCAGAGGCAGAAGTTGAATATATCGATAAAACGTCAAAAGCAATTGATGTTGCATTCAAGGTTGATAATTCATCTTTAGAAAGGGTAAAAGATTTGTTCAATACTGAAAATTCAGAAGAAATATCATTTGTTATATGGACTACAACACCATGGACAATACCCTCGAATGTAGCTGTATGTATCAATCCTGAATACAAATACTCAGTCATTAAAATGAATAATAAATTTTATGTAATTGCATTTGATATGATTGACCAATGTTCCAAAAGATGGAAACAAAAATTAGATGTCGTATCGACAATACAAGGTAACAAATTAAGTGATATTAATCTTATTCATCCTTTTTTAGATAGAAAATCAATCCTTCTTCATGCAGATCATGTTACAACTGAAACAGGAACAGGCTGTGTTCATACTGCACCAGCACATGGAATGGACGATTATTTAATATGTAAGAAAAATAATATTGATACAATTCACTCTCTAAATAACAAGGCTTTCTTCAAAGATGAATTGGATTTTATTGCAGGACTTCCTGCTATGAAAGCAGATCCCCTTATTGTTGAAAAATTACAAGAGCACAATGCACTTATCAATATAGAAGATTATCATCATTCTTATCCTCATTGTTGGAGACGTAAGACCCCTCTAATTTTTACATCTACTCCACAGTGGTTTATATCAATGAATAAAAATAATCTTAACAAAGATGCCTTAAAGCATATTAAAAACATTAACTGGGAACCCTCATGGGGTCTTCAGAGAATAGAATCTATGCTTACTGATAGACCAGATTGGTGTATTTCTAGACAAAGAAACTGGGGTGTTCCTATAACTTTAGTTGTTCACAAGGATACTGGAGAAATACATCCAGATCAAAAAGACTTATTTGAAAAATTTGCACAAATTATTGAGAAAGATGGAATTTCAGCTTGGGATAAGTTGAATTTGAAAGATTATATAGATGATCATGAAGAATATATTAAAACTTCTGATTCACTTGATGTTTGGTTTGATTCTGGAGTAACTCATCATGCAGTTACCGCAAAAAGATTTGGCAATAATGTTGTTGCTGATCTTTATTTAGAAGGCTCGGATCAACATAGGGGATGGTTTCAATCATCACTGTTAACAAGCATAGCTATGAATGACGCTGCACCATATAAAACAGTTCTTACACATGGATTTGTTGTAGATGAACAAGGCAGAAAACAATCAAAATCACTTGGAAATGTTGTCTCTCCTCAGAAGGTTTGGGATAATTTAGGTGCTGACATTCTGAGGCTATGGGTTGCTTCCACTGATTTCAGAAGTGAGATGGTTGCCTCTGATGAAATACTCAAGCAAACGTCTGACCAATACAGAAGAATAAGAAATACCTTTAGATTTATTCTTGGTAATACTAATGATTTTTCAAATAAAAATAAAATTAATTTTGAAGACCAGGTTGAGCTTGATAAATGGATAGTAAATGAGGGATATAAACTTCAAGAACAAGTATTAAATCTATATAACAACTATTCATATCATAAAGCTGTTCAAGCAATTCATAATTTTTGTGTAAATGAACTTGGCGGTATCTATCTAGATATAGTTAAGGACAGATTGTATACAAGTAAAACTGATTCATTGGCAAGAAGATCTTGTCAAACCAGCCTAGATACGCTCCTAAATATCTTAATAAGATTAATTGCACCAATTCTTTCTTACACTGCTGAAGAAATTTGGCAATCAAGCCCAAATCTAAATAATCAAGAGGAATCGGTATTCTTATCAAACTATTTTAACAATCACAATAAAGGCAAACTAAAAATTAGTAATGAAGAATGGAAAAGACTATTTGAAATAAAAGATTCTGTTAATCAATCCATAGAAGAGCTTAGAAATGAAAACAAATTAAAAGGATCACTTGATGCAGTTGTAAATATTGAAGCAAGTGATAGCGATTTCACAATTTTAGAAAAATTAGGAACTGAACTTCATTTTCTTTTCATATCTTCAGATGCAAAGATAACTAAAGGATCGTCGCTTAAGATAACTGTTATTAATTCTGAACATGACAAATGCACAAGATGCTGGCATAGGGATAGTTCGGTAGGAAAAAATGATCTTTATAGAGAAATTTGTCAAAGATGTATTATAAATATCAATGAAGAAGGTGAGCAAAGAAGTTTTGTCTAAAATAAACTTTACTATATTTATTTCGTTGCTTGTATTTGTTGATTATTACTCCAAAAGTCTTGCTCTTCTAAATCTCTCATACGGCCAGTTAAAAGAAACATTTTTTCCATTTATTGATTTTTTACTTATTTATAACTCAGGAATCGCCTTTGGAATGCTTGATGGGAAGAGTATATATGTATCTTATCTTTTACTGATATTAACCATTTCAATAAGTATTTATCTTGTATGGTTAATTTATAATGAGGAAAACTTTAAGAAAAAGAGTGCGTTGTCATTTATAGCAGGGGGCGCTCTTGGAAATATTCTTGATAGATTTAATGATGGACAAGTAACTGATTTTTTACACCTTGAAATACTGGAATTTTCTTTTTTTGTCTTTAATTTTGCAGATTTATTTATAACAGTAGGTGCAATTTTAATTATATACTTTGAAATTATTTATAAACCAAAGAATGAATAAACAAATTAAATTAGCTAATCCAAGAGGTTTTTGTGCAGGTGTGGACAGGGCAATTGATATTGTAAATAAAGCACTAGATATTTATGGTGCGCCAGTATATGTGAAACATGAAGTTGTTCACAATAAAGTTGTGGTCAATGATCTTAAAGAAAGAGGTGCTATTTTTGTTGAAGAAATTAATGAAATACCAGATGACTCATTAGTAATTTTTAGCGCTCATGGTGTTTCAAGCGAAGTTGAAGAGCAGACAAAATTAAGAAATTTAAATTACTTTGATGCTACTTGCCCACTAGTAACCAAAGTTCACATGGAAGTAAGAAAACATGCCAAAGCATCTAGAGACATTATTTTGATTGGTCATGAAGGTCATCCAGAAGTAGAGGGGACCATGGGAAGGCATATAAATTCTGACAATAGCTCTATATATCTAGTTCAAGATGAGGTAGAAGCTGAACAAATAATAATTAGTAACATCGACCATTTAGCAGTAGTTACTCAAACAACACTTAGCGTTGATGAGACTAAATCTATAATTAATATTTTGAGAAAAAGATTCCCAAATATTGTAATACCAAAAAAAGATGATATTTGTTATGCAACTCAAAATAGACAAGACGCTGTAAAGCAGCTAGCACTAGAATCAGACTATATAATTGTTGTTGGATCAAAAAATAGCTCTAACTCAAACAGACTTAAAGAATTAGCTGAAAAGTGTGGCTGCAAGTCAATTCTTATAGATGAATTCTTAGATTTAGATTTTAACGAGTTAAAAAAATATTCAAATATTTCTATAACAGCTGGAGCATCTGCTCCAGAATCTAAAGTAATTGAAATTGCAAATTTATTGAAACAACATCTAGATGCTAATATCAAAGAGCATGGACAAGATAATGAAAATATATATTTTAAGATGCCTCCAGAACTAAGATAGATGGATATAGAACACCATCTGTTTAATAAAGTTAATTTTTTAGAATCACCGAATTTTAACGAAAGACCAAAATCAGATGAAATAAGACTGATTATTATTCATTCTATATGCCTGCCTCCAAAGTTATATGGACAGAATTATGTAGAGGAATTTTTTTTAAATAAATTAGCAATCTCTGATCACAAATATTTTGAAGAAATAAAAGATCTTAAAGTTTCATCCCATTTATATATAAAAAGAAATGGAGATTTAATTCAGTTCGTGCCCTTTAATAAAAGGGCATGGCATGCTGGTGAGTCATCCTATAAAGGAGTTACTGATTGTAATAATTATTCAATTGGCATTGAATTGGAAGGAATGGATGATGACATTTATACAGACAGACAATACGATGAACTTATTAAAGTTACACAAAGTATTATTAAAAACTATCCACTAATTAACAAAGATTCTATTATTGGTCACTCAGATGTTTCTCCTCAAAGAAAAACTGATCCTGGAGATAAATTTGATTGGATTAGGTTTTTAGAGGCAATATGATTAGACAAAATACAATCAAAACAATTTCATTCACAGGTTATGGTTTTGCATCTGGATTGCCATATGTTCTTATTTTTATTACTTTAACCGCATGGCTTAGAGATGTTGGTATTGATTTAAGTTTGATTGGATTTTTTAGTTGGATAATGCTTACTTACTCTTTAAAGTTTTTATGGGCTCCACTTGTAGATAGATCTCCAACAAAATTATTTAAAAAATTTGGACATAGAAGAAGTTGGATTATCACCATGCAAATTCAAATCATTATTTCTTTAATAGTAATTTCTTTTATCAACCCCTTAACAGATCTAATTATTTTTGCATTATTTGCTTTTAATATTGCCTTAGCTGGTTCAATTCAAGATATTGCAATCGATGCGTATAGAATAGAGAGTGCAAAATTAGAGGATCAAGGGAACCTTGCCGCTGGTTATCAATTTGGTTATAGAATAGCTATTTTAGTTGGCTCTTCTTTTGCCTTAATTTTTGCAGAAAATTTTTCTTGGGCATTTGCATATCAATTAATGGCAATACTTATGAGCATAAATATATTTTTATCTATATATATATCCTCAGAAGAGCCAAATAATAATCTTGTTAAATTAAATTATCAAAACTCTTTGATAGAACCCATTAATGACTTTTTTAATCGATTTGGCATAAAAATAGCTTCGATGCTTTTGCTAATAATCTCTACTTATAGATTAACTGATATTGTGATGGGCCCAATGGCAAACCCCTTTTATATTGATATGGGTTATTCGCTATCAGAAATTGGCTATATAGTGAAAGTGGTTGCATTAGTTGGGACTATAATAGGGGTATTTGCAGGAGGCGTTCTTATAAAAAAAATTGGTTTATATAAATCTCTTCTTATAGGAGCTTTCTTGGTCATGTTTACGAATCTATTTTTTTCTTATGCTGCAATAAATGATAAAAATCTTACATTATTAGGATTAATAGTTGCATCTGATAGCCTTGCAGCTGGAATCGTCGGTACTGTTAATATTACTTTTTTAACTAGCCTTGTATCATCCAAATATACAGGATTTCAGTATGCTTTGTTAACTTCTTTAATGGCATTTTTAGGAAAAATATTTGGTGGTTTTTCTGGCATATTTGTAGAAAATTTCCAAAGCTTATATGGATTCTCATATGGATGGATGAGTTTTTATATTTTTACCTCTTTCTTAGCTTTGCCAGCAATTTTATTAATTTTCTATAATAAAAGTTTTTTTAATGCAAAAAATATCAGCAGCTAAAACAATATTGTATTTCTCACTTTTAATTGTATTTATTCTTAGTATTGTTAGTGCTGATGAAATTCCAAGGTTTAAAGAGCTTTCACTTCTATCTGACAAACTTGTTCATTTTTTAATATACTTTTATTTGGCATACTTAGCTCTGTTATGTAGATTTATCTTGCATAACTATTTAGTTGTTTTAATAATCTTCATATTTGGTCTGTTTATTGAGTTTATTCATTTTTTTCACCCATATCGATTTTTTGAATATTTAGACTTACTTGCAAACCTTATTGGGGTTACAATTGCGCTTCTAATTTTTGAATTAAAAAATAACAAAAGCTATTGATTTATATTTTTTAGCCCATAGTTAATCAGTATCAAAAATTTTAGTTATTTATATGGAGAGATAAATGAAGTTAAGACCATTACACGACAACGTTCTTGTTAAAAGAACTGAAGAGGAAGAAACATCCACAGGGGGAATAATTCTTTCTGGATCAGCAAAAGAAAAACCTTCACAGGGTGAAGTTGTAGCTGTTGGGCCTGGTAAAACAAATGATTCAGGCAGCGCAGCATCTATGAATGTATCTGTTGGCGATACCGTAATTTTTGGCCAATATGGTGGAAACGAAATTAAATTAAACGGTGAAGATTATTTGATTCTTTGTGAAAAAGATATCTTTGGCGTCGTTGAGTAATAAATTTAAATTAGGGAGAAAAAGATATGTCAGCTAAAGATGTAAAATTTGGAGATAATGCACGATCTCAAATGCTTGATGGAGTTAATACTCTTGCAAACGCAGTAAAAGTAACACTTGGACCAAAAGGTAGAAATGTTGTTTTGGATAAATCATTTGGTGCACCAACTGTTACTAAAGACGGAGTTTCTGTTGCTAAAGAAATTGAACTCGAAAATAAATTTGAAAATATGGGTGCTCAGATGCTCAAACAAGTTGCTTCTCAAACTTCTGACGAAGCAGGAGATGGAACTACAACTGCAACAGTTCTAGCACAATCAATTGTTAACGAAGGTAACAAAGCTGTAGCTGCTGGTATGAATCCTATGGATCTCAAAAGAGGTATCGATAAAGCAGTAGTAAGTGCTGTTGAATATGTTAAAAGCCTTAGTGTTCCTTGCACAGATGACAAGGCTATAGCTCAAGTTGGTACAATTTCTGCTAACGGAGACACGGCTGTTGGAGAAATCATTGCTGAAGCAATGGAGAAAGTGGGTAAAGAAGGAGTTATAACTGTCGAAGAAGGCAGCGGAATTGAAAATGAATTGGATGTAGTAGAAGGTATGCAATTTGATAGAGGATACTTGTCTCCTTATTTCATAACAAATCAAGATAATATGACTGTTGAATTAGATTCTCCATACATACTTCTCGTTGACAAAAAAATATCAAATATCAGAGACTTATTACCTCTTCTAGAATCAGTAGCAAAAGCAGGAAAGCCACTTCTAATTATTGCAGAAGACATTGAAGGTGAAGCACTTGCGACTTTGGTCGTTAATAACCTAAGAGGTATCGTGAAGGCAGCAGCATGCAAAGCTCCAGGATTTGGAGATAGACGAAAGGCTATGCTAGAAGATATTGCTATATTAACTGGTGGTACCGTAATTTCTGAAGAAGTCGGTCTTTCATTAGAAGGAGCAACTGTTGAAGACTTGGGCACATCAAAAAGAGTTGTTTTGAATAAAGACAATGCAACCATCATTGATGGTGCTGGCGATGAAAATGCTATTGCAACTAGAGTAAATCAAATTAGAGCTCAAGTTGAAGAAACTTCATCTGATTACGATAAAGAAAAATTACAAGAAAGAGTCGCTAAGTTGGCTGGGGGTGTTGCAGTTATTAAAGTAGGTGCTGGATCTGAAGTTGAGATGAAAGAAAAAAAAGCTAGAGTTGAAGATGCGCTTCATTCTACAAGAGCAGCAGTTGAAGAAGGTGTTGTTCCTGGTGGTGGATCAGCATTAATAAGATGTTTAGAATCTGTCGAAAAATTAAAAGGTGACAATGATGATCAAAATGTGGGCATTAATATTGCCAGGAAAGCGTTTGAAGCACCATTAAGACAGATAGTATCAAATGCAGGCGAGGAGCCCTCAGTAATTGTTAATAAGGTTATTGATGGCAAAGACTCGTTTGGATTTAATGCTGCTACTGGTGACTATGGTGACATGATAGAAATGGGAATACTTGATCCTGCAAAAGTTACGAGAACTGCTTTACAAGCTGCAGGCTCAGTTGCAGGTATGATGATCACAACTGAAGCAATGGTAACAGATGTGCCAAAGGAAGAAGCACCAATGCCACCAATGCCTGATATGGGCGGAATGGGCGGTATGGGCGGTATGATGTAATTACAATTATTTCGAAAAAAATGGGGCTTTTTTGCCCCATTTTTGTTTTATTAATTTAATATAGGTTAAGTTATATTTAAATTTTTTGGAGTTAAAAAGATGAGAGTTATTTATCTATTACCATTATTTTCTGTGAGCATATTTGCACATTCTAATAACTATATTCTTCATTTTCATTTTATAGAGTATTTTATTTATGCAGTAGCAGGTATTGTCACATTAAGTATTTTAGGAATTTTATTAAGGAGATATATCTAATATGAAAATAAAAGAAGTTAAAGCACATTGTGATATTCCATGTGCGGTTTATGATCCAGCAGTTGCACAATATGCTGCGTTAAGTGTCGCAAGGTTTTTAGATCTTATTGCTGAGATGCCAGATAAAATAGATTCAAAAAAAGATTTAGCACACCTGTCTAGGTTGGTTCAACAGAAAGAGGAACATGCGATCGAAGTAAAGGATGCTATAAGAACTATATGGGGCGATTATTTTAAACAGCCTCACATGGAAAAATACCCAGAAATTCATGATTTATCACATTCAATAATGATGACAGCTTCAAAATGCAAACAAGATATTGAGCAACAGAATGGCCGAGACTTAATTGAAATGGTTAATAGATTTGCAGAAATATTTTGGGCAACTAAAGAGGTGGATACTGAGATAAAAAAATCACTTAATCCTCCACATGTTGACATGATAGTACCTGTATTGAGTGATTAATTTATACAGAGTTAAGGGGTCA
>CABYCI010000024.1 GCA_902517425.1 uncultured SAR86 cluster bacterium | reverse complement strand
TATTGGCTATAGCTTAATCTTAATTGGTGTAGCAACTATTAGAGAGCTTTTTGGTGCTGGGACATTATTTGGATATGAAATATTACCTTTAGTATCTAATGGAGGATGGTATATGGGTAACAATTTACTGTTATTACCACCTAGCTCATTTATAATTATTGGATTATTTATTTGGTTAATTAGATCTATAAAGCCAAGCCAAATTGAGGTTGATGATTTTGAATTGTCAGATCATTCAACAACACCTGATTTAACAAAAAGAGAGCTAAATGTTTGAACATTATCTAAATATTTTTATAACAACTGTGTTTATTGAAAATATAGCATTATCATTATTTCTTGGAATGTGTACATTTATAGCTATATCAAAGAAAATTGATGCAGCTTTTGGACTAGGGATTGCAGTTATTGTTGTTTGTTTAATAACAGTACCTTTAAATAATTTAATTTATAACTATATATTAAGAGAAGATGCTCTTGTTTGGCTTGGTATCGAGGGAACAAACTTAGAGTTTGTTGAACTGATAAGTTACATAGGTGTTATAGCCGCTAGTGTTCAAATATTAGAAATGTTTCTTGATAAATATGTTCCAGCTTTATATAACGCACTTGGACAGTTTCTTCCTTTAATAACAGTAAATTGTGCAATATTAGGAGCCTCACTTTTTATGGTTGAAAAAGATCTTCTTTTTGTAGAGAGTATTGTTTATGGTTTTGGTGCTGGATTTGGATGGGCTTTTGCGATTGTTGTCCTGGCTGGTATTAGAGAAAAATTAAAATATTCAGATATACCTGAAGGACTAAAAGGATTAGGCATGACATTTATAATAGTTGGTTTAATGAGTTTTGGATTCATGTCGTTTGGAGGAATTTCACTTTAGTATGAGCATTGATTTAATATTAGGAGTTACTTCGTTTAGCGGTATTATTTTACTTCTTGTTTTAGTGATAATATTAGCTAGATCGAAATTAGTTTCAACTGGAAATGTTTCAATTGAAATTAATGGCGATGCTTCAAACCCAATAGTAGTTCCTGCAGGCTCTAAGCTACTTCAAACCCTTGCTGATAATAATATTTTCTTAGCTTCTGCATGCGGTGGTGGTGGAACATGCAGTCAATGCAAATGTCAGGTACTTGATGGTGGTGGTTCTATTTTAGCCGCAGAAGAATCACATTTTAATTCATCTGAACAAAAAGAAGGATGGAGATTGTCATGTCAGGTTCCAGTTAAAAATGATTTAAAGATAAATGTACCAGAAGATGTTTTTGGAGTAAAAGAGTGGGAATGTGAAGTTATTTCTAATGACAATGTAGCTACATTCATTAAAGAATTAATTTTGAAATTACCAGAAGGTGAAAATGTTGATTTTAGAGCTGGTGGTTATGTTCAATTAGAAGCACCTGCATATGAGTTGGATTATAAAGAATTTGATATAAATGATGAATATCACGATGATTGGGATAGATTTAAAATTTGGGAAAATAAATCTATTACAAGTGAACCTGTCATAAGAGCATACTCAATGGCTAATTATCCCGAAGAAAAGGGTGTTATTAAATTTAATATTAGAATTGCATCTCCTCCACCAGGTAAAGATGTCCCGCCTGGATTAATGTCATCTTGGACTTTTGGTTTAAAGCCTGGAGATAAAGTTAAGGTATTTGGTCCATTTGGAGAGTTCTTTGCTAAAGAAACAGATTCAGAAATGGTATTTGTTGGCGGTGGTGCCGGCATGGCTCCTATGAGATCTCATATATTTGATCAGCTCTTGAGAATTAATACGAATCGTAAAATAACTTTTTGGTATGGAGCTAGAAGTCTTAAAGAAATGTTTTATGTAGATGAATTCAATGAATTGGCCAAAAAATATGATAATTTTGAATGGCATGTAGCCTTATCTGATCCATTACCTGAAGATGATTGGGATGGTGAAACAGGATTTATTCATAACGTTTTATATGAGAATTATTTAAAAAGTCATGAAGCTCCAGAGGATTGTGAGTTTTATATGTGTGGTCCGCCTATGATGAATAAAGCTTGTATTGATCTTCTTATCAATTTAGGAGTGGAACCTGAAAATATAGCTTTAGACGATTTCGGTGGGTGATTTAATTTAATTGTGAGCAGACAATTAATATCAAAGTTAGTAGCATTAATAGCTGGTATTGCTTTAATTTTAGTTGCATACAACCACAATCAAAGTTCCATCTATCTAATCAATGGTAATGCATATGGAACTACGTGGTCTATAAAGTCATCTGAATATATAGGTGATCATCACAAAGAAAATATTATTAATATAATAAATAGAATTGATTACGTTGCTTCAAATTATAAAAAAGAATCAGAAATCTCCAAGATTAATCAAAGTAAAAATAATTTTCACTTTGTATCAAATGACTTATTTAAAATTTTATCTATAGCTAAAGAAGTCGAAGAAAAGTCATTAGGCTTCTATAATATTTTATTAGGCAAGATTTCTAGTAATTTAGGTTTTTCACCAACATTTGGAAACGAATTAGTACATAAAAAGAATTCTTCATTTAAACTTGACGAGAAAAACCAATCATTAGAAAAATTATCTGATAATTGGTTTGATTTATCTTCGATAGCAAAAGGATATGCAGTACAGGAAATACATCACTATCTTGTTAAAGAAAATTTAGTTAATCATCTTATAGATATAGGCGGTGAAATTATTGCTAGTGGAAATAACGATGATGAGTCATGGAAAATAGGAATTCAAAATCCCTTTTCTATATTAGATGATGCAACTATTGTTATAGATAATAATCTTAAATTTATTGCAATTGCTTCCTCTGGTGAATATAGAAACTATATCTCTGATAAGAATGGAAATAAACAAACTCATACCATTAATCCTAAAACCCTAAAATCTATTGAAAATGAAATATTGTCTGTTTCTGTTATTAGTGATATTTCTGCAACATATGCAGATGCCTATGCAACAGCATTTAACGCGATGGGCGCAGAATTAGCTCTTTCTTTGGCAAATAAAGAGGATATAGCATTAATGCTTATAGTTAATAATAGTGATAATGTTGAAATTCTTTATTCTAATAAATGGTATGATAAAAATATATGAGTGAATTATTTTTAGGATTTTTAGTCATTTCTATATCTTTTATAGGACTATCTTTAGGGGTTATATTAAGATCACAACCGATTAAGGGTTCATGTGGTGGGATGGCTAATCTTGAAGAGGGCGCAGAATGTCAATTTTGCGGTCGCACTGATCCTGAATCATGTTCTAATAATTAGAACTGGTTCATAGTATTATCTTCACCAGCAGCTTTTAAAGCTGCATCACCAGCAAAATATTCTTTATGGTCATCACCCATATCTGATCCAGACATATTTTGATGTTTTACACATGCAATACCTTCACGGATTTCTTTTCTCTGTACATTAGCAACATAACCAAGCATACCTTCTGTACCAAAATATTCTTTTGCTAAATTATCAGTTGATAGGGCAGCAGTATGATATGTTGGTAATGTAATAAGATGATGAAAAATACCAGCTTCTTTCGAAGCCTCCGACTGAAATGATCTAATTTTATCATCAGCTTTTATTGCCAATTCAGTATCATCATACTTTATGTCCATAAGCTTATCTCTATCGTAATTAGAAACATCTTCACCAGATTCAATCATTTGATCAAATATTTGTTGTCTAAAATTTAAGGTCCAATTAAATGACGGACTATTGTTGTATACAAGCTTGGCATTTGGAATAGTTTTTCTAATTTCTTTCATCATTCCTGCGATTTGACCAATATGTGGTTTTTCAGTTTCAATCCATATTAAATCCGCACCATTTTGAAGGCTTGTAATTGAATCTAAAATACATCTTTCTTCACCTGTACCTTTTTTAAATTGATATAGGTTAGATGGTAGTCTTTTTGGTCTTACAATTTTACCTTTTCTATTAATCATTACGTCACCATGCTTCATATTTTCATCATCTAACTCTTCTACATCTAGAAATGAATTGTATTGATCTCCAAGATCTCCTTCTTCATTTGTTATAGCAAGTCTTGCAGTTAGTCCTGCACCGAGTGAGTCAGTTCTTGCAACAATCACGCCATTATCAACTCCAAGCTCTAAAAAAGCATATCTTACAGCATTAATTTTTGCCAAAAATTCTGCGTGAGGAACCGTAACTTTACCATCTTGATGGCCACATTGTTTTTCATCTGAAACTTGATTTTCAATTTGGATTGCACAAGCTCCAGCTTCAATCATTTGTTTGGCCATTAAATAAGTCGCTTCTTCATTACCAAATCCAGCGTCGATATCTGCAATTATTGGTACTATGTGTGTTTCAAAATTATCAATCTTTTTCTGTATTGATGGTTTTGTGTCATCAGATGCTTTATCTAATTCTCTAAACAGTCCGCCAAGTTCACGAGCATCTGCTTGTTTTAAAAATGTGTATAACTCATTAATTAAGCTTGCAACAGAGGTCTTCTCATGCATTGATTGATCTGGCAGGGGGCCAAATTCAGATCTTAAAGCTGCAATCATCCAGCCCGAAAGATAAAGGTACTTCTTTTTATTGGTTCCAAAATGTTTTTTTATAGATATTAATTTCTGTTGACCAATAAAACCATGCCAACAACCAAGCGATTGAGTGTACATACTTGTATCGTCATCATAATCTTCCATGTCTTTACGCATAATATTAGCTGTGTATTTAGCAATATCTATTCCAGTTTTAAATTCATTCTGTAATCGCATTCTAGCCACATATTCTGGATTAATTGATTTCCAATTTGGTGACTCCATACCATCAATAGAGTTAGATGATTTAATTTTATCTATAAGTTTTGACATAATTTTCCCCTTGAATGTAGTGAAGTAAATAATAATTGATCTAATATGTCAATGTGTGTATTAGTACTGATTTAAAGGTATTTTTTATGTAGTTTTACTACAAGATATTGAAAATTATAGTTTATTTGCAAGACCTATATATTTAGATGGCGTTAATTTAATTAACTTATTTTTGGCGTCAGATGATATATCAAGATTTTTAATAAACTTAATGTAAGATTCCTTATTTAATTTTTTACCTCTAGATAATGACTTTAGTTGCTCATATGCATCATCAATGCCTTCATATCGCATAATAGTTTGAACTGCTTCAGTTAAAACTTCCCAGTTATTATTTAACTCTTCAGATATTTTATCTCTATTAGGTATAACTTTATTAAGACCTTTTATCAACGATGATAAAGCAATCTGAGAATAACCGAATGTAAGGCCAATATTTCTTAAAACAGTACTATCTGATAAGTCTCTTTGAAGTCTAGATTTTGTAAGTTTATTTGTAAAAAAGTCATTTAATGAATTAGCAATTCCAAAATTTCCTTCTGCATTTTCAAAATCTATTGGATTAACTTTATGAGGCATAGTTGATGAACCTATTTCATTATTAATAATGCATAGTGCAAAAATATCATTCGCAATATATATCCACATATCTTGACTAAAATCAGTACAAATATTATTTAATCTAGTTATTGTCTGTGTTAATTCTGCTACCCAATCATGTGGTTCAATTTGAGTTGTAAAAAGGTTCTTTTCAATTCCAAACGAATTAACAAACTTCTTATTAACTTTAGGCCAATCAATCTTATCATTAGCAATTACAAAAGTATGATAGTTACCTGTGGCACCACTGAACTTTGCTAATGGCTTTATTGATTTTAGTAAGTTAATTTCCCTTTCTATTCTCTTCGAATACACTTTTAATTCTTTTCCAAGTGTTGACGGTGAGGCTGCTTGTCCATGAGTTCTTGATAGAAAAGCAATATTTTTCCATTTAACTGAACAAGTTTTTAGTATTTTAAGGAGATCAGAAAGCTTATTAATATGTATGGATAGACCATTTTTTATCATTATTGAATAGGCAAGTGAATTTACATCCTCACTAGTTAAACCAAAATGTATCAGATGAATATATCGAGATAATACTTTATCTTTTTTAAAAAAATCCTTTATAAAGTACTCTATAGCCTTAACATCATGATTTGTTGTAGCTTCAATTTTTTTTATTTTGAGGACATCTTTGTCAGCAAATTGATCTTTGAATTTATATATTTTATTTCTTGAGGATTGACTCAACTTTTTAAAAAAATTTGGATAGTTATCACATAAATATATAAGCCATTCTAATTCTATATTAAATCTTTGTTTTACTAGCTCATGCTCAGAAAAACATGCTCTCGTATCTGTTATCTTGTCAGCATATCTATTATCTAAAGGTGAAATATTATTATGTTCGTGTTTCATGATGAAGTTATTATAAATTTATTTATTTTAAAAAGCTTTAGAAATAACGCCGCCTCCCATACATATATTTTGTTTATAAAAAACCGCAGATTGTCCAGGAGCGACCCCTCTAATTGGTTCATTAAATTCAACAATGTATTTATCATCTAAAAACTTTACCTGACACTTTACTGGATTATGTTGGTGTCTAATTTGAATCATACATTCAATACAATCATCATTATAATCTTCATTAATCCAAGAAATGGAATCACATTCTAACCCCTGACTAAATAGAAGTTTATTATTAACACCTTGGCATACATAAACATAATTTTTTAGAATATCTTTTTTAAAAACATACCAGGGTAACTCGTCTTTATCTTTTATTCCTCCAATTTGTAAACCTTGCCTTTGGCCGATAGTGTAAAGAGTTGATCCATTGTGTTCGCCAATAATTTTGTCGTGCTCATCTAATATTGGCCCTTTGACTAATTTTATAAACCTTCCCAAAAAATCTTTCATATTTTTTTCGCCAACAAAACATATACCAACAGAATCTTTCTTTGATGAAATAGATAGACCAATATCATTTGCAATTTTTCTTACATCAGACTTAAGGAGATGTTCTAAAGGAAAAATACATTTCTTAAATTCTGACTCTTTTACCTCATGTAAAAAATAGGTTTGATCTTTTGAAATATCTTTAGCCCTGCATAAATAAGTTTTGTCATCAATCTTTTTTAAAGATGCGTAGTGGCCTGTGGCAATATAATCAGCACCGATAGTTAGAGCATAATTTAAAAATGATTTAAATTTAATTTCTCTATTACATAAAATATCTGGATTTGGAGTTCTTCCGGCTTTATGTTCACTTAAGAATTCTCTAAAAACATTATTCCAATAATCATCTGAAAAATTAGCTTTATGTAAAGGTATTTCTAACTTATCACAAACATTTGAGGCATCTTTAAAATCAATTTCTGATGTGCACTTTTCACCAGGTTCACTTTGCCAATTCTGCATAAAAAGGCCTGTAACCTTATACCCTTGTTCTTTTAAAAGATATGCTGTAACAGAAGAATCAACTCCTCCAGACATACCTACAACGACCTTTTTGTTAGTTTTGTGTTTCAAATCAAATAAATACAAATATTAATACTTTAGGAGTATAATTATCACCGATTTCTAGTGTAAAAACCTATTTTTAGAGGCTTTATTACCTAATGATATATAAAAAAATTAAAGTACCCAAAAAGGGTGAAAAAATATCCTACAAAGATGGAAGGTTGCTTGTTCCAGATAATCCTGTTATTCCTTTTATAGAAGGTGATGGAATAGGTGTTGATATAACACCTCCAATGATAAATGTAGTCAATAAAGCAGTTAAAATTGCATATGGCGGTAAGAAAAAGATCGAATGGATGGAAGTTTATTGCGGTGAGAAAGCCACCAAAAAATATGATAAAGATACTTGGCTTCCAGATGAAACTATAGAAGCACTCAAAGAATATGTTGTCAGTATAAAAGGACCACTAACCACTCCTGTCGGTGGAGGTATTAGATCATTAAATGTTTCTCTAAGACAGATGATGGATTTATACATTTGTCTCAGGCCAATTAGATATTTTGATGGTGTTCCATCACCAGTTAAAAGACCGCAGGATGTAGATATGGTCATATTTAGAGAAAATTCAGAAGATATATACTGTGGAGTTGAATTTGAAGCTAATAGTGATCAATCTAATAAATTACTCAAGGTACTTAAAAAAGATTTTGGTGTAACAAAAATACGATTTGAAGATAATGTTGGAATTGGAGTAAAGCCTATTTCAGCTGCTGGAACAAAAAGAATCGTTACCAAAGCAATAGATTATGCAATTGATAATAATAGGTCCTCTGTAACATTAGTTCATAAGGGTAATATTATGAAGTTTACTGAAGGTGCATTTAGAGATTGGGGCTATGAGATTGCTAAAAACACTTACGGGGGAGTTGATATTGATGAAGGACCTTGGCAAGAAATAATTAATCCAAATAACGGAAAGAAGATAGTCATTAAAGATGTGATTTGTGATGCATTTCTTCAACAAATTTTATTACGCCCAACTGATTATGATGTTATTGCAACAATGAATCTTAATGGTGACTATATTTCAGATGCATTAGCAGCAATGGTTGGAGGTATTGGAATTGCGCCCGGTGCTAATATTTCTGATGACTTTGCAGTTTTTGAAGCCACACACGGAACTGCTCCTAAATATGCTGGAAAGAATCAAGTCAATCCGGGTAGTTTAATCTTATCTGCAGAGATGATGTTGAGACATATGGGTTGGTTAGAAGCTGCTGATTTAATAATAGATTCAATGGATAGAACAATTAGTGCTAAGAAAGTTACATATGATTTTGCAAGGATGATGAATGATGCTGAGCAAGTCTCATCTTCAGGTTTTGCAGATGAAATGATAAAAAGAATGTAATGATAGAGTTATCGAAAGATAATAATGATTCATCATCGAACGATCTTGGCGCTGTAGTCCTTGAAAAGGATCCAGAAGTTAAAGAACCTCCTTCATATCAAGTCGTTCTATTAAATGATGATTATACGCCGATGGAATTTGTTGTTTTTGTCCTTCAATCAGTATTTGGCCACAATCATCAAAAATCTACTGAAATAATGATGGAAGTTCATACAAAAGGTATGGGAGTTTGTGGTATATTTTCTAAAGAGATTGCTGAAATGATGTCATATGAAGTTAATACTATGGCAAAAGATCACGGTCACCCATTATTAAGTGAAATAGAACCATTAACAGATTAAATGTTTAGTAAAGAATTAGAACTATCAATTGCGAGTTTATTTGATAAAGCTCATGAAGCGAATATTCAATATATTACCGTTGAACATTTACTACTGATGATACTAAATGACTTTGATGTAAAAGAGTTTTTTAAATCTGAAGGAATAAATATTGAGTCCATTAAAAATGATTTAAATGATCACTTAACAAAAACAGTTGTAACTAAAAACGATCAACAAAAAACTGTTCAGCCAACCCTTGGTTTCCAAAGAGTTCTTCAAAGAGCGGTATTTCATATTCAATCTTCAGGAAAGGGTGTCGTAAAACCAATTAATATTCTAGTTGCTATATTTTCAGAGAAAGAATCTCACTCAGTATTTTTACTAAATAAATTTAAAATAGGACGTCTTGATGTTGTTACCTATCTCTCTCATGGTCCTAAGGAATCAAAAGAAGATGTGATTAAATCAGAGGAGGGTGATAA
>CABYCI010000023.1 GCA_902517425.1 uncultured SAR86 cluster bacterium | reverse complement strand
TGTTAAATTGTTTTCTTTCTTTAGAATATTCAATTGCTTTATCAATCATATATTGAGATGCTCCAATTGAATCTGCAGCAGCAACGATTCTTCCTGCGTCTACAGATAATTCAATCGCATTAGACGAAGTTAACGAGTTTTCTAATATTTCTATAGGTGCATTGTCAAAATTCATTTCTTGGTACATTCTTGTTTTATCTACAGTTATTAGATTAATAGTCTCTACTCCAACTGAATCTAAAGATACAACCCCTATTTGACCGTCCTTATTGCATAGCATTACATGTGATGCGTAATCTCCATCAATCACAAAAAGTGTTTTACCACTTACTTTATTTTGAGAAAAAGTTAAACCACTTGAATCTCTCGAACCAAAGTATTCTGAAAATCCAATACTAAAATTTATAGAATTATTTACCATGCCTTCAAACAAAGTATTTTTTTGCATTTCGTTTGCAGCATGTTTTATAGCAATAGGAGCCATCACATAAGGACCAATAAAAGGTAGGGTTGCAATACCAGCACCAAGACTTTGACTTATAGCCACAGCAAAAAGTAAATCTAGTCCCAATCCACCATTATCTTCAGGAATTAAAAGATTATTAATACCCAAATTTATTAAACCTTGATAAAGCTCATCTTTTGATGATGAATCATTTCCTTCAGCAATTTTCCGAATAGCATCAAGAGGCGCCTGATCTTCAAGAAACTTTTTAACATTATCTTGAAAAAAAACCTGATCTTCCGATAGTCCAAAATACATATCAGACTCCTTGTTGAACTTTTGGTTCTCTGGGCATACCAAGACCTCTTTCAGATATTATATTTTTTTGAATTTGATTAGTTCCACCACCAATTATTAATCCTAAATAGTACATATATGTAAATTGCCAGGAACCCCCATCTCTTAGATTTGGACTATCTTCGTATAAGGTACCAAGTTCACCCATAATATCTATGCCAAGTCCCTCTAGCTCATGTCTAAGTTCTGTCCCAACTAATTTTTGAATCATAGCTGCTATTTTTACATCTTGTCCTTTGTTTAATTTTGCAGATAAAACTCTAAGTGAGTTTGATTGAAAAGCAATAACTTTTCCTTGCAGCTTCATTAATTTATCTTTGTAAACCGGATTGTCAATTATCTTTCTCCCGTCGATAGTTTCTTCCTTCATTCTATTGATTAACATATTCAATCTGTTCATTGTGGCATTTGGATTAGTTAATGAACCTCTCTCGTGTCCCAGTGTTGCATTTGCAACAGCCCAACCTTCACCTCTTTCACCAATAATATTTTTTTTCGGTATCGTTACATCTGTAAAAAATACCTCATTAAAACCAGCCTTTAAGGTCATATCAACTAATGGCCTGATTTCAATTCCTGGTGTATCCATTGGAATTAGAAGGTAGCTTATACCTGCGTGTTTTTGCGCTTCTGGTTCTGTTCTTACTAAGCAAAACATCATTTGTGAGTATTGAGCTGTGCTTGTCCAAATCTTTTGACCATTTATAACCCAATTATCATTAATAATCTCTCCTTTGGTTTGAAGACTTGCAAGATCACTTCCAGCATTTGGCTCTGAATATCCCTGACACCATATCATTTCGCCATGAAGTGTAGGTTTAATATATTTTTGTTTTTGTTCTTCTGTACCGAGCTCTAATAAAGTTGGCACTAGCATATCAATACCTTGCCCACCCATTGCAGGTGGTATGTTTGCTAAAGCGAATTCAGATGCAATTATTCTGTTCTTTATCACATCACTTTCTCCTCCATAGCCACCATATTCTTTAGGTATTGATCTAGCAAAATAACCCTTATCAATTAAAGTTTTTTGCCATTTTGATCTTGTCATCGTTGGCCCATCAGATTTAAAGGTCCCAGCAAGAGGGACTTTTGATGTATCTGAGAAGTTTATACCTGAATATTTAGAACAGAATATTTGGACCTCTTTTTTAAAATCTTCATATTCTGGTCCATAGCTTAAATTCATAGACTCTCCTTATTTATCCCAATTAGGTTTTCTTTTTTCTAAGAAAGCTGTTATGCCTTCTTTTGCATTTTCACTTTTAAAACATTCTGAAATTTGTTCTTTTAAGTATGGCAGAGCTTCATCAAAACTTTTTGAATCTTGTTTCTCATATGCTTTAAGACCAAGCTGCATTGTTTTTGGAGCTAAACTTGCAAGTTCTTTAGTTATTTCATCCACTCTTTTATCTAGTTCATCTCGATTAACATACTCATTAATTAAACCCCATTCTTGAGCTTTTTTTGAATCAATAGGCTTTCCTCTCATTATAAAGTCTAAACCTGCTCTTCTTGGCATTACTCTAAATAATCCAGCCATCACCATAAACGGCCACAAGCCACGATGAATTTCAGGAGCTGAGAATGAAGCCTCTTTTGATGCAATCGCATGAGTGGCATTTGTAACAATTAAAAGAGCTCCTGCAAGAACAGAGCCTTGTATTTTGCAAACAACCGGCTTATAGATATGCCTTAACGAAATGCTAATATCATCTGCATTTTCAAGCTTTGGAACATTTGATTCAGACACTGTTTGTGATAAATCAGCACCAGCACAGAAAATATCTCCCTCTGCAGCAATACATATAACCCTTATAGATTTTTCTTGTTTTGCATAAGCTAGCGCATAATTAATTTCATTCATCATTGCATTATTTAATGCATTTTTTTTCTCAGGCCTATCAAGAGTAATGGTCATAATATTATTTTTAATATCAATCTTTGTTGCTTCAAAAATAAGACCTTCTAAAGATAAATTCTTCATTTATACATTTCTCCAATTATGCTCTTAGGAACCATAATTTTTTTTGCTCTTAAATATTCACCCAAGGACTTCGCTTGCCCATCTTTTCTATTATTTGAAGACACTCCATCTTGTAAAATATCATGGATATAAAAATTAAGAGAATTAATATTTGCTAATTCATACCTATCAATCTTGTAATCATTTAAATCTGGTAATAATTCTTTTAATTTATTGACCGTTAAATAATTATATAAAAAAGAATACGATTTTTGGTTTTTGGACCATACACCTAGGTTAGCACAACCTCCTTTATCTCCAGACCTTGTTCCGTATATATCACCAAAATAAATCTCTGTTTCTGTTCCAGATTCTATTTCTTCTAATTCAAATGGCTCTTTTTGATAATAAATCTCCTCAAATTTTAGTTGGCTGGTAGGTAAAATTTCTATATTTTCATCATTCACATGAACAAATTCTTTAATATGCTTACTATCAACAAGCGCTGGCCAGTAAACAATTACTGGCCCACTAGATTTAACTCCACCTTGAGCAAAGAAACCAGGTATATTCGCTAAGGCTAATTCAATAATTTTTGCGCTAAATAGTCTTCCAACCAATTCAGGATCCATAGACTTTACCGATACTAACAGGGAGGCCATTGCTTGTTCATTACTAGAGGGATTTTCTTTATCGGTTCTATGAAGCTCAATAGAAACCTCATCGAATTGATCTTTGCCTCCAACAGAGTTAAACAAAGCATCAGTAAAAATTTTAGCCTTTGCATCTATATCCAAACCAGTAAGTATTATTTCCATACCATTTCTGTATCCTCCTGCAAGATTAATACAAACCTTATGTTCTTTTGGTGGTGAGCTTCCCCTGCATCCAGATACATATACCTTATCTTTTTCAATATCTTCAATTTTTAGAGTATCAAAATGACTGACAACATCAGGATTTATATAAGCAGGCGAACTTATTTCATATAAAAGTTGTGCTGTAACAGTTCCTTTCGAAACAAGACCACCTGTGCCAGGATGTTTTGTAATATAGAAACTTCCATCTTCAAGAATTTCTGCAATGGGGTAACCTACATTATCAAAACTTGGAACTTCTTTAAAAAATGCGTAATTTCCGCCTGTTGCTTGGCATCCACATTCAATAATATGCCCAGCCGCAAGAGCTCCTGCAAGTGCATCATAATCATTTCTTTGCCAGTTGAATTTCCACGCTGCAGGGCCAATGACAACAGCAGCATCTGTAACTCTTGGACATACTACAATATCAGCACCTCTATCTAATGCTTCTTTAATACCCCATGCTCCAAGATAGGCATTTGCTGTAAGGGGTGTATATTCTGAATCATTTAAATTCTCACCTTTATCAATATTTATGAATTTTTCACCGGCTTTATTAAGATCAGATATTTTTGGTAACAAATCATCGCCATCAATATAAGCAACACACATATCTAAAGATTGCTCTTCAAGAATCTTTTTTATTTCGTCTGCCATTGATTTTGGATTTAAACCACCAGCATTAGTAACTATTTTAATGTTTTTATCTTTACATTTAGCTGCAACTTCTTTTATCTGTTTTAAAAAGGTTCCAACGTAACCTCTATCATCTCCTCTTTTGAGCTTTTGACCATAAAGAATAGCCATTGTTAGCTCTGCTAAATAGTCACCTGTAAGTACATCAATAGGACCACCCTCTACTAGATCATTTGCAGCAGACAATTTGTCGCCATAATAACCACTACAATTAGCAATCTTAATAATTGAGTCCGCCATTTAATTTTCTAGTTTAATACCATTTAAAATAATACTGGTTATAGAGTTTGCAGAGTCTTCTGGTGATAAGTTAATAGAATTTCTATTTTTTTCTTTTAAAAATTCTCTACCTATGCCGCCTAGCAGTATTGCAAATGCCTTAGTATCAATTTTTTTTATTTCTTTTCTTTTAATAGCTTCTTCTAACAGCTTTTGTGTATATTTTGAAATAAACCCCTCATGATAATCAGCCATCTTTTTTGAACCATTAATCTTCTCAATACCTTTTAAGAAAGAATCAAATTTTGGTCCTACAGCTTGATTGACAATAAATAAGTATTCTTCTAATTTTTTTATTGGTGAATCATTGCTAGAAACAGAATCAAGAGCATGCTTTCCTAACTTTCTTAGGATATTATCCATCGTCATTAAAATAAGTTGATCTTTACTTGGCGCTATTTCATATAGAGTTCTTAAAGATATCTTAAGTTTTTTAGCAATTTCAGACATCGTAAGCTCAGGTACACCGGCCTCCAAGAGTATTTCCAATGCCTCCATAGTTTGATGATGCTTTTTTGTATAAATTCTTGATCTTTTGTTAACAATGCTATTTTGATAACCAAGTTCTTGCATATATTTACTTAACCACCATAAGGAGGGCACCATTTTCTACTTGGTCATTCAAAGAAATTAAAAGCTCAGAAACCGTTCCATCTTCAGATGCTTTTATTGAGTGTTCCATTTTCATAGCCTCAAGAATAACTAATGTATCCCCAGCCCTAACTTTCTTACCTTTTTTAACTTTTACATCTATTACTTTTCCAGGCATTGGTGCAACAAGACCACCAGCAGTGACCTCCATTCCAGGTATAACAAACCTTGGTTTAATATCTAACATCACATCACCATAAGGCATATGAACTAGTATTTTATTTTTTGACAATGTAACTCTTGAGTAATGTCTTTTATTGTTAAATGAAACATCCATTCCGTTGCTATCAGCTGAGTAAATAGTGGCACTTTTATTAGAAGAAAAAATAAAATTTCCTTGTCTATTTTGTTTGTACTCAACCACATACTCATTTCCTTCGTATTCGAAAATATTTTTTCTATTAGGTAATCTCCCATTAGTCCAACCAGAAGGCATAAATTTTGAAACTTGTGAAGCATTTCTATTTTCTTGCTGTATCCATAACGCAGCAATGGCTAGAACATGTTCTAATCGATGATCAGATAGAATCAATTTCCTATCAGGATTAACTCTTTCAATAAAATCAGTTGTTGTATCTCCATCGATATACGCTTTTGATTTTAAACAATTAATTAAAAAATCCCTGTTTGTTTTGACTCCTCCTATGTGAGCCGATTCGAGAGCTTTTGCAAGTTTCATTGCAGCATCGGTTCTATTACTTGCATATGAAATGACCTTTGCAAGCATTGGATCGAAATCAGTACCAACTTTTGTACCTGAAGTAACTCCAGTATCCCAACGCGCTTCAGCTGTATCATCCTGCTCAAAAGCAATTAAAGTGCCAATTGCTGGTAAAAAATCATTATCAGGATCTTCTGCATATAATCTTGCTTCTATAGACCAACCATTCCATTCAATTTCTTCTTGAGTAAATTGAATAGATTCACCTCTAGCGATTTTTAACTGTTCACTTACTAAATCTATTCCAGTAACTTCTTCTGTAACAGGATGCTCAACTTGCAATCTTGTGTTTACTTCCAAAAACCAAAATTCTTTAGTTTTATCATCAAATAGAAATTCAACTGTTCCAGCTGATTCATACTTAATTTTTTTTGCTAATTTTACTGCTGCTTCTCCCATTTGATTTCTAATTTCTTTTGAAATTCTAGGTGAGGGTGACTCTTCAATAATCTTTTGATGTCTTCTTTGGATTGAACATTCTCTTTCACCTAAATGAATCACATTTCCATCTTTATCGCCTAGAATTTGGATTTCAATATGTCTAGATTTTTCTACATATCTCTCAATAAATATCCTCTCATCATTAAATCCATTTTTTGCTTCTCTTTGTGCGCTTGTAATAGATTCTTTAAGATCTTTTTGACTATTTACTATTCGCATTCCTTTTCCACCACCACCTGCAGCAGCTTTTATTAACAATGGATATCCTATATTTTTAGCTTCAGCTGGCTTTGATGTCATTGGTAGGGTAGGTACGTCAGCTTTAATAGCAAGATCTTTCGCTTTTAGCTTATCTCCCATCACAGAAATAACATTTGCAGAAGGGCCAACCCAGATAATTCCCTCTTTTTTTACTTTTCTAGCAAATGAAGCATTTTCCGATAAAAAACCATAACCAGGATGAATTGCTTGCGCTCCTGCTTCTTTAGCAGCATTTATTATCTGATTTCCATCAAGGTAGCCACCATCCTCTAAACGAACAGATTCATCAGCTTGTTCTACAAAAAGAGCATCTTTATCAGCATCAACATATACGGCAATTGAACGTATCCCCATTTCTTTTGCAGTTTTAATGATTCTGCATGCAATTTCGCCTCTATTTGCAATCAATAACGAGTTAAAAATCATAGTCTAAATACTCCATATTCTTTAGCACCCTCAACTAGTTCATTATTTACTACTGATAAACAAAAACCAATAATGTCTCTGGTATCTCTTGGGTCTATGATTCCATCATCTGTAAGCATGCTGCTTGCGACAAGACCATGCGAAAGCTTCTCTAAGAAATCTATTACCATTTCTTGTAATTGCTTATCGGCTTTTACATCAAACTTTTTTCCGTCTCTTTTTGCTTTCGCCTTTCTGACTATAGACATTACACCAGCCATTTGCTCAGGACCCATAACTGCAATCTTTGCTGTTGGCCACAAAAATGTAAATCTGTTATTAAATGCTTTTCCCGACATTGCATAAGTGCCTGCTCCATATGATGCACCTACAATAAAGGTTATATGTGGAACCATAGAATTTGAAACAGCATTAATTAATTGAGAGCCTTTTTTTATAATACCTTGCCTTTCAAAATCTTTACCAACTAAGAATCCAGTTACATTATGTAAAAATATTAATGGGATATTTCTTTTATTACATAACTGTATGAAACTTGCTCCTTTTTCAGCTGATTCCGGATAAATTGGACCATTGTTTCCTAATATACCAACTTGATATCCATGAACGGTAGACCAACCACATACCAATGATGATCCATATAGAGGTTTAAATTCCTCAAATTTTGAACCATCAACAAATCTGGCAATAATTTCTTTAATATCCACCGCAGATTTTAAATCTTCACTTAAAATACCAAGAATTTCATCTTTGTCGTATTCTGGTTCAGTTGCTTTATAAGTTGGTTCAAGGCCTTTTTTTGACCAATTAAGATGTGAAACAACTTCTCGACATATGCGCAAAGCATCCATTTCATCTTCTGCAAGATAATCGGAAAGACCAGAAACTTCAGAATGCATTTGAGCTCCACCAAGCGTTTCGTCATCAGATTCTTCACCAGTTGCCATTTTTACAAGTGGCGGCCCTGCAAGAAATGCTTTGGATTGATCTTTAATAAAAATATTATAATCAGACATTCCAGGTTGATATGCACCTCCAGCTGTAGATGACCCAAAGACAACAGAAATTACTGGTATTCTTAATTTTGATAATTCAGTCATTTCATAAAAAAATCTACCAGTTGAGGCAAAATGACTTTGTTGCAGGCTTTGCGATATTGGAGGCGTATCACTTTTATTATTTCCAACACTTAAATCTCCTCCAGCAGACTCTACAAAACTTATGAATGGGATTTTGTTTTCTCTAGAAATTTCAATAGCTCTTTTCCATTTTTCAGCTACATATACTGTCATTGCACCAGCTTTTACAGATGGATCATTGGCAAATATCATGCATTCAACTCCAGAAATAATACCAACTCCTGAGACACAACCACCACCAACGTTATAGTTGCTTGTCCCATAAGCCGCAAATGGTTGAATTTCTAAAAAAGGACTATCTTGATCAAGAACATTTAATACTCTTTCTCTTACAGGCATTTTTCCTCTTTTTGCCAAACGTTCGTGGTGATGAATTCCTCCACCAATTTCTGCTAAGTCAAGAAGTCCATCAAGAAACTTAAGTTTTTCAAGCATCATTTCTTTATTTTTTATATATTGATCAGATTTAGTATCTAAATTCGATTTTAATTTTGGTGAAATGTTGTTTTTTTTCATATTAAAAATTGCTGATTGGTCGTTAATGGTAATATATTCTCATTAATATTACCACTAAAAAGTTGTAAAATATTTAGCTTCTATGATTAAAATCTACGGCACAGAAAATTCTAGAGCAGTAAGGCCAATTTGGACTGCTGAAGAAATGGGCCTTGATTACGAATTAATAATGATGCCTTTTCCTCCAAGAGTGTTTATGAAAGAATATTTAGATATTAATATTCTTGGAACCATTCCATTTATGATAGATGGAGAAGTTGAAATGACAGAGTCTGTTGCCATTTCTCAATATTTAGTTGAAAAATACGGACCTACAGATTTACAAGTTAAATCAGATGAGCAAGATTATCCTCAATATTTAAATTGGTTATTTCATTCTGATGCTACGTTAACATTTCCACAAACTGTTGTTTTACGTTATAAATTTCAGGAACCAGGAGTGGCTGATGCTGCGGTTGAAGGCTATTCCCGATGGTTTGTTTCTAGATTAAAGCTTCTAGAAAAATCGCTGGAAGGTAAAGATTTTCTATGTTCAAATCGTTTTACATTGGCAGATATATGTGTAAGTTATGCAATTAATTTAGCTGGAGCTCTAGACATTAAAAAAGCTTTAAAACCAAATATTAAGAGATGGAGTGAAAACTTGTTTTCGAGACCAGCTTTCATAAAAAGTAAGGAATATAAATATGAACCAGATCAATAAAGCATTTATTAATTTTTTAGTTATTGTTTTAGCTAATAGTGTCTATGCAAATCAAACTAATCATGTTCAGACAATATATCTTGGATCAGGTTGTTTTTGGGGTGCTGAAAAAGGGTATGAACAAATCGAAGGAGTTATTGATGCAGAATCTGGATATGCAAATGGTTATGGAGTGAAGCCAAATTATAGGTCTATCATCCAGTTTAAGAATAAATTTAATGAAAACAACTTTGCCGAAGTTGTAAAGATTACTTTTAATAGTAATGCTTTAAGTTTAGAGATGATTTTGAAACATTTTTTTGAAAGTCACGATCCAACCCAGATCAACAGACAGGGCAATGATATTGGAACACAATATAGATCTACCATCCTTTTTGTAAATGATTCTCAAAAAAACCTTGCTGAAGAATTGATAAATAAATATCAAATACTTCTTAATGAAGGTGGTTATGGAAAAATAAAAACAAAACTTGAACAGCTAGATAATTTTTATCTTGCTGAGGATTATCATCAAGACTATTTAAAGAAAAATCCAAATGGTTACTGTCCAGATCTCTCTACAGGAATTGTTTTTGATCAAAAAGAAAAAAATATTTTGGATAATTCATATCTATTAGCAGGAAAGCAAATATTGATTTTAGATTCTCAAAACTATTGCCCATATTGTGAAAAACTTAAGAATGATGTCACTGATAACTATAAGGGTAGTATTCAAATGTCACACAGAACATCAGATCAGCTTCATGGATTGCAAATTACATCTCCTACATGGGCGACTCCATCAATAATATTTTTAGAAGACGGAAAAGAAGTTTTTGCTCATCAAGGATATATCGATCCTAAAGATTTCTATCAAATTCTTGGTAAATTTAAGTTAGGAAATTCCGAAGCTTATAATGTTGCTTTTAATAAAGGGACCGATTCAAGATTCTGCAAGGAATATCAAATTTTCAAGAATACCCCTGATGGAATTTTTGTAGATAAATTGAGTGGGGAAGCGTTATTTGATACTAAAGACAGGTTTGTTTCTCGTTCAGGATGGCTTTCATTTACTAAGCCAGTAGACGGCTCCGTGTATGAGTTGCCAGATAATAGTTATGGTATGAGGAGAACAGAAATAAGATCAGCATCATCTGATATTCATTTAGGTCATGTATTTGATGATGGGCCAAATGGAATGCCAAGGTATTGTATTAATGCAACAGTACTTGAGTTCAAAGCTCGAAAAAATATTAGTTAATAGCTAATTCCATATCCATACTCATAGGTTGGATCTAAAGTATCATCAGGCAAGTCTTCTTTTTGATTTTCCACAGATTCCATTGAAGAAGGTATTTCAAATGGAAGTTTTCCTGAAGGACTAAACTTTCCAAATATTCCTTCAAAAATAATTTCATCTAAAACTCCAAAAGTACCAATCAATGCAGCAGAACTGTTTTTTATATCTTCTAAAATTGCAGGTCTATTCAAATCTACAACAACAATTAACTTTTTATTCGCAGAGTAATTTTTAATCTTTGTTTTAATATCATCATTAAAGTTTAAGTCACCATTCGGAAACAAGGTGCTTAAGAAATTATCAAATACTCTATTAAGACCAGACTCTTGATTGCCATTAAAAACTGTATGAATATACATTACGATAACATCTGCTTCTGATGGCCCATTAACAACATCACCAAATTTTTCGCCAACTTTTGTATCCAATCCATCTATAAATATTTTTGTATTTTTCTTTAACGGCAATACTCCATCATTTTCAAGTAAAACCAAAGATTTTCTTTGCGCTACAAGTCCAGCTTCAATATTTTCTTTTGAATTAACTTTATATTTAACTTCACTTTCGTCCACGTATGGATTGTCAAATAATCCTAATTCAAATTTATTTATTAAGATTCTCTTTACAGATTTGTTAATCCTTTTTTCTGAAATTTTTTTATCTTTAACAAGTTTAAGTAAAAAAGAAGTATCTGTTTCACCTCCATATTGATCAATACCTGCATTAATTGACTTTTCATACCTCTCGCTTATTGATAGAGAGCTCACTCCCCAGTGCCTTCCTGTTATGATTCCCCAATCTGAACAAATTACTCCATTAAAACCAAGCTCTTTTCTGAGCAAGTTAGTAAGAATATATTTGTTATATGCCATCGCTACATCTTCATTTGTTTGAGATACAGGAATTCCGTAGTAGGGCATAATCACTTTTAAATTATTTTCAATAGCACCTTTGAAAGGCACTAGATGATAATCAAAATTGTTACCTGGATATATTTGGTTTTTGCCACTAAACAAATGAGGATCTAATCCTTTTTCTTGAGGGCCGCCACCAGGAAAATGCTTCACCATTGTTAGAACACTTTGACTATTTATCTTACTACCTTGAAATCCTTTCATGTAGGATAGAGTCATATCATTTGATAATGTTGCATTGGAGCCAAACGTTCCAAAATTTCTCGCCCATCGAGGTTCTGTTGCTAAGTCAGACATAGGATGAAGAGCCGTTCTAATTCCCACGGCAAGATATTCTTTTTTCGCTATCTCAGCAAAATTTTGGATTATTTGTGGATTATTTGTAGCTGCAAATCCAAGCTGAGAAGGCCATTTTGAAAATCCATCTATTGAAAAAGAAGCAACTCCACCTCCTTTAGGTACTTCATGAATAGGATCAGAGCTTATAGTAATTGGAATACCTAATCTTGTTCTTGAAGCAAATTTTTGAAAGTCATTTATCTGCTCTGCTAATTCTTGGGGACTGGGACTTCCGTATAGATTAAAATGAGAAATATTATCAAAAAGAATTTGTGATTCTGTTGATTTGTTACCTCTAATGGCCATTTCATAAATAAACATCCAAATATCTGGTCTAAGAATAAAAGGTGGATGAAACATTTGACCAATTTTTTCTATAGGTTTGAAATACTTTATAAGTATCCAGATAAAGACCGCTAATAAAAACAAACTTAATATAGTTAAAGATTTCTTAAGAAAAACTTTATAAGTAAACAATTAAATTATGCTCAATATATTATTTAATCATCAAAGAATTCATTAATTCGCTCATATGACTGAATAAATTCCTCTTTAAATTTTTGAACTGTTTGTCCTGCACCAATTGTTTCGTCTACCAACCCAATTCCTTGACCAACCCAATATGTTTCTAGCTGTTTAGCTCCCTCATGCCCTATAGCAGCTTGATCAGCAACTTTTTTTAGAGCTGGTTCGCTAACCATAGTTTGTAGTGGCATTGGTAATGGTTCTGGAGCATCTTTATCTTCCCAAGCTTCAACCCATGGCGAACTTAGCTGTCTTGAATGTTTCCCAGTCCTGCTTTTTGATCTAACAGTATGACTTGAAGATGCAGCAACAAGTTTTTCTTTAATATTATCTGAGGTTTCAGCTTCTATTGTTGGAAGAAATACTGATGCACACCAAACTCCATCAGCTCCCATTGCCATTACTCCAGCCATCTGTTCTCCAGTACAAATACCACCAGCAGCCAAAATAGGAACGTCTCCATAAGGTTTAAGAGCTCTTCTAACTTCAGGGACTAAAACCATTGTTGAAACACTTCCACAATGACCGCCTCCCTCTGTTCCAGATACAACGATAATATCCACTCCAGCTTCAGCTTGTTTTACGGCATGTTGCTTTGCACCGACAAGAGCAGCAACAGGGACATTGTTTTCTTTCCCCATATCTAACATCCACTTTGGCGGTACCCCTAATGCATTAGCAACAAGGCTGATTGGATGTGAAAAGGCTACTTCCAAAACCTCTTTTGCACCATCAAGTCCTGCACCTAAAACTTGATTTGAATCTTGTTCTGCTTTGTGTGATTCAGAATCATTTCTAAGATCTGATGAATCTATATTATGTTGTTCTAGAATATCAGCTCTAAACTCTCTATGTTCTTGAGGAATCATAGCTCTCAAGTCATCAGTAGTAAGGTTTTCTCCTTTACCAACATATGAATTAGGTACTAATACGTCTACTCCATATGGTTTACCATTTACGTTTTCGTCAATCCAATTTAACTCTATTTCTAGCTTTTCTGGTGTAAGGCCTACAGCACCCAAAACTCCCATTCCACCTGCTTTTGAAACTGCAACAACAACATCTCTGCAATGACTAAATGCAATAAGTGGAAACTCTATATCCAGAAGTTTACATATCTGTGATTT
>CABYCI010000022.1 GCA_902517425.1 uncultured SAR86 cluster bacterium | reverse complement strand
AGTTATTAATGCCATATCTTCAGGAAGATCAAATATCTATGAAACTGTATTTGAAAATAGATTTATGCATATTCTTGAATTAAATAGAATGGGATGTGATATTGCAGTTCAGGGCAACCATGCAATTATAAATGGAGTTTCATCTATTTACGGTGCTGAAGTAATGGCAACAGATCTTAGAGCATCAGCTAGTCTTATTCTTGCAGGGCTTTGTGCTAAAGGAGAAACAATTGTAGACAGAATTTATCATATTGATAGAGGTTATGAGCGCATAGAGGAAAAACTTAATTATTTAGGCGCTGATATAACAAGACTTCCTAGTTAATTCTTCTTGTTTGCTTTGAAGTAATTTCAACTAGTTTTTCATCCCCATTTTTTGAGAATAATCTTAATTTAATATCATTTCCTAAGCCAGCGAATCTTAATGATTTTGTAAGGTTTATCCATGATCCTTCATCATCATTTATTTCAATAATAATATCATCTGCTCTAACTCCTTGTCCGTACAAAGGTCCAGATTTACTTATTTCAACTATTCTCAAAGCATTTACAATTTTATTTTCATAATTAACCCGAATTCTGATCACTCTAAAATCACCTATCCATGTTGCTCTAATCTTTCCATATTGAATAAGCTCGGATGCAATCTGAACAATAAGGTTAGAGGGTATTGCGAAACCAATACCTTGATACGCACCTGTTTTAGAAAATATTTTTGAGTTTATACCAACCAAATTACCATTTTCATTTATTAAAGCCCCACCAGAGTTACCAGGATTTATTGCAGCATCAGTTTGAATGAGTTGAAGATATGGATTTCCATAATCTCTTCCAGTGGCACTAATAATGCCATTAGAAACAGATATACCAATTCCATATGGATTGCCAATAGCAAGGACTCTATCACCAATTCTAAGATTTTCAGAATCAGCTATATTTATAGCATTCAATTTATCATTTGAAGTAATTTTTAGCACGGCAATATCTGTATTCTTATCAATACCAATAATTGTTGCTTGATAATTTTTTCCATTATTTAACCTAACATTTATATTATTTCCAGAAAGGATATGTAAATTTGTAACAACATAACCATCTTCAGAAAATATTACCCCTGAACCTATACCGCTTTTTTCTCTTAAATTCGACAAATTATTACCTGAAGATATTGTAACTACTGATTCTATTGATTTTTTTGAGGCACTTACTAATTTGTTTTTATCATTGGATATGAAGTACCATGAGGCAGCAAAAGTTAATAATATAATTAATATATAGTTTAATGCGTATGTTTGAAAAATTTTCATAATGTCAACTACTCAAAATATCATTGATGCCCTTAAAAACCAAGGCATAAAAGCAGATTCAGCTCAACTAGAACTCATTAATAGATTATCAAAAATAAATCTAAATAAAAGATTAGTTGATGTAATTAACAAATTCTCAGGAAATGAAAATTTAGGTATTTATATATGGGGAGATGTTGGAAGGGGTAAAACATTAATAATTAATGAATATATAAAACAATTGAAACAAAATTCAATTAAAGCCTTTCACTACATTGATTTTATGAGCTTTATTCATGATGAGCTTAATAATTACTCTGGTTTAAGCAATCCCCTTAAATATGTTTCAAAAACTCTTACTAAAAAATGCAATTTAATATTTATTGATGAATTTCAGGTAGAAGATGTTGCAGATGCAATGATTATTGCAAATCTCTTAAAAGAAATTTTGAATTCAGGAGTTAAGGTTATTCTCACATCTAATGCGCATCCAAATGATTTATATAAAGATGGATTACAAAGACAAAAATTTATTAAATCTATGCAAGAGTGCGTTAAAAAATTAGATATTTTTATGCTTGATGGAGGCATTGATTACAGAACTAGAAATATAATTGAATTAGATAAAAACAAAAAAAATAACTATTCAGATAAAGAAATTACTAAATTTTTAAAAAACAATTTTGCATTTTCAGACGATCAAAAGACTGAAATACAAATTAATAATAGAAAATTTCAATGTAAAATTTCAACAAATAATTTTTTATGGATTGATTTTATGAGTTTTTTTAAAGAAGCTACAGGCACAAAAGATTATAAAGAAATTTCAATTAGATATGATTGGATTTTTATCAGCAACTTCTGCGAATGTGATGATGATTCAGCCGATATAATACGAAGATTTATTTCATTTGTAGATATTGTTTACTCCAGCAAAAGCAAAGTTAAATTTTTTTTCAATGGTGTCCATACCAATACAATCTATAAGGGTACTAAATTAGATTTTTTATGGGTTAGGTGCGTCAGCAGATTGTCTGAGATGCAAATGTTTGAGTATTTAACAAAAGATAATAATTAATAAAAATGCACATAAATATTGCTATATTTACAAGTAAACATTAATATTCGCACTCAATTTAAATGATTATGAAAACTTATTCACTAAAAAAAGAAGAAGTCGAAAGAAACTGGTTTGTATTAGATGTTTCTGATCGTATATTGGGAAGGGTAGCGACTAAGATTGCTGACAGAATAAGAGGCAAAGATAAACCCACATTTACACCTCACACTGATGGTGGAGATTATGTAGTTGTCATAAATGCAGAAAAAATTAAAGTTACTGGATCAAAGTTTACAAATAAGAAATATTACAAGCACTCTTTATATCCTGGCGGTCTTAAAACTCAAACGTTTCAAGAATTAAATAAAAAAAATCCTGAAAGAATTATTGAGGAGGCAGTTAAAGGCATGCTTCCTAAAAACAAGTTAGGTAAATCTATGATAAAAAAATTAAAAGTCTTTAAAGGCCCAAATCATGACCATGAATCTCAACAACCAACTGAATGGAAGCTTAGCTAATGAGTACAGAAATACATTACGCAACAGGAAGAAGAAAAACTTCTTCTGCTAGGGTTTATTTAAAAAAAGGTAAGGGCGAAATCGTAGTTAATGATAAGAAACTAGATGAGTACTTCGGAAGAAAAGTTGCGCAAATGCTTGTTATGCAACCCTTAGAGCTTTTAGACCTATCAGAAAAAATAGATGTCAATATTAAAGTTAAGGGTGGTGGAAGCTTTGGTCAAGCTGGAGCGATAAGACATGGAATTTCAAGAGCATTAATAATGTTTGATGAAGAATCCAGATCTCAGTTAAAAAAGGCAGGACTTTTGACAAGAGATCCTAGAAGAGTCGAAAGAAAGAAACCTGGGCTTGTAAAAGCACGAAAAAGTAAACAGTTCTCCAAGAGATAATTCTCTTAATTTTTCTTACTTATTTTCAATTATAAGTGAATTTTATATTACTTAATTATGTTATAATTTTTGATTGAATTTTTGTGGCACACAACCTAAATGCAAGATAAAGATAAAACGAGAAGAAAAGTTTTAATTGGCTTAACAAGTGCCGTAGGTTTGTCGGGGTTACCATTTGCTGCAACACCATTTATAGCTGCTTGGAATCCTAGCGCTAAAGCTAAAGCTGCTGGAGCACCTGTAAAGTTAGATGTCTCAAAAATGCAGTTTGGTCAACAAATACAAGTATCATGGAGAAAGCAACCTGTGTTTATTATTAGACATACTAAAGAAAGCCTTGCAAGCTTAGAGCTTTCTTTATCAAAATTAGCTGATCCAAATTCTGATCTTATATCTGAGCCATATAAAGGTTTATTTCCAACAAGATCGAAGAGTTCAGAATATTCAGTAATGTCAGGAGTTTGTACTCATTTGGGCTGCGCTCCTAAATATTTTCCTGAAGTGGAACCTAAGTCTTGGGATGCAACATGGAGTGGAGGATTCTTTTGTCCATGTCATGGTTCAATGTTTGATATTGTTGGTAGAGTTTTTAAAGGTGTTCCAGCGCCTACTAATCTGATTGTACCTCCGCATATGTTTGATGGAAGTATTTTAACTATAGGAGAGGATAAGGAGTTATAAATGAGTGAAATAGCTGGTAAATTATTTTCTTGGGTTAACGATAGATTACCTATTGTAAATACATTTGAAAGACACCTTTCAAAGCATCCTGTTCCATCTAAGGTAAATTTTTGGTATCTTTTTGGAGCTCTTGCATCAGTAGTTTTAATTATACAAATCGTCTCAGGTATTTGGTTGATAATGCCTTATTCCAATACAGAAGAGGAAGCCTTTTCTTCAATCGAATACATAATGAGAGATGTTGATTATGGGTGGGTTATTAGATATATCCATACAACAGGAGCCTCAATGTTTTTTGCTGTTGTATATTTGCATATGTTTAGAGGCTTACTTTATGGATCTTATCAAAAACCAAAAGAGTTAGTTTGGATATTCGGTTGCACAATATATTTGGCTATGATGGCCGAGGGATTTCTTGGTTATGTTCTTCCGTATGGTCAAATGTCGTATTGGGGAGCACAAGTTATTATTTCTTTATTTGGTGCAATACCTTACATTGGTGAATCATTGGAATTATGGGTAAGAGGAGATTACTATATTTCTGGCATTACAGTTTCAAGATTTTTTGCACTTCATGTAGTTGCTCTGCCTTTGGTTCTAATAGCTTTAGTTTTTTTACATTTAGTAGCACTTCATGAAGTTGGTGCTGGAAATCCGGAAGGTGTAGATATTGAGGAATTTCTTGATGATGATGGTGTTCCATTAGATAGTGTTCCATTCTTCCCTTACAAAGTTTTAAATGCTCTTGTTTAAACCGACTGGATTTAGTTTCATAGTGGGCTCATTATCAATAACTAATGATGGAGCTCTTTGATCTACTCCCGTCGCCACAATGGTTACTTGAAGGTCATCCCCAAAACTATCGTCATAAACAAGACCATAAATGATATTTGCATCTTCGCTGACAATTTCATCCACTATATCTGCGACTTCGGATTGGTCTCCAAGAGTAGGTTTTTTGGCAGTTATATTAACTAAAACACCTCGTGCATTTTTAAGATTTATGTCTTCAAGTAATTCACTTTTTACAGCCTTTGTTCCAGCTACTTCTGCCCTGCTCTTTCCACTTGCTCTTCCGGTGCCCATCATAGCTATACCTTTTTCTGACATGACAGTTTTTACGTCAGCAAAATCAACATTGATATGTCCTTTTTTCATAATGATATCTGAAATACCCTGAACAGCCCCTCTCAGGACATCATCAGCTTTTGCAAAAGCTTCTTGCATTGGAGTTTCTTCTCCTAAAATTTCATATAATTTTTGATTAGGGATTGTTACAAGACTGTCTACTTCTTCAACTAGGGCAGCTAATCCTTTCTCAGCAGAACCCATTCTTCTTTTTCCTTCAAATTTAAAAGGTTTAGTAACAACAGCTACTGTTAATGCGCCAAGTTCTTTGGCAATAGATGCAATAACAGGAGCAGCTCCTGTCCCTGTTCCGCCGCCCATTCCTGCTGTAATAAAGACCATATCAGCGCCTGTTAACAATTCCTCGATTGCAGTTCGATCACTTTCAGCAGCTTTTCTTCCAATATCAGGATCTGCTCCTGCTCCAAGCCCCTTTGTTAATCCATTACCTAATTTTATAGTTATCGCATCCTTGGTTGCATTAAGAGCTTGTGTATCAGTGTTTGCGCAAATAAAATCAACTCCCTCAATATCGTGGCTTATCATATGAAGGACTGCATTGCCCCCACCTCCACCAACGCCAACAACCTTGATTTTTGCGTTTTCTACTTCTTGCTCAATAACTTCAAAATTCATTTTTTTCCCCTAATTAAAATGACATAGATTTAATACTTTCTGGAAGAACAACATCCAGAATCTCTGTAGACAAAGAACCTCCGGTTTGTCTCATTTCCCAACTTTTTGTGTTCCATATTTCAAATTTGTTTCCCATGCCTACTAAAGCTATTTGTTTTTGATCTTCAATTTCTGCATATTTTTGAAGATCAGCTGGAATTCTTAAAAGCATTCTTCCATTAATATCTAATTCCGATTCGTAAGCATTTCCAAGAATTGTCCATTGTATATTTCTTACAATTGGATCTAAGCCTTGCAAAGATTCTAATTTCGAAGAAATATCTACCCATTCTTTTCCAGGATAAACTTTGAGAGATGGGTACTGCGGATCTTTTGTTATTACAATTTTGGGCTGATTCTGTAATTTAAAATCAGCTCTATATCTAGCAGGTATTGAAAGCCTGCCCTTTGCATCCAAAGAAACTGTATTAAAACCAAACATTTACAAAATATAAAGTCTTTTTACACACATTGCAACACTTTTGCACACTTTTTCACACTTAATAAGTATAAAAATATCAGTATGTAAAAAAATGAGTTGGTTTGTAAGCCGGATTCTGTAAATGATGATCATCTATCTCGGTATTATGTTGCCATAATACTCTAGCAACCTACCCAAATCCAAAGCGAGCAACTCTATAGGATTTCTATTTGGTTTTGCTTCAGGCTGGGGTTTGCAATGCCTTGAATGTCACCATTCAAGCGGTAAGCTCTTACCTTACCTTTTCACCCTTACCAAATAAATTGGCGGTATATTTTCTGTTGCACTATCCGTAAGCTCACGCCTCCCAGGTGTTACCTGGCGCCCTGCTCTTTGAAGTCCGGACTTTCCTCTAATTAAATTAGCGATCATCCAACCAACTCATGGATTATTATAATGATTTTTTATATTTCTATAAGATTTTTATATACATCTCTTTTGTTTTGTCCTGTTATTAAAGATATAAGCTTTGCAGCATCAGATGCAGATAATTTTTTTAGAAATTCTTTTTTTGTATTTTTATCTAAAATATAATTGATATTATTTTTTTGAGCGCCCTCAACAACAATTACCATTTCTCCTTTTAGTAAAATTTTTTCTTTTTTTATATCCTCTAAGATTTCTGAGATGCTGCCTCTAAAAATTTGCTCATGAAGTTTTGTCATCTCTTTGCAGATTGAAACCCTTCTTGTTTTTCCAATAACTTTGATTAGATTTGTAATAGTTTTTTCTAGTCTTTTTGGAGATTCGAAGAAAATCGATGTCTTATTATCATTTTTTATGGTCTCAAAACATATTTCCTGATCACTAAGCTTCTTAGGCACAAATCCAAAAAATGTGAATTTATCAGTTGGAAGTCCTGACATCACAGCTGCACTTATAACAGATGAGGGTCCAGGTATTAAAGTATATTCAATTAATTGTTGTGAACATTCTCTAATAAGCTTGTAACCGGGATCAGATATAGCAGGAGTTCCTGCATCAGAAATTATAGAAACATTCTTGCTATTTTTAATTTGATTTATTATCTCAAATAAAACTTTATCTTCATTATGTTCATGAAAACTTCTGCATTTCTTCTTAATATTAATAAAATTTAATAGTTTTTTGGTATTTCTGGTATCTTCAGCATATAGGAAATCAGATGATCTAATAACATCTATTGCCCTAAGTGATATATCATTTAGATTACCTATTGGTGAAGAAATAAAATACAACATTTAAATTTTAAGAATATGAAGTTTAGCTTAACATTAATCGCAATATGTTCGATGCTTTTCTTAACCTCTTGTGTGACTAATACTAATGCAGAAAAGGATAAGGTATTTCTTAATCTAGATCTTCAAAGCTCAAATAAAAATAAAGAAATAATTTTAGAATATTTATTAAAAGAGAATATTAAATTTTCTATCGATTTTAATAAAGAAGATTCATATGAAATAGATGATGATCTATTAAAATCAAATTTAAAATATTTTTGCCGATCTTTTATTCAAGACCAAAATGATCTACTAGAAACTGCAATATTTGATAGCTCTTATAGTCTCGATAAAAAAGTACTAATAATTTACTCTAAAGATTTTAATGGTTTAGCAGATGACCTCAAAAAAAAATATCCTAATGAGTTGTATCATTTATTAGATAAAAATAATTACGATAATGAAATAAAAAGAATTTTAGATGTCAATGGAAGTATTAGTAGATATATGGACATCTCAAATCTAGATAAAAATTTAAAGATTGTCCATTCTCTAAGAATAAGGGACGACATATCAAAAATATATTTTCTGCTTAATTATGATTTGGGTAAAACTATTGTTCCCTTAGTTAAAAATTTTGCATTAAATATAGACTCATATTCATCAAGTCAGATATTTCATGGTGCAAGTGATTTTAAAAAAATTACAGATTTTGAGAATATTTTTATTCCCATTCAAGATGAAATGATTGAAACAATAGTAAAAAAAGATGATATTAAAAATATCAAAAGTGAATTTGAAAAAATGTTGATAGCAGACTATTTGCTTATTGAAAAAGTTTATCAAAATAACCTGTTTAGACAAAAAATATTTCTTAAAACAACTTCAAAACAAATTATCAAGAATAAGTGTATAAATAGAGATTTATCTTTATCAAAGATTATTTAAAAGGGTTATTTAATCTTCTTTAAGATCTCTTTCAAGAGAGGATAGGCTATCAAGAAATCCAGGTCTTTCAAATACAGATTTTTGATAATCAAGAAGTGGCTTGAGGTGTCTGTTAACAGGCAACTTTATACCAACTGAAGGAAGTCTCCATAAAATTGGAGCAAAAAAGCAATCTACCAATGTAAATTCATCGCTCATAAAAAATTTAAACTCTTTAAATGTTGGTGCAATGGATGATATTTCATGCAATAGCTCTTCTCTTACTTTCATAAGTTCTTTCTCAGGCTTTTCTCCTACTATTAGAGTATCTATTAGCGGACACCATTCCCTATCAATTCTTAACATAAGAGTTCTGCTATTTGCTCGAGCAACAGGATACACAGGAAGTAATGGTGGATGCGGAAATCTTTCATCCAAATACTCCATCATCACAGCTGGATCATGAATAATCAAATCTCTATCAACCAAGATTGGAAGTTTATGATACGGGCTCATTGACAGTATTTCGTCAGGCGTTTCATCTTGTTTAGATTCTTTGATTTCTGCAGAAATATCCTTTTCTGCTAAAACAATTCTTACTCTTTGACTGTAGTGGTCGTCTCTATCTGAATATAAAATCATAATTTCCCCAATATATTATTTTAAATAGTCCTTATGGTACTCTCGATATAACAGAGAAGCTAATGCGGTAAATATTAAAAAATAAAATACAACATACCAACCAATTCTTTCTCTCGTAGCCTTAATCGGCTCTCCAACATAAACTAGAAAGTTTGTTAGATCATAAATGAGAGTATCAAATTCTTCTTTAGTCAATTCTCCTGTGCCCTCTTGGACTTCTAAGAAACCACATTTTTCATTAGTAATGGTATTACCATTTTCATCTCTTTTTTCACCACCGTTATTTGCAATTACTGGAATATTTTTACATACCAATCTTTGGTTTCCTTGAAGTGAAAGAAGGACATTTGGCATTGCTGTTCCTGGATAGACAAGATTATTTACTCCATATTGTTTTGAGGAATCTTCATAGTAAGCTCTAAGATATGAATATATCCAATCATCGCCCTTATATCTTGATACTAGAGTTAAGTCTGGTGGAGCAACACCAAACCAATTGACTGAATCATCTGACATTGCACCAGTCATTAAATCACCAGGCTTTATGGATTTATCAAATACTAAATTTTCAAAAAAGATGTCTTCTGGAATCTGTAAATCTTTGGCAACTCTTCCCCATCTTGAGTATTGTAGGGAATGACATCCATAACAATAATTAATATATGTTGACGCGCCTCTTTGAAGTGATTCCATATCATTAAGAGAGTATTTAAATTTATCACAATCTCCGTAATCTTTGCATGGCCCGCCTTCAGCAGCATTAATATTATTTATAAAAAAAATAGCTACTAGAAAACTTAATAAAGTAAGGAATTGTGATCCATAAAATGAACTTTTTATCATAATCTTTTTGGTACTTCTTTTGTTTTTTCGTATTTGGTATAAATAGGCATTAATAAGAAGTAGGCGAAATAAATTACAGTGCAAACTACACTCATAGTTTTTCTAACTTCTGTAACACCCACGGTTCCTAAATATCCCAAGGTAAGAAAGCTTACCCCAAATAGAACAAGGGCGATCTTACTGTATATTCCTTTATATCTGATCGATGCAACATTACTTCTATCCAACCATGGAACAACAAAAAATATTGCCACTGCAGAACCCATTACAATTAGGCCGCCTAAAGGATCTGGAACAGCTCTTAACATTGTAAAGAAGGGTGCATAGTACCAAACAGGTGCAATATGGTCCGGTGTTACTAAAGGATTGGCTTCTTGGAAATTGGCCATTTCTATAAAGTAACCTCCTCCTTCAGGAAAGAAAAACATTATGATTGCAAAAACAGTCATAAAAACTCCAATTCCAACAAGAGCATTTAAAACTTTGTAAGGGAAGAATGGAACACTATCTAATGGAACACCATCATCATCAAGAAATTCCTCAATATCTACACCTTCCGGATTTCCAGCACCAACTTCATGAAGTGCTACTAAATGTAAAAAAACTAAAGCTATTAGAACCAAAGGCAGAGCAACTACATGAAGTGCAAAAAATCTTGAAACTGTAATGCCAGAAATATAGTAATCTCCTCTTACCCATAATTCCAATGATTCACCAATGTAAGGTATTGCACCAAATAAAGAAATAATAACTTGTGCTCCCCAATACGACATTTGACCATACGGAAGAACATAACCAAGAAATCCCTCGGCCATCATAGCCAAATATATTGTGCAACCGAATATCCAAACTAACTCTTTTGGTTTTTGATAAGATCCATAAAGTAAGCCTCTAAACATATGCAAATATACAACAGCAAAAAACATTGAGGCTCCTGTTGTATGGATATATCTAATAACCCACCCATAATCAACATCTCTCATTATGTATTCGATTGAAGAAAAGGCTTCCTCTTCTGTATTGGAATAAGGCATTATCAACCAAATACCTGAGACGATTTGTATAATTAAAACTACTGATGCAAGAGCTCCAAAAAGATACCAAAAATTTACCTTAGATGGAACAGGATGCTTTGAAAGGTGTCTTTCAAATGTATTTACAATAGGTAATCTATCGTTAACCCAAGAAAATAATTTACCAGCTATTTCACTCATTTATAACTCCTTATCCTCTCCTATAGTTAAAATACTTCCATCAAACATATGCGGAGGTACAATCAGATTAGTAGGCGCTGGAACACCTTTAAAAACTCTACCAACAATATCAAACATTGAACCATGACATGGACAAAAGAATCCTCCACTCCATGTTGCATCCCAAGACTTAGGTTCCACTTCAGGAAAATATTTAGGAGCGCAGCCCAAATGAGTACAAACTCCTGACATTACTGAATATTCTGAACTCTTCGATCTTGTTGGAAATAAACCTTTATATGGCTCAGATATAAGATCAGAATTTGGATCAGCTAATTTTGATAAAGAAAGCTCTAAGCTTGCAAGGCTTTCTTTAGTATGTCTAATAATAAACACAGGTTGCTTTCTCCATGATACTTGTATTTGTTGACCAAACTGCATTTTTGAGACATCTAACTTTACAGGTGCTCCAGCAGCTTTAGCTTTAGCGCTAGGATTCCAAGCAGCTATAAATGGTGTTGCAGCAAATGGTAACCCCGACAAACCTACGGCACTTGTTAAGCCAATTAAAACTTTTCTTCTCGTTTTATCTTTATCTTGCATTTAGGTTGTGTGCCACAAAAATTCAATCAAAAATTATAACATAATTAAGTAATATAAAATTCACTTATAATTGAAAATAAGTAAGAAAAATTAAGAGAATTATCTCTTGGAGAACTGTTTACTTTTTCGTGCTTTTACAAGCCCAGGTTTCTTTCTTTCGACTCTTCTAGGATCTCTTGTCAAAAGTCCTGCCTTTTTTAACTGAGATCTGGATTCTTCATCAAACATTATTAATGCTCTTGAAATTCCATGTCTTATCGCTCCAGCTTGACCAAAGCTTCCACCACCCTTAACTTTAATATTGACATCTATTTTTTCTGATAGGTCTAAAAGCTCTAAGGGTTGCATAACAAGCATTTGCGCAACTTTTCTTCCGAAGTACTCATCTAGTTTCTTATCATTAACTACGATTTCGCCCTTACCTTTTTTTAAATAAACCCTAGCAGAAGAAGTTTTTCTTCTTCCTGTTGCGTAATGTATTTCTGTACTCATTAGCTAAGCTTCCATTCAGTTGGTTGTTGAGATTCATGGTCATGATTTGGGCCTTTAAAGACTTTTAATTTTTTTATCATAGATTTACCTAACTTGTTTTTAGGAAGCATGCCTTTAACTGCCTCCTCAATAATTCTTTCAGGATTTTTTTTATTTAATTCTTGAAACGTTTGAGTTTTAAGACCGCCAGGATATAAAGAGTGCTTGTAATATTTCTTATTTGTAAACTTTGATCCAGTAACTTTAATTTTTTCTGCATTTATGACAACTACATAATCTCCACCATCAGTGTGAGGTGTAAATGTGGGTTTATCTTTGCCTCTTATTCTGTCAGCAATCTTAGTCGCTACCCTTCCCAATATACGATCAGAAACATCTAATACAAACCAGTTTCTTTCGACTTCTTCTTTTTTTAGTGAATAAGTTTTCATAATCATTTAAATTGAGTGCGAATATTAATGTTTACTTGTAAATATAGCAATATTTATGTGCATTTTTATTAATTATTATCTTTTGTTAAATACTCAAACATTTGCATCTCAGACAATCTGCTGACGCACCTAACCCATAAAAAATCTAATTTAGTACCCTTATAGATTGTATTGGTATGGACACCATTGAAAAAAAATTTAACTTTGCTTTTGCTGGAGTAAACAATATCTACAAATGAAATAAATCTTCGTATTATATCGGCTGAATCATCATCACATTCGCAGAAGTTGCTGATAAAAATCCAATCATATCTAATTGAAATTTCTTTATAATCTTTTGTGCCTGTAGCTTCTTTAAAAAAACTCATAAAATCAATCCATAAAAAATTATTTGTTGAAATTTTACATTGAAATTTTCTATTATTAATTTGTATTTCAGTCTTTTGATCGTCTGAAAATGCAAAATTGTTTTTTAAAAATTTAGTAATTTCTTTATCTGAATAGTTATTTTTTTTGTTTTTATCTAATTCAATTATATTTCTAGTTCTGTAATCAATGCCTCCATCAAGCATAAAAATATCTAATTTTTTAACGCACTCTTGCATAGATTTAATAAATTTTTGTCTTTGTAATCCATCTTTATATAAATCATTTGGATGCGCATTAGATGTGAGAATAACCTTAACTCCTGAATTCAAAATTTCTTTTAAGAGATTTGCAATAATCATTGCATCTGCAACATCTTCTACCTGAAATTCATCAATAAATATTAAATTGCATTTTTTAGTAAGAGTTTTTGAAACATATTTAAGGGGATTGCTTAAACCAGAGTAATTATTAAGCTCATCATGAATAAAGCTCATAAAATCAATGTAGTGAAAGGCTTTAATTGAATTTTGTTTCAATTGTTTTATATATTCATTAATTATTAATGTTTTACCCCTTCCAACATCTCCCCATATATAAATACCTAAATTTTCATTTCCTGAGAATTTGTTAATTACATCAACTAATCTTTTATTTAGATTTATTTTTGATAATCTATTAATGAGTTCTAGTTGAGCTGAATCTGCTTTTATGCCTTGGTTTTTAAGGGCATCAATGATATTTTGAGTAGTTGACATTATGAAAATTTTTCAAACATACGCATTAAACTATATATTAATTATATTATTAACTTTTGCTGCCTCATGGTACTTCATATCCAATGATAAAAACAAATTAGTAAGTGCCTCAAAAAAATCAATAGAATCAGTAGTTACAATATCTTCAGGTAATAATTTGTCGAATTTAAGAGAAAAAAGCGGTATAGGTTCAGGGGTAATATTTTCTGAAGATGGTTATGTTGTTACAAATTTACATATCCTTTCTGGAAATAATATAAATGTTAGGTTAAATAATGGAAAAAATTATCAAGCAACAATTATTGGTATTGATAAGAATACAGATATTGCCGTGCTAAAAATTACTTCAAATGATAAATTGAATGCTATAAATATAGCTGATTCTGAAAATCTTAGAATTGGTGATAGAGTCCTTGCTATTGGCAATCCATATGGAATTGGTATATCTGTTTCTAATGGCATTATTAGTGCCACTGGAAGAGATTATGGAAATCCATATCTTCAACTCATTCAAACTGATGCTGCAATAAATCCTGGTAACTCTGGTGGGGCTTTAATAAATGAAAATGGTAATTTGGTTGGTATAAACTCAAAAATATTTTCTAAAACAGGTGCGTATCAAGGTATTGGTTTCGCAATACCCTCTAACCTTATTGTTCAGATTGCATCCGAGCTTATTCAATATGGAAAGATTAGAGCAACATGGATAGGTGATTTTAGAGTGATCAGAATTCGGGTTAATTATGAAAATAAAATTGTAAATGCTTTGAGAATAGTTGAAATAAGTAAATCTGGACCTTTGTACGGACAAGGAGTTAGAGCAGATGATATTATTATTGAAATAAATGATGATGAAGGATCATGGATAAACCTTACAAAATCATTAAGATTCGCTGGCTTAGGAAATGATATTAAATTAAGATTATTCTCAAAAAATGGGGATGAAAAACTAGTTGAAATTACTTCAAAGCAAACAAGAAGAATTAACTAGGAAGTCTTGTTATATCAGCGCCTAAATAATTAAGTTTTTCCTCTATGCGCTCATAACCTCTATCAATATGATAAATTCTGTCTACAATTGTTTCTCCTTTAGCACAAAGCCCTGCAAGAATAAGACTAGCTGATGCTCTAAGATCTGTTGCCATTACTTCAGCACCGTAAATAGATGAAACTCCATTTATAATTGCATGGTTGCCCTGAACTGCAATATCACATCCCATTCTATTTAATTCAAGAATATGCATAAATCTATTTTCAAATACAGTTTCATAGATATTTGATCTTCCTGAAGATATGGCATTAATAACT
>CABYCI010000021.1 GCA_902517425.1 uncultured SAR86 cluster bacterium | reverse complement strand
AGAAATTGATAAAACGTGGAAGCCTTATAAAGAACAACTTCAAAGAGATTTAGATATTCTGAAAAATAGCATTGAGCAACAAAAAGCTACTGCTATAAAAAATAGTGAAAGGTTTAACTCAAAAATTGAAGATTTATTAAATGCGACATCTGGCATGCAGGAGGATGCACAAAATCTTACAAGAGCTTTGAAAGGAGATACTAAACAACAAGGGGATTGGGGTGAACAAATTTTAAAAAGAGCACTTGAAGATGCTGGTTTAATTGAGAACCTGGAATATGAGTTACAACCAAGCTATAAGGGTAAAGATGGAAATCAATTAAGGCCTGATGCTGTAATTAAGCTTAGTGATGGAAGAAACATAATAATTGATTCAAAGGTCTCACTTACTGCATACGAACGATATGTGAGAAGTGATAATGATGAAGATATGAAGGATCTTCTTAAGGAACATATTAATTCAATAAAAAATCATGTGAAACAACTTTCAGAAAAAGGTTACTCTGATATAGAAGAGTTAGATTCTCCAGATTTTATCTTCATATTTGTACCAATTGATTCAGCACTATCTTTAGCTTTATCCAACGACTGGAGTGTTCAAGAATTAGCAAATGAAAAGAAAATTGCTTTTATGACACCGATACACTTAATTTCTATATTAAAAATGACAGCATATATGTGGAGAGTTGATAAACAACAGAAACATGCAGAAAAGGTTGCTGACAGAGCTGGTCTACTACTTGATAAGTATTCAAATTTTTCTGAAGCTTTTTCAAATATTGCTGAGAAATTAGAGGATGCAATGGAATCATATGATATTGCTCACAAAAGATTAACAGATGGTAAAGGAAGTCTTCACACACAAATGGAATTACTTGAAGAAGCAGGAATGAAAGGAAAAAAATCTTTAACAAAACCAAAATCACTAGATTAAAAATATCTAGCCAATAATTTATGCAAAACTTAAAAATATGGACCTACCTTTCATTGCCTTGGCTTAGTTTCGCTATATTTTTCTTTTGCGCTTTCTTTTTTATAGCATTCTTTAAAGAGATAGATTCAACCTATATTTCAAATAGTTATTTATCGGGTTTATTTTTTAATACTATAATGCTTTCATTAGGGTCAGCGATATTATCATCCTTAATAGCAGTTCCACTTGCAATTTTAGTAACATTCTATAAATTTCCAGGACAGAAATTCTTTAGCTGGGCTCTTAGTCTATCTATAGCTTTTCCAGCTTATGTGTATGCATTTATATATGTTGGAATATTTGAGTATGCAAGTCCAATATCTGAGTACTTAAGAGGAATACAGATAAATTTACCTTCGATAAAAAATATATATGGCGCTTCAATAATAATGTCCATGGCATTATTTCCATATATTTTCTTATTAACTAAAGCTCAGCTTTCCTATGTTGGTGCTGGCCTTTTTAAGGCAGCAAAATCTTTAGGTGACTCAAACTTAACAGCTATAAGAAGAGTAATTATCCCATCAATCAAGCCCACAATTTATGCAGGGATGGCTTTAGTTATTTTTGAGACAATATCAGATTTTGGAGGTGTATCAACTTTACGAGTTGAAACTTTTACAGTTGGAATATACGACGCATGGTTTGGTTATCAAAATTATTTTTCAGCAGCCAGATTAGCTGGATACCTGCTTATATTTGTTCTATTTATAATTTTCTTAAATAGATATCTTGGAGCTAAGTCTGCAACTTTAGCTACAAAAACTGCTGAAACTTATGAAAGAATTGAGCTAAGTACTTTGAGTCAATGCACATTCACAATCATGTGTGCATTACTATTCATTGTGATATTTTGTGTGCCTTTAACTCAATTAATGATTTGGCATTTTGGTGAAATAGAATCAACCTTTTATCAAAATTTTGATATATTTTTTAACTCATTATTGATTGGTATTTCGGCTGCTATATTTACGGTTTTTTTTGCAATGTCTTTATCATTGAGCTACAAAAAATCAAAAGTTCTTAGACCTATAATCTCCATATCGTCCTCAGGATATGCCGTTCCAGGCTCTGTAATTTCTGCAGGTTTGCTGGTTGGTTTTGACTTCTTATTTAATACCTCCATCACATTATATGGAATATTTGGATTAATCTTATGCTTGAGTTTGAGATTTATGACTCCAGCATTTAACTATATTTCATCATCTTTAGCTAACATTTCTAAATCTTCAGAAAATGCTCTGAAAACATACTCAAAAAATTCCTTTAAAGCATTTACGTTATTCTATTTGCCTCAAATGAGACCAGCTATCTCTCTTGGAATTATGATTGTTTTTATTGAATCAATTAAAGAACAGCCAGCAACGCTTTTACTAAGGCCTGTTGGATTTGATACCCTCTCAACAAAAATTTATAACTACACTAGCGAAGGTCAATGGGAGATGGCTTCAGGACCCAGCTTACTATTAATATTTCTTAGTTTAATTTTTGTTTATTTAATAAATAAAAACTTGGATTTAAATAAAAATATTTAAAAAATATGAAAGAAGATGGCTATAGATTAAATGTGGGTCTCATTATTTGTAATGATGATGGAAAGTTGCTGTTATGTAAGAGGAAGGGCATGAATAGTTGGCAGTTTCCACAAGGTGGTATTGATTATGGAGAAAGTCCTATAAAAGCTGCTAGGAGAGAATTATTTGAAGAAGTTGGCATCAAATCAAAATCAACAAAGCTTATTAAAAGTATAGATGAATGGCTTAAATATGATGTGCCAAAGAAAAGTCGTCGAAAAAGATTTCTAAATAAAAAATTTAAAGGCCAGAAACAAAAATGGTTTCTTTTTAGATTAAAAGGAAAAGCAAAAATATCATTTGAGCATGATCCTGACAATGAGTTTGATGATTATAAATGGGTTTCTTATTGGTATCCTTTAAATGTAATTATTTCTTTCAAAGAGAATGTATATTGCCAAGCTCTAAATAAATTAAAATATGCTTTTTGTGATGAATTCAATAATGTTAGATGAAATTATAATTTTTGCAGCGCTTGGAATCTTGGCAGGGTTATTAGCAGGAATGTTTGGAATTGGCGGTGGATTGATTATTGTTCCAGTCCTCATTGGAACATTTTTAAGCTTGGGTTTTGAGAATGAAATAATTGTTCATCTTTCCATCGGTACAGCTATATCCTGCATTATTTTTACCGGTTTGGCGTCAGCAAATGCGCATAGAATCAAAGAATCAATCGATTTTAATCAGTTTAAGCCGGTTGCTATTGGCATTATTTTTGGAGCATTTGGTGGAGCTTTATTTGCAGTTGAGATTAATGGTTTGATTCTTAAACTCTCTATTGCTGTATTTGTTTTAATTGTTGGTATTCAAATTTTATTTGATATCAAGGTTTTTTCTCAGAAGATTAATCCAACAAAACCAAAATCAATTCTCGCTGGCTCAATAATTGGATTTCTTTCATCAATACTTGGCATTGGGGGTGGTACTTTTTCAGTGCCCTACTTTAGATCATTAGGACTTAAATTAACTTCAGCAATTGGAACATCGGCAGCATGTGGCGTTCCTATTGCAGTATTTGGAACCATGGGATACATAATAGCTGGATATAATATTCTTGAGCTTCCTAATTTAAGTTTAGGTTATGTATACTTACCTGCACTATTTGGTGTTTCAATAACAAGTATATTTGCGGCAAAGTATGGAGCTGAACTTGCACATTATTTATCACAAGAGACTTTAAGAAAACTAATGGCTGCATGGTTTTTTATAATATCAATCTATATGTTTTTAGTATGATTATCGAGTTATCAGATTTTTTTAATAACCCAAGCTTAGTAGAATTGGGTCCAATAAAAATTCAGTATTATGCTGTGACATGGCTTTTGTCTGCTGTTTTAATTTATCTATTCTTAAGAAGTAATAAGATAATTAAAGAGATTGGACTAGACAATGAAGAAGTTAACGACATGGTGTTTTTATATGGTTTATTTTTTGGAGCTATGTGTGGCGGTAGGATTGGGTACATGTTTTTTTATGGCTCTGATCAATTAATAAATGATCCATTTTCATTATTTTATATTTGGGAAGGGGGTCTCAGTTTCCATGGTGGTCTCTTGGGAGTAATTATTAGTCTTATAGTGTTTTGTAGAAGAAAAAATATTGAATTTCTTAGACTAATGGATGGGGTTGCGTTATCAATGCCAATTGGGCTTGGGCTTGTAAGAATTGGTAATTTCTTGAATGGTGAGTTATTTGGTAAACCCACAAATGCTGAATGGGGCTTTATATTTCCAACAGATCCTTTTGGTATATTGAGGCATCCTTCTCAACTCTATGAAAGTTTAGGCGAAGGATTATTGCTGTTTTTAATACTTTTACTTATAAGTCAAAAGACTAATATTAAGGGTATTGTTTCTTCATCATTTCTTATCTTTTATGGTTCAATAAGATTTATAATTGAATTCTTTAGGCAACCTGATTCACATATCGGCTATGTAGCATTTGATTTTATAAGTATGGGTCAATTATTGTGTGTACCAATGATTGTTATAGGGTTCATAATATTATTCTATTCTAGGAAGAACGCATGAAAGCATATTTAGATCTTTTACAATTCATACTTGATAATGGAGAAGAAAGGGATGATAGAACAAATACAGGAACAATATCTTCTTTTGGGCATCAATTAGAATTTGATTTAAATGATGGCTTCCCTGCTGTAACTACAAAATCCCTTGCATGGAAAGGAGTAGTCTCAGAATTGTTATGGTTCTTGGAAGGGTCTGACGATGAAAGAAGATTAGCAGAAATTAGATTCAATAAAGATAGGTCTGAGCTTACCGATCTTAAAAGATATTCAACAATTTGGACTGATAATGCGGACAAACAAGGCAAGGAACTAGGTTACGAAAATAATGATTTAAAAAAAATTCTTGGTCCAGTATACGGCGTGCAATGGAGAAACTGGAAAGGGATAGATCAAATTAGTGAATTAATAGAAGGACTGAAGAATAATCCAGATAGCAGAAGACATATCCTATCGGCATGGAATGTTAGTGAAATTAATAAAATGGCGTTGCCCCCGTGTCATGTAATGACTCAATTTTATGTAAATAAAGATTCTATTAGTTGTCATATGTATCAAAGAAGTGCTGATATGTTTTTGGGAGTTCCATTTAATATAGCAAGCTATTCCCTTCTTTTATCAATAATAGCTGAGATTTTAGATCTTAAACCAAAGCGGTTCATTCATTCATTCGGTGATGCGCATATTTATAAAAATTCTTTGGATCAAGTTATAGAACAGGTCTCAAGAACTCCAAAATCATTACCTAAACTCATAATGCCTAAACTCAACTCTCTTGATGATTTAAAGCAATGTGTGATTGATGATTTTATCTTAGATGGATATGATCCTCATCCTCCGATTAAAGCAAAAATGGCTGTATAAATGAAAATAATATCTCACGTAGTTGCCCTATCAAATAATAATGTTATTGGTGTTGATAATAACCTTCCATGGAGCCTTAAAACTGACCTATTGCACTTTAAAGAATATACAACAAATAAGATCATTATCATGGGCAGAAAAACATATGAGTCTATTGGTAAACCGTTACCAAATAGAATTAATTATGTGGTATCAACTACTATTGGCGAAATTGAGGGTGCTTTAGTTTTTAAAAATACAGAGGATGCGATTAAGAGTGCAATGCATTATTGTGATAAGGAAAATAAGAACGAAATTGTAATCATTGGAGGTGGTTTTCTTTTTAAAGATACTTTGTCCATAACAAATAAATTAATTCTAACTAGAGTGGATTGTGACATTGCTGGTGATGTGTTTTATCCTGAAATTGATTTTAGTGAATGGAAAGAATTAAGTTCTGAGGGCTACACAAAAGATTCAAATAACGATTATGATTTTATTGTGTCAGCTTATGAAAGAGTTAAGTAGAGTTCATTTGAATGTAGTCTCTTCTTAAGGCTAAATTTTTAACCCTAATTTCCTCATTCTCTGTATATTTAATCCAATTGTTTGCTTGTTGTTTAATTTTTTTATCTTTATCTCTAGCAGCTATTCTGAAATTTTTCTTAGCATTATCGAATTCTTGCAACTCAAAATATACTTGGCCAAGTGTAAGATAAACAGGAGATAATTTTTTAATTTTACCTTTCTCTAATCCTTTATTAATTGCGCCAGCTGCTTCTTGTAATTTATCTTCTGATAAATATAAGTTTCCAAGCAAGACATATGACTCACCATCTTTAGACATCTTCGCAGCTTTCTCAAGAATTGGTATTGCTTTATCAATTTCTTGAGCCATTCTCCAAGCATCAGCTAGAAGTTTTAAATTTTTCTCAGTATCTTTAACTACTGGAACTAGTTTTTCTTCTTCAGTTTTTTCATCAGTTATTGTTATCATCTTTTTCTGGCCATTCTCAAAAACTTCTGCTGCCCAATAAGGATTCTGATTTAATAGAAGTAATTGGGTTAGGGCTAGATATTCTGATTCTCTATTTAGAAAATCTTTCTGATATGCTGCTTTCAATGTGATCATGTAGTCTCTTTCCCTACCTAATTGACCGTAGCCTCCACCAAGCTGAATGAAATATTGCTTCTTAGGAAATAAGTTTACGAGAATCTCATAAATATCTATCTGTCTTAATAAAGACTCTTTCTCTCCTATTTCTGTTTTCATCTCTCCTATACTAGCAGCCATAATTACGTACCAATTTTCTCGTGGTTTGTAGCCTTCCTCTTCTGCCATTGTTACAGCAGTTTCCATTGATGAGAGAGCTTTTTTGAAATTACCTGTTTGATAATACGCCTGTCCAAGAAGTGAATATGATTGAGCAGTTACTTTTTCTACCTCACTCATCCACTGAAGAATTAATTCAATTCCTTTTGCATAATTTTCTTGAAGTAGGTTTAACTGAGCAAGAGAAAGTAGTGCCTGAACTCTTAAACCAATGGTTACTTCTGGCTCATTTATTAGTCTTGAATAAGCATCCATGGCCTGAGGATAGTCTCCATCTTGAAAGTAGACAAATGCCCAAGCATTCCACATCACAGATCGATCATAACTTTTTAAATTAGACATATCATTTCTTAGTTCTGTAAGAATTGACATTACAATTTGCATATCTGGTGCTGGCTCGCCCTTTTCATCTACAACCTCTAAGGCTTCATAAACCTTTGCCATTTTCTTAGCTGTAGAGCTTTGAAGTGCTCTAGCTTTCTTATACTTTATAGGTTTTTTATCTGTTTGAGATTGAGCTTCAATTGAAATAGGAGTAGCTACAAAAAAAATTGCTAAAAGTGAAAATAAATATATTGAAGCTCTTCTATTCATAATTTTTTTAACCTTCATCTAATACATATGTAAATCTGTGCAACACACCATCAACTGGTACTGCCTTACCATCTACAATTTTAGGTTTATATTTTAGTTTTAAAGCTGCTCTTGCTGATGCGCTATTAAACATTGTACAAGGTCTAAATTCTGTTGCTGGATCATTTGGATCACTGTTTGCACAATATCCTTCAAGCGCTACTGCATTTTCAACACTTCCTGTGTCGGTAATCGTAAATTCTACCAAAGCATAGCCCATTGTGCCTCTCTCCTGTGCTCTCCTTGGGTATATTGGCACCACTTTAAATAGAGGTATATATTCACCATCTCTAAAGAAAGATCCTCCAGCATTAAAGTTTGCTTTTGGTTTAGCAATAGAAACATCTATTCCAGTTAAAGGTGCTAGATCTAATTCAGGTTGTGCAATATCTTCTGGTTGTTCATCAGGCTTGTCTGGCTTATCAACTTCTGTCATAAAAGTATCAATTTCTCTTTCAGGCATTACAACATCAGCAAGTTTAACTGATTTGTCTTCTTTTAAACCACTATCACCAAGAGAAATCAGAATAACCATTATGAAAAATAATGCTAATGTAATTAAAGAAGAAAAGCCAATCCCTGCAGCGTATCTATTAGCATTAAATGCTTTTACATAAACAGCATGAATCGGTTTGGTAAAAGTATTTATAGCTGCAAAGACCTGTTCCATAAAATTATTTAGGTTCTGATGCTAATGATATTGCGTTAACGCCAGCTTCTCTAGCTCCATCCATGACCTTGATTATTGTATCAGCAACTGCTTTTTCATCAGCTTGAATAACAACAGATCCCTTTGGATTGTCTGCTAGCATTTTTACAACATTAGCTTTTACCTGTCTCACATCAATCCTTCTTCCATCCATCCATACCTCATCATTTGCACCAACTGCAATTAGAATTGCTGCATTTTCTTGAGTTTCAGCAGTATCAGAATCAGGTCTGTTAATTTCAAGGCCAGGTTCTTTTATAAAGTTTGCTGTAACAATAAAGAATATAAGCATGATGAAAACAACATCAAGCATTGGAGTTAAATTTATCTCACTTTCTTCATCTTTTACTGCTGTACTTATTGCATTTCTTCTCATTAAATCTCTCCTATAATTCTCTTTTAATTAATTCTCTTAAATCATTTGTATGTCTATCTGATGCGCTACTTAAATATATACTAGCAAAAACTCCTGAAAGTGCTACAACCATTCCTGCCATAGTAGGCAATGTTGCTTTAGAAACCCCACCTGCCATTGCTCTTGCATCGCCTCCTCCATTGAAAGCCATAACTTGGAATACTTCTATCATCCCTGTAACTGTCCCCAAAAGTCCAAATAACGGTGCTAAAACCACACACGTCTGTATTATTGAAAGATTGCGATTAATTTCTACCTTCGCCTGAGAGACCATCTTTTCGCGTATTTGAAGTGCATGCCATGAAGTTTTATCAGTTCTGTTATTCCATTTGCTAGCAAGATCTTGAACATAGAATTCATGCCCATGAGAGAAATACCAAATTCTTTCGAATATCATTGCCCACATAAAAAATACTAGGATGGCAATTAACCAGAGCACGCTTCCACCAGCTTCCATAAAATCTCTTATGGAAGAGAATGCTTCAGAAATAGCAAATAGCATAATTAATTATTAATTATTGCCTTCTGCTCGCTCAGCAAGAATACCAGTACTTTGTTCCTCTAGAACACTGATTATTCCCTTCGCGGATGAAGCTGTAAATGAGTGCAATAACGTTGTAGGAATTGCTACTAATAAACCTAGAACAGTGGTCACAAGTGCTTGTGAGATACCCCCAGCCATTAATTTTGGATCTCCTGTTCCGTACAAGGTGATCATCTGGAATGTTACGATCATACCTGTAACTGTTCCAAGTAACCCTGCAAGAGGTGCAACTACAGAAATAATTCTAACAGCGCCTATGCCCCTTTCAATATCAGGTCTTTCAGCCATAATTGCTTCAGCAAGCTTTAACTCTAATGTATCAATATCCTTCTTAAAGTTTTCTTCACCAACTTTAAGCACTCTACCTAGAGGGTTTCTTACATCAACAGTTTTAGAGCCGGATTGAGCTTTAACAGCTCTACCTAGAACATATAAGCTCCAGAGCTTCCAAAAAGCTATTCCAATACCTATTAAACCAACAAATATAATTGCATAACCCACTTCTCTACCTTGAGCTGCTCTTTCAGCCAGTGATGGAGTTTGTATTAAATTAGCTAAGAGGCTTCCACCAGTAGGTCCAGTAGGATCCACACCAAATTTTACTTCTTCACCAGCTTCAGCTTGTCCTACTTTTTTAGCAGTTTTTGTATAACGGCCAGCAGGCTGTCTTGGTAAAAATGCATATTGGCCAGATGCTGATACATATTCAAGATATTTACCATCACAAACAGCATTAAATAAGCCAACTCTTGTTACGTTACACATAGATGATTCTCCATCTACGTCAATAACTGTTGTTTCAAACGAAACGACTTGACCACTAGCTACCATTTCTCTTTGAAGTTCATACCAAAGACCTTCTATTTCTCTAATGGTTGGTAATTCGGTTGTTTCAGACATCTTAGAAGTCAGATCATTTAAAAAACCTACTCTCTCAAGACCGTATTGTGCACTAGTTAAAGAACCTGAAAACTGAACAGCTGCTTCACCAGCAGAACTTTGTAGATGTCCAAATAACTCAACTAAAGAACCAAGCTCTTTCTGATAAGCCTCTTCTTTAACTCTAAGAATTTCTTCGTTCTTTTTGTACTCTGCTTCTAATTGGTCAGCAATCCTTTCCTGTCTTGCAAGCTCTCTTTTTTCAGCTGCAAGTATTTCAGCTTGCTTATTTTTATTAGCCATAAACCTGGCTTCTCTTTTGGAGTTTTCAGATTGTTCAGCAGTCTTGCCTTCTTTAACAAGCATTAACAAGGCTTCAACTGTTGATACTTCAACAGCCTCATCTTCTGATTCTTGTGCAAAGATAAAAGTATTAAAAGTTAAAGATAGTACAAATAATATTGATAAATAATTTTTCATTATACTTCTCCCTTAACAACGGGCATTAATAACATATCAGTTGGAATTAACTTCTTAGCCATTCTTATTCCATCTCTTATAGGCTTTCTATAACTGGATGATAATTCTTCCCAAGTTCCAGTTTCGTTATCCCATCTGCCGCTAGATCTTTCGTCTTTTGTTTGATAAAACATTCCGATTCTTCCTATTACTAGAATGTTTACTACTGTTCCATCAGCAAGTTTATCTTCATAGGTATCTATCTTTCTTCCATATTCTGCTTCAATGTTATACGCTTCTAAAACTTGTCTGACTTGCTCTGATGCAGTAACTTTAGGTTTTGCTAATGAGGATCTAACTAAGTCTACTCTTCCTCTTCTTTCTTCTTGTCTAAATGGAGTATCCAATGTTATTAAGGTTTCTAAAGTATCTAACATTTTTTGAGCTAGAGGTGGTATTTGTCTCTGCATTACAACAACTTGAACAAGTTGTTCGTCAAGCTTATCCATTAAATCAAGCTGTGCTTGAATTTGGATTCTTTTTTGTTCGTTGTAAAGTTTAAGTCCTTCAACTTGTTTTGAGACAACTTTATATTCGTTAACAATTTTGTCTGTTTGTCGTTCTGTTTGGTCAATATTATTTTGAGAAGTTGCGGAAAGGGTTTGATTTTCTCTTCCAACCTCTAAAACATTTTCCATATTTACCTCAATTTCATTTGCTAAAACAAATGTACTAAAGCAAAAAAGTGCAGGCAAAGATATGCCTTTAATTAATTTAAGCATTATATGTACTCCCTAAAGTTCGTTAATATTAACAGCCTGTGGTGAATAAATAAAACAATTTTGTATATTTTTTATATCATTATAATAAGAAGAAAATGGCTGTTAAATCATTACTTAACCTACATATTTCTTAATTAATCTCAAATTTGATTAGAAAAATTTAAAAAATAATGTAGGAGTGCTTTTTTTATAATTTTGATAATCGGGATCGTCTCCCCATTTTAAATCTCCCCTTGCCTCTAGCATTCTGACACCACTAACATATACAAGAAGTAGATAGGTAAAAATTGGGGATATTAATGTTAAATATTGAAGTCCTTGCAATGAAGAAAATGACATTACTGCTATACCAGTCCATAAAACAATTTCCCCTAAATAATTAGGATGTCTTGATTTTGCCCATAATCCCAGAGTTATGAACTTATCCTTGTTTGCTGGAATTGCTTTAAATGCAGACTTCTGCATATCTGCTACAACCTCAACAGTGAAACCGGTTATGAATAAAGCCATGCCAATATAGAAGAATACGTTTGTAACTACTCCAGTATTCGACGAAATAGCAGTTAGTGCGCACATAGAACAAAGTGAAACCCATAAACCTTGAAGAGTCCATGTCATAAAAAATTGTGAAGCAGATGGCTTGATGGATCTAAATCTTTTATCTTCCCCATCATGATGAATTCTCATAAACAAAAAACTACCCAGTCTAATTGCCCATAAAGAGATTAATAAAACAATTGCAATATTGGCAACATTAATATTGGTGAATTGATCTGAAGAAAGGACAAGTGAATACCAAATTACTGATAGATATGTGAGGCTTCCCGTAAGATCATAAAATTTTTCTGTCTGGAAAATATATGCTGGTATAAATGCAATCCATTGAATCGCAAAAGCTAAAAAAACTGCGTTAAATACCAACTCAATTCCAGTTGCTACAGCAATAGAAATTGCTATAACAAAAGCAAGTAGTGATATTAATAAATTAGTTATTATCTTCATATTTGGTTCCACCCGCATGTTCTATTTTTATTTTGCTCATCTAGCCATTCTTTTAGAGGCGCATAATAATTTAATATTGATTTTCCACTTAACTCTCTAGACCCTGTAAGATTTTCAAAAGCTTCTTGCCATGGCAGGCTTTCACCCATTGCCATAGTAGAAATTATCTTTTCTCCAGCTACTTTATTTCCATAAATTGAGCATTCATGAAGAAATCCATCAAAATTTATTTCATTACATAAGGCTTCATGGAATTGATATTGCATAATTCTTGCTAAATAATATCTTGTATAAGGGGTATTACCAGGAATATGATATTTTGCTCCTGGATCAAAATACTCTTCTGATCTTTCTTCGTTTGTGCTTATACCTTGATATTCTTCTCTTAACTCCCACCATGATGAATTTAATTGATCTTCTGTTATTTCACCATTAAACACTCCTGATCTCCATTTATCTAACATTAGTGCCCACGGAACCACAACAACCCCCTCTAGAGCTTGTTTCATTAATAGGCCAATCGGATCTTCTTTAGCAAGATTTGCTTCCTCTTCGGAAATAAAGTTTATTTCTTTTAGATAATCTGGAGTTATAGATAGTGTAAGTAAATCCCCAAATGCTTCATGAAATCCATCATTAGCACCTCCCTGAAATAGAGTTGGAAGATGATTATATGCTTGATAATAAAATATATGTCCTAATTCATGGTGAATTGTTATAAAGTCTTCTTCATTTCTTTCAATACACATTTTTATTCTAAGATCATTGGTTGTAGGATCTAGATTCCATGCCGATGCATGACATACCACTGACCTATCTCTTGGTTTAACAAATAAAGATCTTTCCCAAAATGTCTCAGGCAAAGAATCAAATCCGATAGATAAAAAGAAATCCTCTGCGTATTCAACCATTTCAATTTCATCAATTTCTTTTTCTTCAATTATTTTAGTCACATTAATAGAGTTAGAGTTTAGTTCTTTTGTATAGACCAAATCATATATATTTGACCAAGATTGTCCCCACATATTTCCAAGCATATGCACAGGCAGTGGTCCTGATTCTGGAATAACCTCATCACCATAATGATCATTTAATTTAGCCCTAACATGACAATGAAGTGCGTCATATAAAGGTTTAACCTCCTCCCATACTCGATCAGTTTCATTTAAAAAATCATTTGCTGGCATATCATATTTACTAAACCATAAGTCACTTAAACCATCATACCCAAGCTCTTTTGAGCCTTGATTTCCAATATCTACCATTCTTAAATAAAGAGGTTTCATTGGTTTTCCAATTTCATGCCAGCCCTTCCAAGCACTTAATAATTTATTAGGATCTCTTGATTTATCAATAATCCTCTCAAATGCCTCTAAATCAAAACAATTTCCATCTTCATAACAATATTCTCCTGCCCCATACATTGCCTCTAGACTGGTTGTTATTTCGGATAACTCGCTTGCTAGAGCCTCATCAAGAGGAGGTGGCATAACAAAAGAGCTCTTTAAAATATTTAACATTCTTTTATTTTCAGGTGTTGTTGCTAGTTCATTAAAGGCTGATGCTTGCCTAGAGCGCTCAAGAGAATTTAGAGTATATCTGGTTCCATAATCTGCAATAATTTTTTGAGAATCATATGTAATAAAATTTGAGCTTATCCATGATGCTGAATATATAACAGGTCCATCCTTTTTATTTTCTTCCTCCACCATCGTTAGAAAATTTTCTAAATCTTTTGTTTGTGTAGTTTGTTCGCTACCTGGAACACAAGAAGTTACAATTATGGATATTAAAGTTATATATAAAAAATTTCTCATTTGGATACCTCACTATTAAAATAACATAAAAAATATATTTATTATGAAAATTTCAACAAACCAATTTAAAAATGGGACTAAACTCATAATTGATAATGCTCCCTGTTCTATTGTGGAGCATGAATTCCATAAACCAGGCAAGGGACAAGCAGTTATGCGAGTTAAATATAAAAATCTTTTAACTGGTAACACAAACGATAAAACATTCAAATCTGGAGAAAGTGCTGAAGCTGCTGATATCAATCATGCAGAAATGGAATTTTTGTATCATGATAATGACTCATGGCATTTTATGAACACAATTACTTTTGACCAAATTGAGATAAGTTCTTCTCAAATGGGAGATGCAAAGAAATTTTTAGTTGGTCAAGAAGTATGTGAAATAATTCTATGGGACGGGCAGCCCATTTCTGTAAACCCTCCAGCCATTGTTGAATTAAAAATTACCAATGCTGAGCCAGGTGTCAAAGGAGATACTGTCTCTGGAGCAACAAAGAATGCAACTCTTGAAACTAATGTTGAAATTCAAGTCCCTTTGTTTGTTAACGAAAATGAAACTATAAAAGTTGATACAAGAGATATGACTTATGTTGGGAGAGCAAAGTCTTGATAGAAACCATTAATAAGAACATAGAAATATTTATATCATCTCTTGATGGGGTTAGTAATGATTTGGTTAAAGCTGTTATAAATAAATCTTCAACTTCTATTTCTGAGAATCTAGATAATGGCCATCTTACAACGAATGTTTGCATGGTTGCAGCAAGTACACTAAAACTTAATCCAAAAGAACTTGCTGATAATCTTGAGAAAAATCTCAATAAACTAGAACTTTATAAGGAAGTTAAAGCGGCTGGTCCAGGGTTTATCAATATAACTCTTCATAGAAAAGACTTTTCTTCAGTTTTGTGCCGAATAATAGAGGCAAAAGAGAAATTTGGAAAATCAAATATTGGCAATAATAGAAAAATTCAAATCGAATTTGTATCTGCAAATCCAACTGGCCCTCTACACGTCGGTCACGGCAGAGGCGCAGTTTATGGGGATGTCATTGGCAGAATATTAAAAGCTACTGGATCATTTGTAGAAAAAGAATATTACATTAATGATGCGGGAAGACAAATCGATATCCTTACTGCAAGCGTTATTTTAAAGATAATACAGAAAGAACTTAATGGCTTTTTCCCACAAAATGCATACAAGGGTGAATATATCGAATCCATAGGCAAAGAATTTATTATAAATAACATAGTTAAATATGATGATGTGGGTTCATTTTTAAAAGATTTATCTTCAGATCCTGAAGAGGAGATTGATCAAATAATAGTTAATCTAAAAAGATTGGATGAAAAAATATGGAAATTGGTAAAATCCTTTTCTCTTGAAAGCATAATAAAGTCAATAAAAAATGATTTGAAGGACTTTAATGTTGATTTTGATAGTTGGTTTAATGAGTCTTCTCTTGGCGAACTTAGTGATAGCTCTTCTCAGATTTCTAATTCAATAAATAAATTAAAAATTGATGGGATGGCTTACGAAAAAGATGGAGCCGTATGGCTTAATACAGATAGTAGTGGTGATGATAAACATAGAGTTTTAGTTAGAGACGATGGAAGAGCAACATATTTTGCATCTGATGTTGCCTATCACAAAAATAAAGTTGACAGAGGGTACGATGATTTAATAAATGTTTGGGGTGCAGATCATCACGGTTACATCAAAAGAATTGAAGCATCTATAGAGGCCCTTGGTTCCAACAAAAAGAAATTAATTGTAAAGCTTGTTCAATTTGCAAACTTATTTAAAAAAGGAAAAAAAGTAAAGATGTCGACCAGAACCGGAGAATTTTTTACCTTAAAAGATTTAATTGAAGAAATTGGGGCTGACGCTGCAAGATTTTATTACTTGTCAAAACAAGCTGATCAGCATTTGGATTTTGATTTAGATTTAGCAAAATCAGATAGTAAGGAAAATATTTTTTATTACATTCAGTATGCGCATGCTCGAATATTTTCTTTAGAGAAAAAATATAAAGAAATGAATCCAGATCTTGATATTAATGTTGAGGCTATTGAGGAAGGTCTATATAAAAAATGTGATAACTTGATTCATGAAATATCTAAATATCCTAATGTGGTTAATAAATCTGCTGTAACTCTTCAGCCTCATTTAATCATTTTTTATTTAAGAGACTTGTCACAGTTATTTCATAGTTTCTACAATGACAATCATGTTCTCTCTGAGTCTAAGGATAATATGCAATCAATCGTATATTGTTTATCAGCTGTGAGGCAGACGATTGCAAATGGTCTTAACCTTCTTGGAATAAAGCCTATGCAAAAAATGTAATGATATGAAGGATTTTGCAAATAGAAAAACACCTAAAAGAGTAAAAAATAAATCTAGGCGAACATTTAGCTCAAAAAGACCTGATGCTAATGTAATTTCAAATAGTACAATTTTTTATTTGATATTAATAAGCTTTTGTCTTGCCTTTGTATCATTCTTTTATTTTAGAACTGAAATCTCTTCGATCAAGCCAGAAACTGTTGGAAA
>CABYCI010000020.1 GCA_902517425.1 uncultured SAR86 cluster bacterium | reverse complement strand
TATTGCAAGAGTAAGAGATGAAATATTCGCTTTATTTGTTCCTGAGATATCTAAAGCAACGCCATGATCAACAGAAGTTCTTATTATTGGTACTCCAAGAGTTATATTAATAGAATTGCCAAAACTTAATGCCTTTAAAACTGGAAGAACTTGATCGTGATACATTCCAAGATATGCATCAGTCTCCTTTAATATCTTTTGAGAGAAAGCTGTATCAGCTGAAATAGGCATCGAAACATTAATATTGCTTCTTCTTAATTCCTGAACTGCAGGCTTTATATGCTCTAATTCTTCCTTACCGATTTTACCGTTTTCACCAGCATGAGGATTCAATCCTAAAATCTTTATGTTTGGTTTTTTTATATTGAATTTGTCTTTAAGATCTTTATTAAGAATTTTAATTTTATTTTTTATTAAATTTTTTGTAATTTGTTTCGGGACGCTCTTTAGGGGGATATGAGTTGTTGCTAAGGCAACTCTTAACTTGTCAGAAGCAAGCATCATAAGGACATCATCGCTTTCAGTAATTTTTTGAATGTATTCTGTGTGACCAGTAAATGCTTTATTAATAGAGATAATGGTTTCTTTATTTAATGGCCCTGTGACTAAAGCTGTTTCTTTATTATTAATTGTTTTTTTAATAGCATAATCAAGCACATCTAAAACATATTGAGCATTAAGCTTTGTAAGCTTTCCTGCATTGGTGCTTTTACAATTGGAGACTTTAATTATCTGTAATGAAGACCTTTTATTTTTTTGAATATCGCTAACATTATCTAATTCAATTAACTTGAGCCTTTTTTTTAGTTTATTAGCTCTATCACAAAAAAGTTTTGGATCTCCAACAACAACAACTGGGATTTTTAGAGCTTCCCATTCCTTTGATAGAGCTAATTTAATAATTAAATCAGGGCCAATGCCAGCTGGTTCTCCAGGAGAATATATTATTTTTTTCAATCTAGATTTTTAAATTCAACAAAAGCTTCTGCTCTCATTATTCTGAGAGTATTTTCTAATTCTTCTTCAAATTTTCTTGCGTATAGAATAGAGTAGGCTCTATCTTTAATTAATTCTTCAGTTAGTTCATGCGTTCTTTTTCCAACGACTTCGAGAAAATGGAAACCAAATTCAGTTTGAAATACTTTAGAAAGAATTCCAATATCTGTTTCAAGCATTGTTTTTTCAAATTCACTTGCAAGAACACCTAATCCTAACCAACCCAAATCACCACCAAGTTTAGCTGATCCAGGATCCTCAGAAAATTCATCTGCAAGAGATATAAAATCCTCTCCTAGAAGCACTCTTTCTCTTATTTCATTGAGTTGTTTTTCTGTATCTTCTTCACTTCTAATCGCTGATGGTATTAAAAGAATATGTCTTGATTACCATTGCTCTTCATATTTAACGAATTCACCTCTTTTATCTTCAAGCTTGAGGATGTGATAGCCAGAACCACTTTCTAAGGGTTCTGAAATAAATCCAACAGATTTCTTATTAAGCGCTTTCTCAAATAATTGAGGCATATCAATCATTCTTCTCCAATTAATAAGACCACCTGTTGAAGCATTTGAACTAATTGAAAATTTACTGGCAATTTCTGCGAAATCGCCGCCATCATTAATTTGTCCAGCTATTTTGTTAGCCTGATCAATGTCTTTTACTAATATTTGTCTTACCAGAAGCTCTGGCTGTAATGTTTCAAGACTTTCATCCGTAGCAAGAAAAGCTTCAAATTCTTTTTCAGTTATGTCTACACTTGAGTTTACTCTTCCTCTTTGAATTCTTTGAATCCTCATTTCTCTTCTCATTTCTTCTCTAAGATCTTCGTATGAATCACCATTTTCTTCAATAAAACTTATAAAACCCTCTAAAGTCATTTGATTATTGGATGCCAATCTTCCCATTGTTATATTCAGTTCTGCATCACTAATCTTAATACCAGCTCTGTCAGCCATTTGTAACTGAAGTTCTTCAATTATGAGCTTTTCTGAAACTTGATCTTCAATAATATTCTGAGGAGGTTTTTCAAGGTTTTGATCTTCATACCTCCCAATAATATCTTCAATAGTATTTTTAATTTGCGATTCCATTACAACGCCATCATCAACGATGATTGCAATTCGATCTAAGACCTCAATCTTTGCATAAGATAATGATGATAGGATTATTAATGATGCGGTAAGTAATTTTTTCATATTGTATTAATAATTAAGAATAGAATTATCCATCATCCTGCCAATTTTTTTAAAAGATGAATTTAAACCCTTAAATTCAAATTGAAGATTAACTCTGCTCTTATTTTCAATCTCTATTATATTATCCCATGCATCATTTAGATACATATAAGCATTCGATTCTAAAATAGGAAGATATTTTGAAAGATTTTTATCTGAAGTGGTTAGCCTAAAAACAAAGCAACAATTTTCATAGCCAAGACCAAAGACTGATTCAATTTTAGTACTCGAATCGTCGTCTCTTTTTAACTTCGCAATAATACTCAGATTATCTTTAATTTTTAAATCTGCGTAAAATTCAGAATAGTCGAGCACTGACATAAAATCACCAGCCATTCTTGTATACCTCTTTGCATATCCAATATTACCTCTATCAAAATTTTGCTTGATTGTGAGGCCTGCCATAGGAACTTTTTTTTGTCCTTCAAAATAAGAGGCATACGCCATTATCATTCTATTCATATTTGGCATCCATTTACTCATCAACATTAATGGTCCTTCATCCATTGGCATTTTCATCATATCCATATTCATCATGGGCATTACCATTGCACCCATACCCATCATACCCATATCCATCGGCATACTCATATGCATATCATCTAACCAGACTTTCCTATCTTCTAAATAGAATTTTTTTGAAACAGTTAACGATATTTTATCCATATTCATCTTTCGTTTTTTATATTCAAAACTAAAAGTATAGAATTTTTGATCACCTATCCTATCCATTCCTGAAAATCTCTCAGTGTTAAATAATTGATTCATCATTGAAACCTTATGACTGTCAAAAACTGGATTCATATCTTGATTTTCGTATCCTACATAACCGTACACAAATCTTGGTTTTAAGATGTGAAGATTCATTTTGTCTTTCTTAAAGAATAGAGTGCTTATGTCTATTTTAAAATTTGGTACATTTACAGAATTTGTTTCTGTAGACTTATTATCTAAATTATATTTAATAGATTTCAAACCTAAGCTTGAAGACACACTCACTCCATTAAAATATGCTTGATTTGAAATACTTAATTTAGAAAAAATTCTAGATCCTTCTTCAGGATTATTTATTGCATATAGAAATCTGTTGCTTTCATTCGCATTTCCAAAATAACCATGAATATTTTCTGCTTTAAAGTATGAAACATTCAATGCTTGATGGATTCTTAAATTATTAAAATTTCTCAAAAATTCCAGCTCAAAAGATGGCACGACTTTGTAACCGTTAGTCAGAATAGGGTTTAAGGTTTGAAAACCTTGATGCTTAACTTTAATTCCAAAATCTCCAAAAGATCCATTAATAGTAATATTTTGTTTTAGATTTTGTTTTCTTTGAGACCCAATAGAAGTTATTTCTCCTGAAATATCCCTCAGAACAAGACTATCTGAAGCTTTTGCCCAATTAATATCTATCCATAACTTATTTCTATCGCCATAAGAATCTTTCAGACTAAATGCCCATCGTTTACTAGACCGATTTTCATAAAAGTTTTCATATTCTTTATCTTTATTAAAATAAAGAAAATCAAAATTACTTAGATTATTTGTTTCCCCATGAAGGCTTCTAAAATTTCCCTCAAAACCAAAACCTCGCTCAGTAATATTTCTAGTAGCTAGAGTAATATCAGATTTATCTGATATTACTTTGTAATATGGAATCATAAAATCCAAACCATCTGAAGAATATGACAGTGATGGTTCCAGAAAGCCGGTCATTCTTTCACTAGAGGTAGAAAAGGGTAAATATGGAAGCCTTAATATTGTTTTATCTAATACCTTAATTTTTATTTTTTGTGCATATCCTCTTTTTGTTTGATCATCTAATTGTATTTTTTCAGCAACAAATTCCCATCCATTCATTGGATTGGCACAAGAAGTCATCGAGACTTGATTTAATACAATTTTGTCTTTTAAATTTCCTTTCAGTTCACTAAAACTCAAAATTAGACTTCTACTATTTAGAAATGTCTTACCGTTATAGAGTTCTATTGATTGTTTATCTTTATTAAATGAACCTTCTCTTGCTTTAAAGAAATAATCTTCTAAATAGATGCCTCCATCTTTTTTAAACTCAACAACACCATTTTTTCTATCAACTCTCGCCTTACCAGATTTAAGAACTCCATTTGGAAAGTCAATCTCAACATTGCCATTTAAGATAAGAGCTTCATTTTCTGTCATTTCAAATTTATCTGATTTAACATCAAGGCTTTCTATATCTTCAACGATTCCGAGATAAGGTTGATAAATTAGACAGCTAGTATTATTTGAAAGATTTTTTTCAAGAACACCACTTTCGATAAGACTTCCATTTAAATGGCCTTGATAGATAAAGATTGATATCAAAAAAGTTATTCTAATAGCGCTATGCATTTATATATTTTATACCTCAAAGCTTTGAAAGCGTATTCTTTAAAAAGTTCTATGATTTGTTTGAATTTATATACTCTTCTAATTGATACAAATGATCCTTCCCAAAGAATATTTGATTATCAAATAAGAATGTGGGAACCCCAAATGCTCCCTTAGAGACAGCATCGTTAGTATTAGCTATTAATTTATCTTTACATTCTTGAGTGCTAATTTTGTTAAGGATTTCGTCAGCTTTTAGATTACTTCCTTTTAACACTTCTGCAATCACCTCAATATCAGATATATTTTTATCTTCCTCCCACATAGCCTTTAAAGCGCATTCAATAAATTCATCAAATATATCTAGATCTATGGCAGCAATGGCACATCTTTGAATTTGAACAGTAATTGGTGGGAAATGTGAACTGAACTTAAAATTTACGAGATTGTGTTGCTTTATAAAACGTTCTATCTCAATCATTTGATAATCACTTTTGTTTTTACAGTCAGCAAAAGCAATGAAAGGCGGTTGATTATTGGTAATTTTCATAATCCCTCCGAGCAAACAGGGAATATAATTAAATTTTACTCCTGTTCTTTCTTCAAAGCCTGGAATTAATTTATGTGCAAAGTATGTATTTGGGCTTGCTACATCAAAGATAAAGTCTACTATCATTTCTATTAACAATTTTGTAAAGTAAAGCAATTAAACACTGATATGAAAGATTTTTCAAAATATTCTGCAATTATTATTGGAGCTGGTGATGCAACTGGATCAGCGCTTACTAAAAAATTTGCTAGTGAGGGATACAAAGTTTGTCCTGTAAGACGCTCTAGAAATATTGACAAGGTTGATCAGTTGGCTGATGAGATTACCAAATCAGGAGGATGGGCAAAAGGATTTGGTGTCGATGCAAGAGATGAAGATGCCTTAAAAGCTCTTTTTAAAGAAGTAGATGAAAATATAGCTCCGATAGATGCTGTAATATTTAATCCAGGTGCTAATGTTTTTTTTCCAATTGAAGACACTACTTCAAGAGTTTTTAAGAAGGTATGGGAAATGGCAGCCTTTGCAGGGTTTTTGACTGGTAGAGAAGCTGCAAAGTATATGAAAAAAAGAAATCAAGGCAGTATTTTCTTTACTGGTGCTACAGCTTCAATAAGAGGTAGTTCGGGTTTTTCTGCATTTTCAAGTGCTAAATTTGCCTTGAGGGCAGTTGCTCAAAGCATGGCTAGAGAGCTTGGGCCAAAGGGTATTCATGTTGCTCATTTTGTAATTGATGGCGCAATAGATACAGCATTTATTAAAGAAACCTTCCCAGATATATATGCACTGAAAGAAAAAGATGGCATTCTACAACCTGAAGCAATTGCTGAGGCGTATTGGTTTGTTCATACTCAGCATAGAAGTGCGTGGACTCATGAATTAGATCTGCGACCATATATGGAAAAATTTTAAATAATTAAGAGGAAAAAAGATGAGCTTAAAAGATAAAGTAATATTTATTTCAGGTGGAAGTAGAGGAATTGGTTTAGCAATGGCAAAAAAAGCAGCTAAAGACGGTGCAAAAATTGTTGTTGCTGCAAAGACAGCTGATCCCCATCCAAAATTACCAGGAACAATTTATACCGCTGCAGATGAAATTATTGAGGCCGGCGGCGAAGCATTACCTATCATTTGTGATATCAGGGATGAAGACAATGTAAGAGATGCTATAAATACATCTGTTGATCATTTTGGAGGCATTGATGTTTGTATTAATAATGCTTCAGCAATTCAATTAACAAATGTTACTGACACCGAAATGAAAAGATATGATTTAATGCATCAAATAAATGGACGAGGAACATATATGGTAAGTAAATATTGCCTACCCCATCTAAAAAAATCTTCTAATCCGCATATTTTAAATTTATCACCCCCCTTAGATATGGAGCCTAAATGGTTTGCAGGCACGGTTGCATACACAATGGCTAAATATACTATGAGCATGTGTGTTCTTGGAATGGCAGAAGAATTTAAAGAATTTGGTATTGCTGTAAATGCATTATGGCCAAGAACAGCTATTGCTACTGCAGCAGTTCAAAATCATCTTGGAGGCGATGAAATAATGAAGCTCTCAAGAAATGTTCATATCATGGCTGACTCAGCATATGAAATATTAACAAAAGATTCAAAAGAGTTTACCGGTAACTTTTGCATTGACGATCTAATTCTTCATGAGGCAGGAGTAAAAGATTTCACTAAATACGCAACAGTACCTTTCGCAGAATTAATGCCGGATTTCTTTGTGCCTGACGATACTCCAGTTCCTGATGAGGTAAAAAACAGCTAATTTGAAAGAAGAAGAAGTAATAGCGTTAAGCAATCTTTGTAACTTTAAAGCTGATAATGTCTCTCCGCTAAAACAAGAAGCTAGTGGCCGAAAATATTGGAGAGTATCAAATACCTCAGATTCCTTTGTATTATGTTATCTAGATCCAAGTATAGGCAATCATTTAGACTTCATTCAGATAACTAACTCCCTTCAAAATAACAATATAAATAGTGTAAACGTTATCTATCATAATGATGAACACGGCTTAACTCTGCAAGAGGACCTTGGTGATAAAGATTTATTATCAATTTTGAATACAGAAAATAAAACTGAGTTAATTGAAAAATCTCTAGATTTATTAATACAAATACAGAATGCTGATATAAAAAATATTGATAGATTCACAGATAATGAATTAACAGACCAAATGTATCTATTTAAAAACATCTTTCTTAAAAATTTTTTAAACATAGAGATGAACAGTTCAATTGATGATCTCATATCAATAACGATGAGCAATTTAAAAAAACATCCTTGGTTAAATTGCCATTTTGATTATGAAAGACGAAATCTTATTTTAAATGAACATCAATCAATAACTGCGATCGACTATCAGGATATGAAAAAAGGGCCTATAGGAATTGATATGGCAGGAATATTAATTGATCACTATTATCAATGTGATGATGACAGTATTAGAAACTCACTTAAATATTTTTCTAATAAGATCAATCATAAATACTCAGGAGAGGAATTACATGAATTTTTAACATATGGTTGTTTGCAAAGGAACATGCGTATTTTAGGGACCTTAACGAACCTATACTTGATTCATAATAGAACATATAGACTTAAAGATTTGCCAATGATATTTTCAAACTTAGTGGCCATGATTCCAGATGAGCTTAATATAAAAGAAGATATAACAGATAAAGTTCAATCTTTACTCTTGAAAAGGATCTCTGAAATATGAAAGCTATGATCTTAGCTGCTGGTTTTGGAAAAAGGCTACTACCCATAACAGAAAAAATACCAAAACCCTTGCTCACCGTTGGAAATAAATCTTTAATTCAAAGAAATATTCAGTTATTAATAGAGAGTGGGGTTTCAGAAATAATTATTAATGTATCCCATTTGGGGGATTTAGTGAAAAAACATATTGACGAAATCTTTCCAAGTGAAAATATTTTGTTTTCATTCGAAGAAAAACCGCTTGGAACTGGTGGCGGTATTTTAAAAGCACTTCCATTAATAGGTAATGACTGTTTTCTCTTAATGAATGCAGATATCTTGCATAAGATTGATGTATCAAATGTACCTAAAGATGTTAAAGCTGCCCATTTAATTGGAGTTTCCAATCCAGATCACAATTTAAATGGAGATTTCAATCTTGTTAACGGCCTCATTGACATTGATTTAGAATCAAATTCTTACACATGGAGTGGCATATCTGTAATGAATCCAAAAATATTTGCAAACAATTCTTTCAAAAAAGATCACTTCAATATTTGGAGTTCTGTGTTACCAAAGTATATTGAGGAAGGAATTGTTACCGGACATGCTTCTTCTAAATTCTGGTTGGATGTTGGAACAATAGAGCGTTTAAAACTTGCCAATACTGTATATAATGACGAAAATTAAGTTATGAGTGATCAAGATTACATAATTGCACCATCTATACTGGCATCTGATTTTGCTAACTTAGGTGATGAAGTAAGAAATGTTTTAGACGCAGGTGCAGACTGGGTTCATTTTGATGTTATGGATAATCACTATGTTCCAAATTTAACTATTGGCCCTATGGTCTGCAAGGCTCTAAGGGATTTTGGTATTAAAGAATTTATTGATGTTCATTTAATGATCGACCCAGTTGACGAACTTGCTCAAAGTTTTATTCAAGCAGGCGCTGATTTAATTAGTTTTCATCCCGAAGCATCAAAACACATCCATCGTTCAATTCATGCTATCAAGGATAAAGGTTGTAAAGCAGGACTTGTTTTCAATCCAGCTACATCATTAAGCGCTTTGGAGAATGTTCTAGATGATATAGATCTTGTTTTAATAATGAGTGTAAATCCAGGCTTTGGAGGCCAATCTTTTATTTATAGCTCTTTAGATAAAATTGCACAGGTAAGAGAGATGATTGATAGTTCTGAAAAAGATATTCGTCTTGAAGTTGATGGAGGAATTAATAAGGAGACTATTGGTCTTGCTTCAAAAGCTGGAGCTGATACCTTTGTTGCTGGCTCGGCAATTTTTAACACAGAAAATTATGAGCAAACTATATCTGAACTGCGTTCAAAAATCGTTTAAATATTTTTTCTTATTATTCATAGTACTCGAACTAGAGTCTTCTGAAAAAATAGATATAAAAGAATTATTACCAAAAATAGAAATAGCATCTAGTTTTGAAGAAAGAAAAAATGGCCTTATGTTTATTCCATCTATGTCAGATGAATTTGGTATGTTTTTTATTTGGGAATATAAAAAGAAACAATGCATGTGGATGAAAAATACTTTTATTGCTTTAGATGTTGCATATATTGCAGATAATGGAGAAATTATTGGTATTTATGATATGGTTCCTTTTTCAAAAAAATCAGTTTGTTCAAAAAGGCCAGTCAGATATGCCTTAGAAGTAAATAAGAATTGGTTTATGAAAAAAAATATCAAAGCAGGTGATGTCATAGATCTTCAAGGGATTATTAAAAATGATAACTAGTAAAGAATATGATGAATTAAAATTAGAGGGATTTAATATTATTCCGCTAATTAAAGAAATTGATTCAGATTCAGATTCTCCAACGAGCTTATATTCAAGAATTAAAGACAAAAGAAATTCTTTTTTACTTGAATCTATAGAAGGTGGAGAGAAATGGGCTCAATACTCAATAATTGGCCTTGACTGCAAAGACACAATTAAGGTCACTGGAAATAAAATTGAAATTAAAAACAATGAAGCCACAACCATACTAGAATCCAAAGATCCCTTGAATGAGCTTGATAATATACTCACAAAGTTTAAATCTCCTAATTTAGAAAATATGCCAAGATTTTATGGAGGCTATGTTGGTTTTTTTGCATATGAGAGTGCTCAATATGCTGAAGAAAAAATTAGATCCCTTCAAAATAAAAATTCAAAATTTAAAGAACATATGCCGGAGATATATCTTGTTAAATCAGAAAAATTAATTGTTTATGATAATTTTAATCAAACTATGCATGCTATTTATAACTCTGATCCTGCAAGTACTTCATTTAAAGATGCTTTAGATAAATTAAACGAAATCGAAAATAGTATCGATCAATCACATAGTTATATAGAACCATCTTATAAGAGTATTACTGGTAATTTTGAATTTGAGTCAAACTTCACAAAAAATGAATTTATTCATTCCATAAATACAGTTAAAGATTACATCGAAGAGGGCGATGTAATGCAAGTTGTCTTGGCTCAAGATTTCTATAGATCATTTGAAGGCGATTCCTTTAAATTATATTCAGCACTAAGACAATTAAATCCTTCTCCATATATGTATTATTTGAACCTTGATGAATGCGAGGTTGTTGGGTCTTCCCCAGAAATTTTAGTAAGGGTTGAGGATGATGATATTACTCTGAGACCAATAGCTGGAACTAGAAAAAGAGGAAAAGATAAAAAAGAAGATCAATCAAACGAAAATGATTTATTAAATGACCCAAAAGAACTAGCTGAACATCTTATGCTCATTGATCTTGGTAGGAATGATGTTGGCAGAGTTTCAGATATAGGCAGTGTAAAGCTAACTGAAAAGATGGTAATAGAAAAGTACTCTCACGTAATGCATATCGTTTCAAATGTAGTGGGAACACTTTCTAAAGGATTAAATTTTATTGATGCTTTGAAGGCAACTCTTCCTGCCGGAACACTTTCTGGGGCACCAAAGATTCGTGCTATGGAAATAATCAACGAACTAGAGCCAAGTTCTAGAGGCATCTACGGAGGAGCAATTGGTTATATTTCATGGAATGGCAATATTGATACAGCAATAGCAATCAGGACAGCTGTTATTAAAGATAAATTAATTCACGTAGGTGCAGGCGCTGGAATAGTTGCTGACTCTGATCCTGAAAGTGAATGGTTGGAATGTAAGCAAAAAGCTAAAGTTTTCTTAGATGCGATGGAAATGATCTCATGATTATTGTTATTGATAATTACGATAGCTTTACCTATAACTTGGTTCATTATATTGGCGAGTATGAAAAAAATATAAAAGTAGTTCGTAACGATGAAATGAAAGTATCGGATATTCTTTCGCTAAATCCATCAAAAATTGTTATCTCACCAGGACCATGCACTCCAAAAGAAGCTGGAATTTCAGTTGAGTTAATTAAATCGTCAACTGTGCCAATTCTAGGAGTATGTCTTGGACACCAATCAATTGGATCTGCCTTTGGTGGGAATATTATTAAAGCTCCAGAAATTTTTCATGGCAAAACTTCAAAAATAATCCATGATGGAAGTTCACTATTTTCTGATATAGAAAATTCATATGAAGTTGTCAGATATCACAGTCTGATAATAGACATGAATACTTTGCCAGAACAACTTAAAGTAACAGCTACACTAAAAGGCAATCAAAATATAATTATGGCAATTGAACATAAAGAAAAACCAATTTATGGCGTTCAATTTCATCCAGAATCCATAAATACAAGTAATGGAAAAAAACTTATTAAAAATTTTTTAAGATTGAAATGAAAGAATTTATAAACAAAATAAATAGTAAAAATGATCTGAGTTTGGATGAGATGCGAAACGCTATCAATTCAATCATGACAGGACAGGTGAATGATGTCGAAATTGAGTCCTTTTTAATTGGACTTAATAAAAAAGGAATTTCTGAAGAGGAAATTACAGCAGCAGCAATGGTTATGAAAGATAAGTCTTTAAAATTTGATATTGGAGATGGGTCTCATATTGATACATGTGGAACTGGTGGAACTGGATTACATACTTTTAATTGCTCAACTGCTTCATCATTTGTAGCTGCAGCAGGCGGAGCAAAAATTACAAAACATGGAAATAAAGCAATCTCTAGCAAGTCTGGCAGTGCAGATTTTTTAGAAGAAGCAGGAGCAGATATCAATCATGATAGAGATAAATTAAATTTAATTTTTGATCAAGTTGGCTTTATCTTTTTATTTGCACCACTTCATCATGAAGCTATGAGATATGTTATGCCAGTAAGACAAAAAATAGCCGAAAAAACTATCTTTAACTTATTAGGACCTCATACCAATCCATGTAATGCAAAAAGACAGGTTTTAGGGGTTTATGATAAAAAATTAGTAAGAACCTTTTCAAGTGTTGCAAAAAATCTTGATATGGAACATGTCCTAATCGTTCATGGTGATGATGGTCTCGACGAGATAACAATATCCTCAGAGACAGTGGTTTGTGAATTAAAGAATAATTCAATTCTTGAATATAAGATTTCACCAAAGGATTTTGGAGTTAATATTTCATCATTTGATGACATCATTGCTAACTCTGCTGAAGAAAGTCTAATGTTGGTAAAGGAGGCTTTTTCTGGAAAAAATTCTGCTGTTCAAGACATGATTGCTCTTAATAGTGGAGCGGCTCTTTATGTTGCCGGTATAGTTAGCTCCATAAATGATGGAGTTGAAATGGCATTTGAGCTGATGAACAATGGAAAAGCTGCATATAAATTATCAAGCTATGTAAAGGTATCTAATAGTATATGAATGTTCTTGATGAAATAGTTTTAAATACCAAATCCAAGCTTGAGGTTATGAAATCGAAAACCTCGCTTAATGAGTTAATTTCGCAAGTAAACAAATTAAAAATTGAAAAAAGTAATTTTAAAGAAAGCCTTACTTTTAAAAATCAAGCAATTATCGCTGAGATCAAAAAAGCATCACCAAGTGCTGGAATAATTAGTGAAGATTTTGATCCTGTCACTAAGGCAAAAGAATATGAATCATTTGGCGCATCAGCACTTTCAATTCTAACAGAGGAAGACTATTTTCTTGGGAGTATAAAGTATCTTAAAGATGTAAAAGCTATTTCAAATTTACCAATCCTAAGAAAGGATTTTGTTATTGACGAATATCAAATATATGAATCAAAGTTAATTGGAGCAGATTGTATTCTATTAATAGTAAGTATATTGAGTGACAAAGAATTAGAGAGATTTACCAGCCTTGCTGATACTCTTGGTTTGGATTATATAATCGAAGTACATGATGAAGTTGAACTAAAAAGAGTTGAAGATTTTTCAGAAGCAATTATTGGAGTAAATAATAGAGATCTAAAAACTTTTGAAGTGAATATAGATAATTCTATTAGACTTCGTAAACTATTTAAAAAAGAAAATATTTTTGTTGCAGAGTCAGGTATAAAAAAGCAAAAAGACATCGATAAATTATCAAAGCACAATATTAACGTGTTTTTAATTGGTGAAAGTCTTATGAGAGGGGATTTTCTTTGAAGTTAAGAGAATGGCAAGAAAAAGCCTTTCCATTATGGTGGGCAAAAAAAAGAGGGATAATAAAAGTTGTTACTGGCGGTGGTAAAACCTTTTTTGCTATTCATTGTCTTAAAAAGTATCTAGAAGAAAGCCCCAAAAAATCGATCCTTATCGTTGTTCCATCCATCGCGTTATTGGATCAATGGTATGAGGGCCTATCTCAACATTTTAATGATAAACAAATATCTCTTAATGGAGGAGGTGAACAGGCCTTAACAATTAAGAAAATCTGCATAACAACAATAGATTCTTTAAAAAATATTTTTAATGAAATTGTGGCAGAGGAAACTCTTTTAATCGTAGATGAATGTCACAAAATAGGGACAGAAAAAAGAGGTGAAATGCTTACAAATAAATGGCATGCAACCCTTGGTTTGTCGGCAACACCTGAAAGAGATTATGATGATAACTTTTACATCATTATCAAAAAAATACTTGGTGATATTATTTTCGATTATGACTATATAGACGCAAGAGAAGATGAAGTAATAGTTAATTTTAAACTCTTGTATGGTTATGCAGCCTTGCTGCCTGATGAAGAAGATAAATATAAAAAGTTTACAAAAAGCATCCAGAGGAGAGCTGCTACCATTGGCGGACAAGATATGAATGATTATCCATTGAAGATGTTAATTTTTAATAGGGCAAGGTTAGTAAAAAATTCTAGAAACAGAATTCCATATGGTCTTGAATTAATACAAAAATATAAAAGGGAGAGCTGGATTGTATTTACAGAAAATAAGAAACAAGCAAAAGAATTTAATAATGTAATAAATAAAAAAGGATTTAAATCTGGTATTTATAACACTGACCTTAATGACGATGAAAGACAAGAAAATTTAGATGCCTTTAAGTCTGGTAAATTAAATGTTCTGGTTAGTTGTACTGCCTTAGATGAAGGATTTGATATGCCTGAGGCTGATGGTGCAATGATTTTAAGTGCCTCTTCGTCAAAAAGACAGCGAATTCAAAGGATGGGAAGGGTGCTCAGAATAACTGCTAATAAAGAGAATGCATTAATAGTAACTGTATATTCTTCTAAGACCGAATATGAGAAGTTAAGAGAAGAGTCCAATAGATACAAACTTGAAGGCGTGCCAGTAAAGTGGCAACAAATGACTTTATAATATTTTTATGTCATTAACTTACTCAAGCATGTTGGATCTTCAAACAGATTTAATTCCTTTTAATCTTCTTAATGTCGTGACTAATCAAAATTTTTCAAATCATGACTTAGACGCTTCAAAACATTCAATAATTATGTTTATCTGCAATCACTGCCCGTATGTTATTCACTATCATGCAGAAATTATAAAGATGGCAGATGATTTTAAGAATGACATGAATATAGTCGCAATAAGTGCAAATGATATAGTTAACTATCCTCAAGATAGGCCCAAGCTGATGAAAGACTTATGGAATGATTTAGATTTGTCATTTCCATATTTATTTGATGAAACTCAAGAGATTGCAAAAAAATACAAAGCTGCGTGCACGCCTGAATTCTATTTATTTAATTCAGATTCAAAGCTTGTCTATAGAGGTAGGATGGACGAATCCTCTCCCGGATCTAATATTGAACCCTCAGGCAAAGATCTTAGAGATGCAATTAATAATTTGTTAAATAATAAATTAATATCTAAAGAACAATTACCATCCATGGGTTGTAATATTAAGTGGAAGCAGAATTAATCAGTATTATTTAGATCTGATTGATAAGTTTCTGTTAGCGCCATTACAGAGATCAAAGTAAGCAATGAAGCTAATGCAATATATGCAGAGACCCAGATAATATCAAATTCAGTCCATAGCTTTACTGCAATAGTAGGTGCGAAGGCTCCACCAACTATTGCTCCAAATTGATAACCTAAAGTTGCTCCAGAATATCGAACTTCAGTACTAAATAATTCTGTAAAGAAAGCAGCTTGAGGACCATACATCATTGCAAGAAAAACTAATCCTCCTGTGATTGCTAAAACTATTAGATAAAAATTACCTGTATCGACAAGTGGAAAAATTGCAAAAGCCCAGATTCCTGTCAAAACTGCACCTGACATAAAAATACCTTTTCTGCCATGCCTGTCTGAATATGAAGAAAAAATAAATTGAACTGGAACCATAATTGCTGAAGCAATCAAGACTGCTGCAAGCATATCGTCTCTGGCCATATTTGCACTAGTCACTCCATAAGCCAACATGAATGCAATTAAAATATAAAAAGTAACTTGTACCGAAAGGAATGCACCTGCCGCAAGAAAAATCCTTTTAGGATATTTTCTAATTGCTTCTACCACTGGAGACTTTTTAATATTTTCATCTGATTGAGTATCTTTGTTATCAACCAAAGCCTTAAATGCATCCGTATCTTCAAGATTCAATTGGATATACATACTAATAAGAATTAGAACTGCGCTTGCAAGAAAAGGAATTCTCCACCCCCAGGTATTAAAAAATTCTTCCGAAACTAATGCACTTGTAATAATTAAAGCTAAATTCGCTAGAATTACACCAATGGGGGCTCCGGCTTGAGCAAAAGCACCATAATATCCTCGTTGGTCCGAGGGAGCACTTTCTGTTACTAAAAGCATTGCTCCACCCCATTGACCACCTATTGCTAGACCTTGAGCAAATCTAAGAGTGGTTAGAAGAATAGGAGCAGCAACTCCAATCATGGCATATGTGGGTAATAGACCAATTAGAGTTGAAGAAATACCCATCAGCATCAAGGCGCTGATCAATGTTTTCTTTCTACCTACTTTATCTCCAAAATGACCAAATATGATTCCGCCAATTGGCCTTGCAATAAAACCAGCTGCAAATGTTAATAAAGATAATAGTAAAGCTGTAGTAGGAGGCATTTCTCCAAAGAAGGCTGTAGGAAAAATTAGAGCTGCTGCAGCTCCATATAAAAAGAAGTCATACCATTCAATACTTGTTCCAGCTAAAGCTGTTAAAGCAACTTTTTGCATATTTGATTTTTTTTGGGTATTTTCAATATTTTGCATAAGCAATTAATAATATATCAAATAAGATTTTAATCCATTGGATAAGCAATTATATCGGTAGGCTTGAGTTCCTTTTTCAAATTATTAAAGTTTTTATAGTAAAGCTTAAAGCCGCTATCCTCATATAACCATATATTCGATACTCGTGCCTGATATTCGTCATTAACTTTTCCACTAGAATATGTGTAGCTTCCAGTAAGATAATATAAAGTTAGATAGACATTTTCAGAAAGCTTAATAATTCTAATGTTTGAAGGAGTAACATCAGACTCAACTCTAGAATAATAATCTAAAACAGATTCAAAATCAGGCGGCGGATCTTCATAAAAATGATTACCAGATGACGAACCTGTAATTGCTCCGATTTTACTTTCATAGAAGAAGATTTTTTCAAAGTCTCTAGTATTTCTCGCTTCCCAAAATTTTAGCAAGCTTTCTTTTAAAGCTTCTTCGTTATTCTCTGCGGATAAATTTAAACTAAGAAGAAGAATTAAGAAAAACGATCGTATCATACATATTTGCTAGTAGCAGTCATCAATTTTGCAGTGTATTTCATAATTTGTTTAACAGGAATTGTTAATTCTTCACCGCCTTTATCTACTGCTTGCTGTGCATGAAGATCTTCATCTTCTTTCATTGTTTTTAGTATCTCTATTGTTTCTTTATCCTTAGGGGAGATCTTATCAAGGTGACGATCGATATGTGCCACAACTTGTTTCTCAGTCTCTTCCACAAAACCTAAGCTAACTTTTTCTCCAAATCTTCCAAATATTGCACCAATTGCAAAAGAACCCGCATACCATATGGGATTAAGAACTGAGCCATTACCCTCAAGTTCATCAAGACGTTTTTTGCACCATACCAAATGATCAGTTTCCTCATCTCCTGCTTCAATAAGATGTTCTCTAACTTCAGCGTCTTTGCATACAAGCGACTGCCCTCTGTAAAGAGCTTGAGCTGCAACTTCACCGGCAAGATTAACTCGCATCATTTGAATGGAACGTTTTTTTTCTGAAGGCGATAATGCTTCAGTATTTTTTTCTGCAGGCTCTGGAGGGTATATTCTACCTGTACCAGATTTTTTATTTGAAAGCGTTTTGAGTGCAATATCAAACTCAACCAATTTTAATAAGACTTCAATCTAGTTTAGTCGAATTATGTCTCGCTGCAATTAACGAGGACATGGATTCATATAATATTTCATGGACTAATAAACATGCGTGTGGTGTTGTTATTGCTTCAGAAGGATAT
>CABYCI010000019.1 GCA_902517425.1 uncultured SAR86 cluster bacterium | reverse complement strand
AAACATTTCTGGTTCAGAGGATTGTCTATACTTAGATATAATTACGCCAAATAAATCTTTTAATGCACCATTACCTGTCATGTTTTGGATTCATGGTGGTGGAAATACCTCTGGACTTAAGGATCTTTATGATTTTGGAAAGTTGGCACGAAAACATAATGTTATTGTTGTAACAATTAACTACAGGCTTGGTCCATTTGGGTGGTTCACACATCCAGCAATACAAGACCTCCAAGATGCTGATGATAAAACATCTAATTTTGGAACACTAGATATAATTGAAGCTTTAAAATGGGTCCAAAATAATATTAGCCTATTTGGCGGTGATACAAATAATATAACTATATTTGGAGAATCAGCAGGTGGACATAATGTTTATTCGCTTATAGCATCAAAACAAGCAACGGGCCTATTTCACAAAGCAATTGCAATGTCAGGATACACAACTTCGATTTCAAGCAAACAAGCTTATAAGCAAGAAAAAACCTCATCAACTTCTGATTTTACAAGTTGGAATGTTGTAAATCATATAACTAAGAATAATCAAGAAAATCTAAGCAAAGAAGAGATTAGAAAAACTTTATTATCTTTGTCAGCAAATGAGTTTTTTGAAATTTATGCAAATAGAAAATCTTATCAAGAGATACCACTTTTAACTGCAGATAATATTGTTATACCACATATAGGTTTAAGGAAATCTCTTGCTAAAAAAGAATTAATCAATGACGTACCTTTAATTGCTGGTTCAAATGCAGATGAAGTTAAACTATGGCTAGCAACAGCTGAATATTTTGTAGATCTTGATTATTCTTTTCTTGGCTCTATTTTAGACATCCCAAAGGTTGTTTTAAATGATGAAGAGGCTTTTGAAGCATTTAATTATTACCGAAGCTCTGCTTGGAAAATAAGAGGGGTCGATGACCCACTTCTTAGTTTATCAAAAGCTGGAAATAGTAGTTTATATTCATATAGATTTGATTGGGATGATCATAGAAGATATATTGTCGGTGACTTTAAAAAGCTTATTGGTGCAGCTCATGCAACAGAAATACCTTTGCTTACTGGAAATACCAAACTTGTTGGCGGCTACCCACTTTCAGATTTGATTTATCCACCAAGCGTATCTAAGTTTTACTTATCAAGAAATATGATGAAATTTTGGGCTAATTTTGCAAAGTTTGGATCTCCAGGCAGCTCAACTAACTCGATTAATTGGAAGGTATATGATCCAAGTAACCCAAGATTTATGGTTTTGGATAAGAAAAAGAATCTAAAAATGTTGCAGGATAGTATTTCCTTTGAAATGCTATCAAAAGATTTATATGAGGATGAGAGAGTCACACATTTAGAAAAATGCGTAATTCTTCTACAAATGTTTACCTTTGTTGGAGATGATTTGTACAAAGATAATATTGATAACTTTCCAGGTACTTGTGATCGGAAAAAGGCCGAAAAGTTTTTAAAGGATAATGCAAGTTTTATTGAGTACTAAATTTTTAAAATTATTTTTTTGCAGAGTCTTTTAGCTTTAAAACCTCAATATCTTTAATTTTAATCATGTCGGCTAGTCTTCTAATTAATCTTTCTTCATTAACATCAAGCTTTCCATCGGCAAAAGCGATGTCCCACATAAATTTAATTAATGAGTATTTTTCTTCCTTTGAATAATTTTTATTGATATCTTCTACAAACTCATAAAATGAAACGCTATCTTTACTATAGATTTCAATTATTCTTAAAATTTCTTTCTCATCCTTGCCGACTTTTTTAGAAATAATTTTTATCTCTTCCATTAAGAGTTTTAATTCTGAATTACCAATATCACCATCAGCTCTTGCAATTTCATATGCTAAAACAGCTGCAGTAAGCTCAATTTCAAAAGATGGTTTTTTTTCAACAATCTCCTTTTGACTTCTTTTCTTAAAAAAATTAAACATTTTGCTCAAGTTTAACTTTACTTAATAAATAATAAGACATTGACAATATAATAAAGGCATAAAAAGATATATATTCTTTATCAGGAAAATTATTTTCTAAAAAAAGTCCTATCAGAGAAAGAAACACAGAAATAGATATAAAAATGTAAAGTATTTTTTTTGGCTTCATACCTATGTCTAATAATTTATGATGTAGGTGATCTCTGCCAGGCCTGAAGGGCATGATTCCTTTCAAAAGCCTCGATATCAAAACTGTAATACAGTCTATGAGAGGAATGGCAACAAGCCATAAAGCACTGACAGGATTTATATAACTATCGTGGTTAATATTTTGACTATATTCAATACAAATAAAGGCTACAGCAAACCCTAGTACATTTGAACCACTATCTCCTAAGAAGACTCCTCTTTTTTTACCTAAGTAGCCAAGGTTGTATGCTAAGAAACCAATAATTGCTCCTATTGGTATAAGAAGACCATAAGAAAAATTTCCAAAGTAAGCAACATATACAAGCGGCAATAACGCAAGCGAAGCACAAATACCATTCAATCCATCAATCATATTAAAAGCATTCATTAAACCAACAACGCAGAAAATAGTGAATACCATAGAAAAATTTCCTAAATTAATTTCACCAAATCCCAATAAATTTCCTACTCCTACAATTTTTTCATCCGTCATGATGATCATAAGCATTACTATCAATGATTGAAAAACTATTCTGTAGGAAGCCCTGATATCAAAAAAATCATCAAAAATCATAAAAATTAAAATAAATAATGCACATAAATATAGAGATATAGAGAAGTTATTTAAATTAATTCTATCTTGATCTGTATTTTCTGGAGTAAAGCTCTCAATTATCAAGTTGTTTTCATTTGATATTTCTGAAACTTTACCATTTTCACTTAGGTAATATTTTTCTTGCCCATTAGGAAGTAGAACCATGAACTTGTTATTAGTTATAGGAAAAATTTCAACCATATTTTGCTTAGAACTTTGATCAACAGAATCAATTTTTACTGATACATTTCCTTTTTCGTTATCTTGTACCAAAGACAAGCTATAGTCTTGATTATCTACTTCAAAGTTCTTAGATATGCTCCCATCATTTAAACGTGTATTTTCTAGAAAACCACTATTTAGATTAATTGAATATCTTGCATCTGTAATTCCTGTTAAAAGTAAACCGGTAACCAAGATGCTAAAAAAAATACCAATTCCACCAGTAAGAGGAGTTGCTCTAAAATGAAACTTACGACTTTTATCAGGAATATCTATAAGAATTTTATTTTGTTTTGCTATATTTCTAAAAAAACCATTAAACGTTATAGAGGCAAAGAAAGCCAACAAGAATATTGAAAGTGCTAAAGTATTAGACATAGTTTTATTTTATAATAAATCTACAAATAAATATAAAATTTGAACTTAAATATGCATATGAATAAAAAAAGAAACTATCTATTAATTTTTTTACTTGGAATAACTTTGAACTTACATTCAACTAGTATTGATAGTTTAGATATTCCTCAAGGATTTGAGATTAGCATTTATGCTGATAATCTTGAGTCGCCAAGGCAAATCGCCGAAACTGATAAAGGTTTTATTATAGTTGGATCAAAAAATGGAAAAAATGTTAATGCATTATTTGATAGCAATAAAGACGGTGTTGCAGAAAAAAAGATTTTGATTGCACAAGGGCTTCAAAATCCAACAGGAGTTGTTGTTCATAAAGGTGATTTATATTTTTCTGAGATCGATAAAGTTTGGCTTATTAGAAATATTGATCAATGGCTTACATCTAACAACAGAGATGATTTGCCAAAAAAAGAAATTTACATAAGTGGTCTGCCATCAGAGACTTGGCATGGATATAAATATCTTGGATTTGGACCAGATGATAATTTATATATTCCTATTGGAGTACCTTGTAATATTTGTCTTGAACCTCAAACTAAAGATAAAAGATTTGCAGCAATTCATAAATATAAAAATGGCCAATTAGTTACTGTAGCATCTGGAGTTAGAAATTCAGTTGGGTTTGATTGGCATCCAAAAAATAAAAAATTATATTTTTCTGATAATGGAAGAGACTGGTTGGGAGATAACTCGCCATCATGTGAGCTCAATGTAGTTGAAAAGGAGGGCAGTTTTTTTGGCTATCCATATAAGCATGCCAAAAATATAATCGATCCTGAATTTGGAAATCTAATATCAGATATAGATGAAAAGTTCGTAGACCCTATTGCAGAGCTAGGACCACATGTTGCTCCTTTAGGTATTGCTTTTTATGATAAGAATGAATTTCCAGAGAAGTATAAGAATAGTTTATTCATTGCCCTGCATGGATCATGGAATAAATATAATGGGAAGTCAGGCTATAAAGTTATTTTTGTAAAATTAGATTCTAATGGAGACTTTCTCTCTCAAGAAGATTTTATAACTGGCTGGCTTCAAAATGAAAAAGACTGGGGTAGACCCGTTTCACCATTTATTATGAGCGATGGGTCAATGCTTATATCCGACGATAAATATGATGCAATATATAGAGTTAAATATAAAAGTTAAATGATTATTGATACTCTTGATCAAGAAATAGAGCTTGCTATTAATGCGTCTAAGAAAGCTGGAAGGTTATTAGTAAATAATCGTAATGAGTTAAATAATGAAATATTAACTAGCTCCAAAGATATTAAATTAAAAGCAGATGTTAGTTCTGAAAACTTGATCAAGGAAATAATAAGTGCGAAATCAGTATTTCCAATTTTGGCAGAAGAAAGTGGAAAGTCTAAGGAAGACTTGGGAGAAACTTTTTGGGTTGTAGATCCTTTAGATGGAACTGCAAATTATAATAGAGATATTCCAATATGCTGTATCTCAATTGGACTAGTTCATAAGATGGAGCCACTTGCAGGAGTGATATTCGATTTTAATAATAATGACATATATGTTGGGAATTGTTTAAAAAAAATTTCAACACTTAATAATAAAGAAATTAATGTTTCAACGCTTAAACAAAAGAAAGAGGCTATCTTAATTACAGGATTACCACATGGAACAGATTATTCAGATGAAGCATTAAATAAAATGGTTATAGATATGCAATCATGGAAAAAGGTAAGGATGATTGGCTCAGCAGCAATGGCGTCTTGTTATGTAGCATCTGGTAAAGCAGATCTATATAAAGAAAATGGAATATTTTTTTGGGACATAGTTGCTGGTGCAGCAATTATAAATTCTGCAGGAGGGTTAGCAGAAATATCAAACTTTCAAGATAATTATCAAGTTGATGTAATTTTTTCAAACTCGCAAATATAAATGAAAAGTCTGGTTTGGTTTCGAAATGATCTGCGAATGGATGACAATCCAGCTTTGAGAGCCGCCTGTGCTGAATCTGAAGAAGTACATGCCATTTATATATATTCAATTAATCAAATGAAACTCCATAATGAGGCTAACTCTAAAATTGAATTTATGATTGCAAATCTAAAAAGTTTAGAAAAATCTTTAGATGAATTAAATATCCCACTTACAATAATAGATTCAGACGGAATGAATCATGACCCTTCAATAATTCTTAAGCTTATAAATGAAAGAACAATTACAAATGTTTATTGGAACAACCAATTTGGAACTGATGAGGAATCAAGAGATATAGAATTACAAGAATTATTAAAAGTTAATAACATCAATTATTTATCTTATGACGCACAAGTTCTATTCCCTGCTGGCACATTCAAAACAGGAGAGGGAAAACCTTACTCAGTTTTTACACCGTTTAAAAAAAGATGGGTAGAAAATTTTAATCTTGATTTGCTCGATATTGAATTTAAATACATGCCAAAAATAAAGACCACTGTTTCTTCAAATATTGACAGTTTTGATTTCTCTTTTAATAAAGATCATTCAGTAGATATGGATTTATGGCCTGTTGGAGAAGAAGAGGCTTTAAAAAATTTAAAGAAATACTTAGACAAAAAAATATTTAATTATGCCAAAGATAGAAATGAACCAATAATTGAGGGGACTAGCAGACTATCACCTTATTTAGCTTTAGGAATCATTTCACCAAAAAGATGTATCTTAGAAGCACTAAAGAAAAATAATTTTGAATTAGATTCAGGTGAAAAGGGAGTCACCAAATGGATTGATGAAATAGTTTGGAGAGAGTTTTATAAAAACATAATGTTTTCTTTCTCAAGAGTAAGCAAAGGCAAGCCCTTTCAAGAATATACAAATAAAATTAAATGGCGCTTTAATGAGGAGGAATATGAAGCATGGAAGAATGGTAAAACAGGATTTCCGCTTATAGATGCTGCGATGAGACAATTAAAAGCTGAAGGATGGATGCATAATAGATTACGAATGGTTGTAGCAATGTTCTTTACTAAAAATATGTTACATGATTGGCGCTTAGGTGAAGCATTCTTTATGCAAAATCTTCTAGATGGAGATTTTTCTTCCAATAATGGTGGATGGCAATGGAGTAGCTCAACTGGAACAGATGCAGCACCATATTTTAGAATCTTTAATCCTCTTACTCAATCTAAAAACTTTGATAGTGATGGCCTATTCATAAAAAAATATATACACGAACTAAAAGATATTGAAAAAAAAGATATACATGATCCATCAAATGAAATCAGATCTTTATGTAATTATCCAAATCAAATATTAGATTTAAAAGAATCTAGACTGAGAGCAATAGATGCTTTCAATGAAGCAAAAAATTAATAAAATATTTCTAGTTTACCCATTAGTGCTTATGTATACTGAAGTTTAATTTTAGGGGTATATGGAGGTAATATGGCTACGTATCCAAGTGATTTAGAAATTGCAAATGCTGCAAATAAGAAACCAATTAATGATATTGCATATTCAATAGATATTGAAGAAAAAGACATCATTAGCTATGGAGCAGATAAAGCCAAACTCTCTCATAATTTTGTTAATTCATTATCAAAAAATGATGATGGTAAGTTAATTCTTGTAACTGCTATTTCACCCACTCCAGCAGGAGAAGGCAAAACAACTACTAGTGTTGGTTTAGTAGATGGCCTCTGTAAAATAGGAAAAAAAGCAATGATTTGTTTAAGAGAACCTAGCTTAGGACCTTGTTTTGGAATGAAGGGTGGTGCAGCTGGTGGTGGTTATGCTCAGGTGATTCCAATGACAGACATAAATCTTCACTTTACTGGAGATTTTCATGCAATTGGCGCAGCTCATAATTTACTTTCAGCTCTTATAGATAACCATATCCATTGGGATAATGAGCTTGATATTGATCCAAGACGTATAACTTGGAAAAGAGTTGTTGATATGAATGATAGGTCACTTAGAGATATTACGTGTGGTCTTGGCGGAACTGGAAATGGTATTCCACGTCAAAGTGGATTTGATATTACAGTTGCATCAGAAATTATGGCAGTTTTTTGTTTAGCCTCTGATCTTGAAGATCTTCAAACAAGAATTGGCAATATTGTTATTGGTTATACTAAAAAGAATCAGCCCGTAAGGGCTAAAGAGCTAAATGCTGACGGAGCTATAACAGCTCTTTTAAAGGATGCATTTCAACCAAACCTAGTTCAAACATTAGAAAATAATCCTGCATTCATGCATGGTGGTCCATTTGCTAATATAGCTCATGGTTGTAATTCTGTAGTTTCAACAAAAACAGCTCTAAAATTAGCTGATTATGTTGTTACTGAGGCAGGATTTGGTGCAGATCTTGGAGCAGAGAAATTTTTTGATATTAAATGTAGAAAATCCGGACTTAAACCAGATGTAGTTGTCTTGGTTGCTACAACAAAAGCTTTAAAGATGCATGGTGGTGTTAAGAAAGATGACCTAGGTTCTGAAAATGTTGAAGCTGTTTTAAAGGGCTGTGAAAATCTAGGAAAACATATCGAAAATATTAGTAAATTTGGCGTTCCTGTAATTGTTGGAATAAACGATTATGTAACAGATACTGAAAATGAGCATGAGCAGATAATCAATTTTTGTAAAAATCTTGGAGTTCAATGTAAGATTTCATCGCATTGGGAAAAAGGTGGTGAAGGAGCATCAGAACTTGCAGCTGAAGTTGCAAAGATTGCAGATTCAAATACCTCTGAATTTAAGACTTTGTATGAAAATGAGATGACCCTATGGGATAAAACAGAATATATAGCAAAAAATATCTATGGAGCATCTGAAATTATTGCTGACAAGAAAGTGAGAAATCAATTTAAAAAATTAGAAGAAGATGGATTTGGTGAATATCCTATATGTATGGCAAAAACTCAATACAGTTTTTCAACTGATCCATTATTAATGGGTGCCCCAGTTGGTCATGATGTGCCAATAAAAGAAGTTAGATTGTCTGCTGGTGCTGAATTTGTCGTAGTAGTTTGTGGAGAAATTATGACCATGCCAGGACTACCAAGAGTTCCAGCAGCAGAAGCTATAGGCTTGGATGAAGATAAAGAAATTAAGGGATTATTCTAAATAATTCTTTCTAGTTCATTTATCAGTATTTAGTTATAATTTTATGTCTTAAATTTCACGGAGAATGATATGAGTAATGATCTTAAATTTTATATTAATGGTGAATGGGTGCAGTCAGATTCAAATGAATTAATTGATGTTATAAATCCAGCAAATGAAGAAGTTATTGGTCAAGTTACTGCAGGAACTAAAAAAGATATTGATGATGCAGTAAACGCTGCTAGTGAAGCATTTATTTCATTTTCAAAATCTACACAAGAAGAAAGAATAGAACTCCTAAAAAAAATTATTCAAGAATATGAGAACAGATATAAAGATTTCGTTGAAGTTATTACTAAAGAGATGGGAGCACCAACTTGGCTATCAGAAAGAGCACAAGCAAACACGGGGTTAATAAATTTTAAAGAAACATTGGAAGCTCTTGAAGAATATAAGTTTGAAAGGCAAGAGGGAGGATATACTCTTAGGAGAGAGCCTATAGGAGTAATTGGGATGATAACTCCATGGAACTGGCCTATGAATCAAATCACTACAAAAGTTTCTGCTGCTATTGCAACTGGATGCACCATGGTCTTAAAACCAAGTGAAATATCTCCCTATTGTTCGATGTTGCTTGCAGAAGTTATGCATACAGCTGGAGTTCCAAAAGGCGTATTTAATCTAGTCAATGGATATGGGCCTATAGTTGGTGCTGCTTTATCTGAGCATGAAAAAGTAGACATGATGTCATTTACTGGATCAACTAGAGCAGGAATTGCCGTAGCTCAAGCATCAGCATTAACTGTAAAAAGAGTTCAACAAGAGCTTGGTGGTAAATCAGCAAATATCATTTTAGATGATGTTGCTGATCTCGAAAAATCTGTAAAAGGTGGCGCTGGCCATTGTTTTTTAAATTCTGGTCAATCATGTAATGCTCCTACTAGAATGTTAGTTTCTGCTGAAAATTATGACAAAGCTGTTCAAATTGCTATAGCAACCGCAAATAGCACAACTGTTGGTGATCCAAATGGTGAGTTTAGACTAGGACCGATTTCAAACAAAACTCAGTATGAGAAAATTCTAAAATTAATAGAAATAGGAATTGAAGAAGGAGCTAGATTAGTTGCCGGTGGAATAGAAAGACCCGAAGGTTATGAGAAAGGATATTATATTAAACCAACAGTTTTTGCTGATGTAACAAATGATATGACTATTGCAAAAGAAGAAATATTCGGACCGGTTCTATGCATCATGAAATATGAAACAGAAGAAGAAGCAATCAATATTGCAAATGATACTGAATATGGTCTTGCTGGATATGTTCAAGGCGAGTTATCTCATGCGATTGCAGTGGGAAACCAAATAAGAGCAGGTCAAATCACAATAAACGGTGGTGCTAGAGGTAACGGAGCTCCATTCGGCGGTTACAAGGCGTCAGGAAATGGAAGAGAGCATGGAATGCATGGGCTAGAAGAGTGCTTAGAAACAAAAGCTATTATTGCTCCAACTAGTTAATCAAAAAGCTCTGGTTGCATTTTTACGATCTTATCAAAAGCAGGCTGATAACTTGCCCAAGCTGCAATGTCATTTGCAATAAATTCTCTTGTTTTGATTGCAGTGTCATGTGGAATAATTTTTGGTTTCCCTGCAGCCTCAGCCATTAATTGAGCTTGGCAGCATCTCTCCATAGACATATAAAACCAAAGAGCAATATCAACCGATGGACCTGTCGTTAAGATTCCATGATTTTGTAGTATTGCAACTTTTTTATCTCCTAAAGCTTTAGCAATTTCATCTCCTTCATTTACCTCTTCAACAACACCTGAAAAATCCTCATAAATCCCTTGATTCTCATAAAATGCACATGCATCTTGAGAGATTGGATCTAGTAGTTTTCCAAGAGTTGAAAATGTTCTTCCATATATTGAATGAGAATGAGCTGCAGCGTTAACATCTGGTCTTGCTTTGTGAAGTCTGGAATGGATTGCAAATGCAGCAACATTTACGTCTTTATTACCTTGAACCACTTTTCCATCATGATTAACTAACAAAAGATCTGAAACAGAAATTTGAGAAAAGTGAACGCCTAAAGGGTTTACCCAAAAATGGTCCTTAAATTCTGGATCTCTGTATGTAATATGACCAGCAACACCCTCATTAAATCCAAAATAGTCAAATAGTCTAAAACCAGCTGCTAATTTCTCTAGTTGATTTCTTCTTTCTTCAGCTGGATTTGCAAATTCCTGAAAAATTAAACCTTTTTCTTTTACTGGCAATTTACCATTGGTAACATCTATTTTAATTGGCGCAACATTTGACATAGTTTTTATACTCCTTCGCTCTATAATGTTAAAATAGCTTATCAAATAAGACATAAATATGAAATATAGAATTGAGAAAGATAGTTTAGGTGAAGTCAAAGTACCTTCGAAAGCCCTATGGGGTGCGCAAACCCAAAGAGCTGTTAATAATTTTCCTATCAGTGGTATAAAAATGGATTTTCCTTTTACAAAGTCCTTTGTTTCCTCTCTTGGTCTAATTAAAGACGCTGCTGCGAAAGCAAATCTGCGTCTAAAACTAATTTCATCTAAAAAATCTAAAGCAATTTCGAAGGCTTCCAAGGAAGTTTGGCAAGAAAAACACCATAATGAATTCCCAATTGATGTATTTCAAACTGGATCGGGAACAAGTTCGAATATGAATGCTAATGAGGTAATAGCTAACATAGCAACCAAGTATGCAAAAGTTGAAATTAGCCCAAATGATGATGTAAATATGAGTCAAAGTAGTAATGATGTTATACCCACAGCTATTAAACTTAGCGCTCATATGGATTTAACTAAAAAATTATTCCCAGCACTAGATGGGTTAATTAAATCAATTAATGATAAGGCTGAATCTATAAAAGGAACAATCAAAACAGGAAGAACTCATCTCATGGATGCAATGCCAATAGATTTTTCTGAGGAATTAAAAGCATGGTCTAGTCAATTAGAGTCTTCTAAGGAAATGTTAAATGTTATTGAGAAGAAATTTCTTGAATTATCCCAAGGGGGTACAGCTGTTGGAAGCGGCATAAATGCTCATAAACAATTTGCAAAATTATTTGCTCAAGAGATAACAAAATTAACTAAAAACAAATATAAATTCAAACCAGCAAAGAATTTTTATCATGAACTTAGTGCTCAGGATTGTTCAGTTCAATTGTCTGGAGAATTGAAAAATCTAGCTGTGATGTTAATGAAAATTTCAAATGATTTAAGATGGATGAACAGTGGTCCATTGGCGGGAATATCAGATATTGAACTTAAAGCTCTTCAACCTGGAAGCAGCATAATGCCTGGAAAAGTAAATCCTGTAATTCCTGAAGCTGTTGCTATGGCTTCTGCAGATGTAATAGGTAATGATGTTTCTATTACAGTGGCTGCTCAATCTGGAAATTTTCAATTGAATGTAATGCTACCTGTTATTGCATATAATCTTTTAAAAAGCATAAATCTTCTTAGTGGATCAATGAACTCATTATCTAAAAATGCTATTAAAACATTTAAAGTCAATCATAAAAATTTAGAAATTTCATTATCTAAAAATCCTATACTAGTTACAGCATTAAATCCCTTGATTGGTTATGAAAAAGCATCATCTATAGCCAAAAAGGCATATAAAGAAAATAGACCAATTATTGATGTTGCTGCTGAAGAAACTGATATAGCAAAATCAAAACTTATTAAATTACTTGATCCTTCTAAATTAGCTAGAGGGGGTTTGTAATAATGAATGATGAATTATTAAACAGCAAATGTGAGGCATGTAATATAGATGCTCACTCATTAAGCGAAGAAGAAATCAAAAACTTACATCCTAAAATTCCATCTTGGCAAGTAATTGAAGATGAAGATAAAATCAAAAGATTAATATGTGCATTTGCTTTTAAAAACTACGAGGAATCTTTAAGGTTCACGAATAATGTAGCAAATTTGGCTGAAGAAGAAGACCATCATCCTGAAGTTATTTTAGAATGGGGGAGAGTAACAGTGTCTTGGTGGTCACATAAAATCAGAGGATTGCATCAAAATGATTTTATCTGTGCAGCAAAAACTGATGAATTATTTAATAATTTTAATTAATATATAAACCTCAATTCATGGAACAAAATCAAAAACCTTATCAATCTATTGCTTGGACAGCTACAGCTATATTAATACTAGCAGCAATATTAGCAAGCTTTGTTCCCGAACTAGAATATCATCATTGGGCATTTATAAGCGCCAACTCACTATGGGTTATTGTTGGAATATTATGGCGAGAACAAACGTTGATTGTTTTAAATGCTGGTTTAACAATAATATATATTCTAGGCCTTATTTTATAAAAATATAAACTTTGATAAGAATATTAGAGTTAAAAACCAAGCCCCTGATGAAATTTTACCGATTTCATTTGTACCAACTTTTAATGCAATATAGGATAAAAATCCTAGAGCAACACCATCTGCAATTGAAAAAGTTAAAGGAATCATAACAATTATAATTAAAGCAGGTAGCAAGTCTGTTGTTTTAGACCAATTTAATTTTTCCATTCCTCCCAGCATTAAAATAGAAACATAAATTAATGCACCTGATGTCGCATATGCAGGAACCATGGCAGCTAATGGAGAAAAGAAAATAGCAATTATAAAAAATATACCAACAAAAACAGCGGTTAAGCCGGTTCTTCCACCTGCCTCAACACCTGCTGAACTCTCAACATAGCTTGTAACAGGAGAACAGCCAAAAAAAGTGCCAAAAATACTTGATCCACTGTCTGCTTTGAGAGCTTTATCAAGATTGTGTGCATTTCCGTCATCATCTACAAGGTTTGCTCTAGTTGCTACCCCTAATAAAGTACCAGTAGTATCAAATAAATTTACAAAGAGAAAAGACATAACAACACTAATCATTGCAAGATCAAGAGCTCCAAGAATATCTAATTTCATTAAAGTTGGCACAAGTTCTGGTGGATAAGCAACAACACCTTTATATTCTACTAATCCCATTATTAGCGCAATCATTGTAGTACCAAGAACACCAACAATAATTGCACCAGGAATTTTTCTTATTGCTAAGATTGATATTAATAAAAAACCAAATGAAGCTAGAAGAGTTTCATAACTTCTAAAGTCACCAAGACTTAAAAAAGTTGCATCATTACTTACAACAATTCCACCACCTTTAAGCCCAATAAAACCAATAAACAGACCAACACCAGAACCCATTGCTATTCGAAGATTTAACGGAATACTATCTATCATCCACCGCCTTAGCCTAGTAACACTCATAATAAAAAATAATATACCAGCCAAAAAAACTGCTCCTAAGGCTATTTCCCATGAATATCCCATCTGACCAACAACTGTATAAGTAAAAAATGCATTTAAACCCATCCCTGGGGCAAGTCCAACCGGCCAATTTGCATATAAACCCATAATGATAGATGCAAGTGCAGCAGCAAGACATGTTCCAACAAAAATTGCGCCCTCATTCATGCCACTTTGAGACATCATTTGTGGGTTTACAAAAATAATGTAAGCCATCGTAATAAATGTTGTGAATCCAGCTAAAAATTCTTTTTTAATAGTGGTATTATTATCTTGAAGCTTAAAAATTTGATCTAGATTTATTTTCATTTGATTTAGTATAGAGCAATTATTAGATCATGAAGTATACAATTTGTTAGTATTATCCAGAAAGTAGAACTTTATCTTTTCAAGTTTCATAAATTGGCATATAAGTTGCATACATTATATAAATATATTTAAATAAAGGGGCTATCAGACATGAATTTAAAATTGATTTTAAATACTAAATTATTTTTTTTAACACTATTTACAATTTTTGTAAGTTTCGACTTATCTTCACAAGAAGAACCAGTATTTGAGGAAATCATCGTTACTGCTGAAAAAAGAGATGAAAGTCTCCAGACAGTTTCTCAAGCGGTCACAGCATTAACTGCTTCAGAAATTGAAGCTAAGAATATCAATTCATTTGTTGATCTAAGTAGTATTGTTCCTGGAGTAACTGTTGCCAAGAATGAAGGCTATAAAACAGTTATTTCTATCAGAGGTGTTGGTAATGAAACTAACCAAAATGCAATTGCAGCTCCCTCAGTTGCCTATCACATGGATGGTATATTTATTGCATCACCATTTTCATTGCAAACAGATTTTTTAGATGTTCAGAGAATTGAAGTCTTAAGAGGTCCTCAGGGAACTCTTTTTGGTCAAAATTCAACTGGCGGAGCTATTAATGTTATTAGCAATAAACCCACAACCGATGAAAGATTTTCAAAAGCAGATATCACATATGGTGATTATGGAATGAAGCAGTTAAGATCTTCATCAAATATACCAATTTCAGATTCAGCAAGCACCAAGATATCTTTTTCTGCAATGACTCGTGAAGGGTTTACAGAAAATCTATTAACAGGACAAGATCTTGATGATGCTCATAATCTTAGCTTTAGAGCAGATTTTTTGATTGAGTTAAGTGATACATCTAGTTTAAGAGTATTTGGACAGTATGCTAATGTTGACAGGAATGGTGCTGCTTTAAGAGGTATTGATGATCAATCACCTGGCATGCGAAAGTTATCACAAAATACAATTTCAAAACAAGAGCTTACTTCCTCTGTGGTTGCAATGATTTTTGAATCAGATCTTGGATTTGCAAATTTAAAGATTTTAGCTAGTTCTCAAGATGATGATATTTCAGTAACAAGAGATAATGACCGTCATAATTTTGGAGATCCAGTTCTCTCTATCCCAGGTTTAGGCTCAGGTGCAACATATCAACAAGCAGAATTTCGACCTGAAACCTCCGTTGTTGAAACAACAACCTTTGAAATTAACCTTATTTCGAATGAACCTGCAATGGATGGAAAGCTTGATTGGACAGTTGGTGCATTTTATATGGATCACGAAATAGAAAATGTCATAAGAGGCTATAGAGATGACGATCTTGATGGAGTCTTTAAATATGTTTGTAATGAATCATTTGCAGATCCAGATTATTGCTATGAGCATGATTATGGAATACCTGGTAGATTTGACATATTTGGACCAGCTGCAGATGTAGATTTTTTTACAGATGCTGTTCCATATAGAGAATCACTATCAGTATATGCTCAAACAACTTATAGCTTTAGTGATACTTTTAGGCTTGTTTCTGGATTGAGATACTCTGAAGATACATTTGGTACTGATGTCGCAAACTTTTTAAATGCTGGTGATCAATTTCAAACAGAAGGCACAACTGACGAGGTAACAACCAAGATTACAGGTGAATATGACTTGGCCGAGGCAACAATGATCTATTTAACATTAGCCAGTGGATTCAAACCAGGTGGAAGTAATTTAACATTTGGTTTTGATGGCGATAATGCTCCTCCAATGGTTTTTCCTACATTTGAAGCAGAAACAGTTGATTCTACGGAAATAGGCGTTAAAACAGATCTATTTAATGGTAAAGCTAGAGCAAATATTGCTGCCTTCTCATATGATTACGAAAACCTTCAATTTCAAGCTACTGATCCTGATCCATACAGAGGTGGTGTAGCTAATATTCCTGAATCAGAAATGTCAGGTGTTGAAATTGAATTCACTGCCTTAGCATCTGACTCGTTCACTTTTGATATGAATTTAGCATTCCTTAATTCTGAAGTTTCTTCCGATTATTTTGTTCTAGACAATGTTGATGCTTATCAATATTTCTTTGGAGAAGAAGATTTAAGATATGGGCTAAGAGAAAATGTAAGAGGCAATCAGCTTGCAAAGACTCCAGAGTTTACTGCTGATGTTAACTTTATTTATGAAACAGACCTTCCTTCAGGTAACTACTTAACTGCTATTCTTCAATATATAAAAAGAGGTAAATTCATGCAAAGGGTAAGCAATAATGCAATTGTTGATGCTATTCCTGCTTATGATATTGTTAATGTAACTATTGGAATCGATTTCAATAATAACCTTGGTCTTGATTTAATGCTTTTAAATGCAACAGATGAAGACGGTGTTAACTCAAGCATGACTGATGTATTTGGAGTTGCTTCGACAGGACTTGAACTCATTCCTCCAAGACAGTTTATGACAAGAATTAGTTATAACTTCTGATTTCTTTTTCGCTTAAAGTTATAATCCACTAAAGGGTCTAATAGGCCCTTTATAAAAAAAATGAAAAAATTATTTATTCAATCAGAAAGCTTATTAAAAGATTCGTTTCAACTTGCGTGGAATGTTTATGAATCCGGCTTCGCACCAAATTATATAATTGGTGTTTGGAGAGGCGGAGCCCCAATAGGAATAGCTGTTCAAGAGTTCCTTAGTTTTCTGGGTATAGAATCTGATCATGTTGCTGTTAGAACATCATATTATTCTGGAATAGAAGAAAGAAAAGATAGTGTTCAAGTATATGGATTAAACTATGTCATTAGGCAGCTCGAGTCAGAAGATAGACTGCTGATTGTTGATGATGTTCACGATACTGGAAACTCTGTTGCACAAATTATTGCTGACATTGCAGCTGCATGTAAAAAAAATACACCAGAAATGAAAGTTGCTACCCCGTATTTCAAGCCTAATAAAAGCCAAACAGGTAACAAACCTGATTTTTATATTCATGAGACTGATCAATGGTTAGTCTTTCCTCATGAGCTTGAAGGACTGTCTTTAGAAGAAATAAAAGCTAATAAACCTGAAATGACAGACTTAATACCTAACATAAAAGACAAGATTTAAAGTTCACAAACAAATACTAGACTTTTTTTTCCGATTTCCTTTGGTTATAATCTCTCATGGAAAAATTAAAATATAAAGCATTAACGTTCGATGATGTATTGCTCTTACCTAAATATAGCGATTTTCTTCCAAGTGAAGCATCCATCGAATCAAAACTAACAAAAAACATTGTTCTTAAGACTCCGCTTATATCTGCGGCGATGGACACTGTTACTGAATCAAAGATGGCTATTTCTTTAGCAGAAACCGGCGGCATTGGAATAATTCATAAAAATAATTCAATTGAAGAGCAGGCTGCTCAAGTTAAAACTGTAAAAAAATATGAGAGCGGCATTGTAAGAGATCCTGTAACAATAAATTCAAAGCAGTCAATTGGAGAGCTCAGACAATTAACAAGTGAATTAAGCATTTCTGGAATGCCAGTAGTAGATGATCAAAAGCTAAAAGGAATAGTTACTAGTCGAGACTTTAGATATGCTGAAAATATGGATTCTGAGGTTTCTACAATTATGACTCCATTTGAAAAACTAATTACTGTTGAAGAAGGTTTTTCTCAAGAAGACGTCATGAAGTTAATGTATAAAAACAGAATTGAAAAGATATTAGTTCTTGATAGTAATAGTAATTTATCAGGACTAGTCACGATGAAAGATATTGAAAAGTCAGCACAACATCCAAATGCAACAAAAGATTTATCTGGCAGGCTTCAAGTAGGTGCAGCTCTAGGTACAAGTGAAGATACTCTGGAAAGAGCACAAGCATTATTCGAAAGTGGTGTAGATGTATTTGTAGTAGATAGCGCACATGGACATTCAAAAAATGTAATAGAAACAATAAAGATGCTTAAGGAAAAGTTTAAAGATGTCGACATTATTGGGGGAAATATTGCTACGGCAGAGGCTGCTACCGAGTTAGTGAGGGCAGGCGCAGATGCTGTGAAGGTTGGAATGGGACCAGGTTCTATATGTACAACTAGAATCATAGCTGGAATAGGAGTTCCGCAAATAAGTGCAATTCTTGAAATAAAGAAGGCCTTAGTTGGCAGAGATATTAATATTATTGCAGATGGTGGAATTAGATTTTCAGGTGATATTGCAAAAGCAATTGCAGCTGGAGCAGATTCTGTAATGCTTGGCAGTCTATTTGCTGGAACCGAGGAAGCTCCAGGAAAAGTTGAGCTTTTCCAAGGAAGAAGTTTTAAAACCTATAGAGGAATGGGTTCTATTGGAGCAATGACTGAAAGAGATGATGCAAATAGATACTTACAGGAAGATGTTGAAGCAGATAAATTGGTTCCAGAAGGAATAGAAGGTAGAGTCCCTTATAAAGGCTTGGTTGTAAATGTGATTAATCAACTTGTTGGTGGTGTACGACAGAGTATGGGTTATATCGGATGTAAAAACATAAAAGACATGCAAAATAATAGTCAATTTGTTGAAATCACCAATGCAGGTATGGCAGAAAGTCATGTTCATGATGTCATGATTACAAAAGAAGCTCCAAACTACCAAAGAAGTTAATTAAATGAGTAAGCTATCTGTTAGCAATAAAAAAATTGATACTATCTTGGTATTGGATTTTGGTTCGCAATATACACAACTAATAGCAAGAAGAATAAGAGAAAGCGACGTCTACTCTGAAATTTTGCCTTGGGATATAGACGAATCTAAAATTATCAATCTAAATCCAAAAGGTATTATTCTTTCAGGTGGACCAAACTCAGTCACCGAAAGTTATACACCAAGAATTCCTCAATGTATATTTGACTTAGCAGTCCCCATTCTTGGAATATGTTATGGGATGCAGACTCTTGCGGAGCAGATGGGAGGCCATGTTATATCTGCTGATCAAAAAGAATTTGGTCATTCTGAGCTAGAAGTTGTTAGGGAATCAATAATATTTCACAATTTAAATAAAAAAATTAATGTTTGGATGAGTCATGGCGATCAAGTTCAAGACCTTCCTGACGATTTTAATCTCACCGCATCAACAGCTACGGCACCAATTGCTGCCATGGAGCATAAAGATTTACCAATATATGCTATCCAATTTCATCCTGAAGTAACTCACACAGACGATGGCCAAAAAGTATTAGAGAATTTTATATTCAATGCTTGTAAGAGCAAGACTGATTGGAAGATGAATGATCTAATATCTGAGAGGGTTAATGAAATTCAAGAACAAGTGCAAGATAACAAAGTTTTGTTAGGGCTATCCGGGGGTGTTGATTCCTCTGTAACAGCAGCACTACTCCATAAAGCTATAGGTAAAAAACTCACCTGTGTGTTTGTAGATAACGGATTGCTTAGAAAGAACGAAGCTAATCAGGTTATGCAAACTTTCGCAGAAAATATAAATTTAAACGTAATTAAATCCGATAGTGAGGATATTTTCCTAAGGCATCTTAAGAATATAGATGATCCTGAGCAAAAGAGAAAAGTTATTGGAAGAACTTTTATTGATATTTTTGATGCAGAAGCAATTAAACTTAAAGACATTAAATTTTTAGCACAAGGAACAATATATCCTGATGTTATTGAGTCATCTGGCTCTGAATCAAAAGAAGCTAGAGTGATAAAATCACATCATAATGTGGGAGGCTTGCCAGAAGAGATGAAACTAGACTTGGTTGAACCTCTAAGAGATTTATTTAAAGATGAGGTAAGAAGAATGGGTTTAGAACTAGGAATACCAAAAAAAATGATAGAAAGACATCCTTTTCCAGGACCTGGTTTAGGGGTAAGAATAATTGGTGAAATAACCAAAGAAAAAACAAAAATCCTGCAAGAAGCTGACCATATTTTCATTGAAGAATTAATAAAAGCTGATCTATACGATACAGTTAGTCAAGCTTTTGCAGTTCTTTTGCCTGTTAAATCTGTAGGAGTCGTTGGTGATGAGCGAAGATACGCTGAAGTCATAGCTCTTCGAGCAGTAGAGACTGTAGATTTTATGACAGCTAGGTGGGCTCATTTGCCGTATAAATTTTTAGAGCATGTATCAAATAGAATTGTGAATGAAATAGAGGATGTAAGTAGGGTTGTTTACGATATTTCAAGCAAACCACCTGCAACTATTGAGTGGGAATGAAAAATAAAATTTAATAAAGATATAATAATTACATGATTAAAAATTTAAAGTTCAATGATCCGTTTATAATTGCTGAAATTGGAGGCAATCATGAAGGTAACTTTGAATACGCAAAAAAATTATTACTAGATGCAGCTGACGCTGGTGCTGACGCGGTAAAATTTCAGACTTATTTTGCTGAAAAAATAGTGAGTAAAGTTGAAAATGAAGAGCGTTTTAAGCATTTTTCTAAATTTGAATTACCAATCGAGAAATATATAGAACTTGCTCATTTAGCAAAAGAAAATGACATAATATTCATGACATCAATTTGGGATGAAGATTCTCTTAATAAGCTAGACAAATATATAAGTATTCATAAAATAGGCTCTGGTGATTTAACAAATTATCCTCTAATAAGAGCAATCCTACAAACAGGAAAACCTTTGATAATTTCTGTTGCGATGGCTAATATGCAAGAAATATCAGAGACTATTGATTTTATAAATACTATAAGTCCTAATCATATTAAAGATGGCAAATTAGGAGTATTGCAATGTGTAGCAATGTATGGAAATCCTATGGATGAATTTGCTAA
>CABYCI010000018.1 GCA_902517425.1 uncultured SAR86 cluster bacterium | reverse complement strand
GTAAAGAGTTGTATGTTGTTGTAGCGGTTGAAACAGGGGCGATTGTAGAAACTAGGTTGAAAGACTATAGGGTTGAGAATGTAGATGAGTCTTTGGGTTTTAGAGTTTTTGGAGAATCAAAGGAATCTGCTTTTAGTTATTACTTTAAAAGTGGTTTTACCGGACTAAGTCCAAGTTATCAAATTGCAGAACTTGGCACAAATTATCTTGAGCTTGTTGATCCTTTGCTTGGGGTTTCTAAAAGAGTGTCTTTTATGGATGCTGCTTATGAAATCTCTATTTATGACTCCTCTGTAAATGGTGAAGAGGGCAAGTCTTTTGCCGGACTGTATAGAACTGCTGGTGGGGCGCTTGATTTGAAGCGAGACGCTTTAAGTGGTGGAATGATGAATAATAGTTCATACGAGGGTGTTGCTATCAGCTCTGATAGTGACCCATACTCTACTTCTCGTTTAAGAAGTGTTGAGGAGTCTGTTGAGGTTCTTTCAAGATCTGGTTGGGTTGCTTTTATCCAAAAGTATTTTTTTGCAGCTATATTGGGTTCTGATGATTATATTTATAATTATTATGTTCTACCTAAAGAATCTGGTCTTTTTAGGATGGGTTATACGGTTGAGGGCTCTTCTGGCAGCAATGTTACATATGACCACGAGCACAGGCTTTTTGTTGGTCCAAAGATAAGAAAAGATCTTATGGTTCGAGCAGATAACCTGGAGCTTTCAATTGATATGGGGTGGTTTTGGTTTCTTTCTCAGCCAATGGTTTGGTTTATGGATGTTTTAAATGGTTATATTAACAACTGGGGTTTGACTATTATTATTTTTACAGTTTTGATAAAACTTCTTTTTTGGCCGGTAACTGCAAAAAGTTTCAGGTCTATGGCCAACTTAAGAAAGATTACGCCTGAGTTAAATGAAATAAAAGAAAGATATAAAGATGACAGGCAAAAACAAGGCACTGAAACAATGAAGTTGATGAAAAAAAATGGAGCCAATCCTCTTGGCGGTTGTCTGCCTTTGCTTATACAAATGCCTTTTTTTATTGGTTTCTTTTTTGCGTTAAGAGAAATGGTAGAGCTTAGGCACAGTGAGCTTGTTTTGTGGTCAGACCTTTCCGCGCCAGATCCTTATTTTATTATGCCAGCCTTGTTTGCTTTGTTGATGTTTTTAACACAGCGGCTTAACCCCCAGCCTGCTGGTATGGACCCAACACAGGCTCAAGTAATGAAGTATATGCCTTTAATGTTTTCTGTTATGTTTATTTTCTTTCCTGCTGCTTTGTGTCTCTATACTGTTGTAAATACCGGGGTTCAGCTTGCTCAACAAAGCTATTTATATAAACAGCAGGGGGCATTGGGCTCTAACTAGACATGTCTGTTGTTTTTGCTTTAGCAACCCCGCCTGCTAAGTCAGCTATATGTGTTTTTAGGGTTTCTGGTGATGGTTGTCATTCAGCTTTAAGTAAAGTGTTTTCTGGAGATGTCTTTCCTCCAAATCGTTTTTCTGTTGAGACCTTGCGCTACAAGAACAAGATTATTGATAGGGTTGGTCTTGTTGTTTTTGGTGCGCCAAAAAGCTATACCGGAGAAGACTCGTTCGAAATATATGCTCATGGCAGTCTTGCGGTTATGTCCAATATAGTGGATGTTTTTAAAGAGCTTGGTTTTGAAGAAGCCCCTGGTGGTGAGTTTACAAAAAGAGCTTTCTTAAACGACAAAATTACTCTTGTTGAGGCTGAAGCGGTTTCTGATCTTGTCGACAGCACAGATGATAGGGGTGTTGTATTATCCAACAAAACCCTTTTTGGTGAGCTGTCATCAAAGGTTGTGTCATTTGGTGAGGAGATTGATTCTCTTCGGGTTGGTGTTGAGGCAGAAATAGATTTTTCTGACGAGGATAATGATTATTTTGACTCCTCTTTGATGTTAGAGCTGAGTTCTTTAATAGAGCGGTTTGGTTTGTTTGTTGGGGCTTGTATTAGTAAAAGGGTTGGTGATGAAAAAAATAATATTGTTTTAGTTGGTCCTGTGAATTCTGGAAAGTCTTCTGTGTTTAATAGGTTGCTTGGTTTTGAGAGGGCTATTGTTTCAAGCCTGCCAGGTACAACAAGAGATATGATTGGATCTGAGCTTTTTTATAAGTCAAACTCATTTTCTATCTTTGATACGGCTGGGGTTAGAGAAACTTCTGACGTTGTAGAAAAACAAGGGATTGATATTTCTATGTCTGAGGTTAAAAATGCTGATCTTGTTTTGGGTGTGTTTGAAAAAAACATTCCTGATGAAATTGATTATTTTAAAAACATGTGTGATGAAAAAAGTTTTGTATCTGTGTTAAATAAGTCTGATTTAAACAAGAAAGAAGGTGTTTTTGATTGTTTTGTTTCTGCAAAGACCGGCGAAGGTTTTAGTGAGCTGAAGTCTATTATTGAAAATAGATTTAATTCAGGTGTTAAAGATGATGGGTATGATTTTTTAATTAAAGAAAGGCATGAAAATTTATTTTATTCTGTTTTGGAGGACCTTGAAAAAGCTAAAGCAAACCTTTCTAAAAAAGAAAGCCTTGAGCTTGTTGCTGAGGATCTTAAAAATGCTAGGTCTTTTTTGGATGAGGTTGTTGGGAAAAAGTTTTCCGACTCCTTGCTTGGGGATATCTTTAGTTCTTTCTGTATAGGAAAGTAGATAGGTTGTTATTAAGTTGTGTCTTTGATTTGGGTGTTAGTTTTGTTTACAGGTTTATAGTTGTTGTTTTCTGTGCTTATGAACAGATCTAAACATAAGTTATAAAACGTGTTTTTTGTTATTTTTATTAGGCTTCAGCCCTTTATACACAATAAACCCTTTTCCTAATAGTAATAACAAAAAGTATATAATATAGAAATTATTGTTTAATTAATTATGTATAAATTTGATGTTGTTGTTGTCGGTGGTGGTCATGCTGGAGTTGAAGCGGCCCATGCTGTCTATAGGCTAGGGCTTAGCTGCGCTTTAGTAACTTTGAATAAAAAAAACATCGGACAGATGTCATGCAACCCAGCTATTGGAGGCCTAGGCAAATCTCATATAGTGAGGGAGATTGGAGCAATGGGTGGAATAATGCCAATCGCTACCGACATGTCTGGAATCCAATATAGAACCTTAAACACAAGAAAAGGTGATGCAGTTCAAGCACTTAGGGTTCAGTGTGACAGAGATCTTTATAAAAAAGCTATTCAAAAAACCATCAAAGAAACAGATATAAAAATTTTTGATGAAGAGGTTGTTGATTTAATAGTTGATAAAAATCAAGTTCACGGAGTTGTTACAAGCAAACAGCAACTTAAAGCAAAAAAAACGATCCTGACAACAGGAACTTTCTTAAATGGAAAGATGTATACCGGTAACGAAATTAATAAGGGCGGAAGGTTGGGCGACACCTCAGCAATACCACTATCAAAACGGCTTTATGATTTAAAACTTCCAATGGGCAGGTTAAAAACAGGAACCCCTGCCAGAATAAAACTATCAAGCATAGATGTTTCAGAAATGGAAATACAGCCTGGTGAAAAACCAACGCCCTGGATGTCGCTTTATAACAGACCAAAAAAACATCAAAGACAAACACCCTGTTATATAACCAGAACAAACAAAAAAACCCATAAAATTATAGAAGAAAACATCCATCTTTCGGCCATGTTTTCTGGAAACATCTCCGGAATAGGGCCAAGGTACTGCCCATCTATTGAGGATAAAGTAAGCAGGTTTAGAGACAAAGATAGCCACCAAATATTTATTGAACCAGAGGGGGTTAATAAAGACCTTGTTTACCCAAACGGAATTTCCACTAGCCTACCAAAAAAAGCACAAGAAGAGTTTATATATTCTATAAAAGGCCTTAAGAATTCAGTTATTGAAGAATATGGATACGCAGTCGAGTATGATTTTATTGACCCAAGAAGCTTAAATATAAACTTAGAAAACAAAAAACTTAAAAATTTTTATCAGGCAGGCCAAATTAACGGAACAACAGGGTACGAAGAAGCGGCGGCTCAAGGCCTCATTGCAGGCATCAATGCAGCTGCCAAGATACTCAACCAAAAGGAATTTGTACTAAAAAGAAGCGAGGCATATATAGGAGTTCTTGTGGACGATCTCACAACACATGGAATTACTGAGCCATATAGAATGTTCACAAGCAGGGCAGAGCACAGGCTCATGTTATCTCAAAACAATGCGGAACAAAGACTTCTAAGAAAAGCTTTTAAGAGGGGTTTGGTATCAGAACAAAGATATAATGAATTTATTAAAAACGAACAAAAATATAAAAACTTTCTAACTGAGACACTGAGCAAAAAGAAAATAAACAGTTTTATAAACAACAAAAACATCAACATAAAACTTGACGAGAAAAAGAGTGTTTTGGACTTATTAAGAAGAACCGATGCAAACAAGGAGAAGGTTTTCAAAACCAACCCCTCCAACAAGCACCTGTATCAAAGAGCAATAACAGAACACAAATATCAGGGCTATATAAAAAAACAATTAAGAGAAATAAAAAAAACAGAAAAACAAGAAAACAAAAAAATACCAAACAACATTGACTACAACACAATTGCAGGGCTATCAAACGAAGTTAAAGAAAAGCTCAAAAAAACACAACCAACCACAATAGGCTCAGCATCCAGAATGGAAGGAGTCACACCAGCAGCAATCAATCTAATACTAATTCAAATAAAAAAAAGAGAAGCCTTTAAACAAAATGCATGATGCTGCATATCAAAAGACTTTTAATAGGCCACAACAAGAGAAAATAGAAAAATACATAGAGCTAGCTATAGAGTTCAACAAAACACACAATATTTTTGTTAGAAGAGATAAGGAAGAAATTTTAGATAAAGATATATTTGACTGCTCACCCTTAATAAAAATTATAGAGCCAAATAAAAGTATTGTTGATCTAGGTTCGGGGGGCGGCCTTCCAGGAGTCCTTCTGTCAATAACAAACCCCAAAAACCAAATAACTCTAATCGAAAGCAGTCATAAAAAGTGTTATTTTTTGAAGTCGTTAATACACGACCTTGAATTAACAAACACAAAAGTTATCAACACAACCCTAACAGAAAAAAACGACATTGGTGTATTTGACATAATCACAGCCAGAGCTTTTGCACCCATAGAAAAAATAATAAGACTTACCAAAAACAACACACACAAACAAAGCATATATTATTTACTTAAGGGAAAAGACAAAAAAACTATAGATGAGCTAAAAGTAATAAACCAAAAAAAATATAATTATGAAATAATCAAACTAAATAATAAATATTTTGATAGGAGCCTAGTTGTAATAAAAGAAAATGAATAAAATTATTACAATCGCCAACCAGAAAGGCGGCGTTGGGAAAACAACCACAGCAGTTAATCTCGCTGCAAGCTTAGCCGCAACAAAAAGAAAGGTTCTGCTTATTGACCTTGATCCACAAGGAAACGCTTCTACAGCAGCGGGGATCTCAAACAAAAACCCCCTCACCCTATACAACCACTACTTTAACAATAATGAAATAAATGAATGCATATACCAAACCAGTGACCTATATTCTGTTATTCCAGGCGGTGAAGAATTAATAGCTCTTGAGGTTGCAATAAGAAATGACAACAAACAAGGCTTTTTACAAGAAAGCCTAAAAAGCTTGAGTGGTGTATATGACTACACATTAATTGACACACCCCCAACTCTTAACCAATTAACAATAGAAGGGCTTGTTTGTGCATCTGGGACACTAATTCCACTTCAATGTGAATACTATTCTCTAGAAGGCGTAACGGGGCTAATGAACACCATTAAAATACTTTCAGAAAAAAATCTTGCATCAAACAGAGTTCTGGGAATTATAAGGACTATGGTTGACATGAGAAACAACCTAGCAAAAGAAGTATCCGGTGAGCTTGAAAAGCACTTTTCTAACCTTGTATTTAATACCCTTATACCCAGAAATGTTAAATTAGCCGAGGCTCCAAGCCATGGCGTTTCTGGTATAAAATATATGCCAAACTCTTATGGAGCTAAAGCATACCTAGCATTGGCAGGCGAACTTATAAGGAGGGTTGAAAATGGCTGATGACAAAAAAACATTAAACAAAGGTCTTGATGCTTTACTTGGACAATCGAATCAAGCCCAAAGGTCGGTTAAAGAAATAGGGATTGAAAAGATAAAGGCTGGCAGATTTCAACCCAGGGCTACTTTCAACAAAGAAAAGCTTGAGGAATTAACAAGTTCAATAAAAAATCAAGGAGTCCTTTCTCCAATCCTTGTAAGAGAGCTTGGCCTAAATGATTACGAGATAATAGCTGGAGAAAGGAGATTGAGAGCTTCAAAAATGGCCGGTCTTAAAACCATCCCCTGTCTCATCGATCAAAAACAAGATCAGGATGTACTTATTTCAGCTTTAATTGAAAACTTACAAAGAGAAGACCTAAATCCCGTCGAAGAAGCCAGAGGCCTTGATCGTCTAAAAAGAGAGTTCGGACTAACACAAGACGAAGTTGCCACCTCAACAGGAAAGGCTAGAAGCACTATAGCAAACTCATTAAGGATTTTATCTCTCCCAAATTTAGTCTTAGATATGCTATCAAATAGATCTATTGAAAAAGGACATGCAAAACTGTTAGCATCTATGAGCCCAAAAGATGCAGAGAGTTATGCAAAACAAATTGCAAAAGATGGCTTGTCCGTTAAAGAGCTAAGCTCTAACATTTCAAACAAAAGTAGCACCAAAACAAGCAAAGTAAAAATAAAAGATAGCGACCTCTTAAATATTGAAAAAGAAATGTCAGAAAATTTTGGCCATAAAATAGAGATAGAAACAAAGAATAAAAACTCAGGAAAAGTATCAATTACCTACAACACCCTTGATGAACTAGACAACATAATCTCAAAAATGAAAAATAAATAATAAAACCTTGTTTCTAGTTGGATATATTTCTATAATTCTCGCCATTAGAACAATAAATTAACCCCACAAAGTACAGCTTGAGAAAAGACAACCTAAAATTCAACATTGCTATAGCAATAAAAGCGCTAATTTTTGTTTTAGGGGGACTAACAAACCTTTTATTTCTGCCAATAGCCATAGGATATATAGCTTCAATAACATTGGTTTATTACTTGGGAGCAAAAATAAGCGATGCAGCATTAAATGTTGGTTATATTTGGCTCTCGAAATGGACGTTATTTATAATTTTTCTTCTAATCACGGGCACAAATACTCCTGACACTTTTTTACATGCAATGACCCTGTTTGTAGTATTTAATATTACAGTTAATCCAGCCATTTTCATTCTTAAACAGGAAGCTTCTCAATAATGGCATCAGAACTAACAACAGAATCCTATATCAACCATCACCTTACCAACCTTACATGTGGCAAGACACCAAGTGGGTGGACCTGCGATCCATACAAAGTAGAACAAATGGGCTTTTGGGCCTTTCATGTAGACTCCCTTATTTGGTCGGTTTTATTGGGTGGGATTTTTATAACAGTTTTTAAAATGGCTATGCCAAAAAATCTTGACTCAAGTTCAGCACCCAAAGGAACACAAAATTTTGTTGAAATGTGTATTGAGTTTGTTGAAGACAATGTCCAATCCTTATTTGGATCAGCCAAAAACCCACTTATAGCTCCTTTAGCACTCACTGTTTTTGTATGGATATTATTAATGAACTTAATGGACTTAGTGCCAGTTGATTTTTTACCAGTTTTAGCAGGGCATATAGCTTTCGAATTATTTGGATATAATGAGGCAACAGGGGCTGGTGTGGCATGGATAAAAGGACCAGAGTCTTTATATTTTAAAGTTGTTCCAACTACAGACCCCAATATAACCCTTGGAATGGCCTTTGCAGTGTTTGTCTTGACAATTTATTACAGCATTACTGTTAAAGGTTTAAAAGCATTTATAGCAGAACTTACACTTCACCCCTTTGGAAAGTGGTTAATGCCAGTCAACTTTGTTCTTGAAATGGTTAACTTTATAGCAAAACCTATTTCGCTTGGATTAAGACTTTTTGGAAACCTTTACGCAGGTGAGATGATCTTCATCTTGATTGCATTAATGTTATTTTTTAGTAGCATACCAATTGGCATAATGGGTTTTGGTTTACACCTAGTTTGGGCGCTCTTCCACATATTGATCGTGGCATTGCAAGCATTTATTTTTATGGCGTTAACAATTGCATATTTGGCAATGGCGCATGAAACAGAGGAACATTAATCCTCAACTTATAGGAGAAAAAAATGGAATTGAATATATTAGCAGCTGGAATAACCATGGGCCTATCAGCTATTGGAGCTGGGATTGGTGTTGGTATTTTAGGCAGTAAATTTATAGAAGGAATAGCAAGACAGCCAGAATTGGCGCCATTTCTCCAGGGAAGATTCTTTTTAATGATGGGATTAACTGATGCGGTTCCTATGATTGGAGTGGGCCTTGGAATGTATATGTTATTTGCCGCATAAGATAGAAAATAAGATATGAATATAAACGCAACTCTTATTGCTCAAGCAGTCGTAATGATTGTTTTTGTTGCTATATGTTGGAGGTATATCTATCCCCCAATACTTGCAGTCATGCAAGAAAGAGAAAAAAAGATATCTGACGGCCTAGAGGCTGCAAAAAAAGCTGATGACTCTCTGGAAGAAGCAAAGCTTGCTTTTGATAAAGAGTTAGATCAAGCCAAAATTGAGGCGGCAGAAATACTTGAAAAAGCTAATGCAAGAGCTACTAAAATTGTGAGCGATGCTTCAACGAAGGCAGAGGCTGAGGCAGAAAAAATAATGACATCAGCTTCAACAGCAATTGAAAATGAGACCAATAAAGCAAAAGAAGAACTCAGACAACAAATGTCTGACATCATTATCGATACGACTCAGAAAATTCTTGGAGATGAAATTTCTAAAGAGAAACATCAAGAAATTCTAAAAAAAGCGGCTGAGGAGCTATAGATAAAAATGATTGAACTCACCCCATTAGCTAGACCATATGCAAAGGCTCTATTTTCCTCAGCAAATGAGTCTAACAAATTAGAGGAAATGGCGGCTGAATTAAAAATTATGGCATCTGCGTCAAAAACAGAAGGTGTAATCAACACCATTGAAAATCCTGCTCTTTCTCGACAAGATGTGATAGAAATTCTTGTTAAGCTATTTGAAGAAACTGTTTCAAGCACATCGATAAAGCTTCTTGAAATTCTGGCAGAGAACAAGCGCTTAAATCTACTCGAATCCATACACTCCATATATCAAAATCTTTTAGAGCAACACAAACAACAAAACTCAATAGAGGTTTTCGTTGCTGCTGAGCCCGGTGAAGGCGCAAAAGAAACCATAGAACATAAACTAAGATCTACTTATGGCCAAGATGCCAACATATATTTTTCAAAAGACCCAAAAATGATGGGCGGCCTATCAATAAAGATAGGAGATGAAACACTTGACCTCTCAGTAAGAGGGAAGGTTAATAAACTTGTAAACCAATTAAATTTTTAAGGTGAAAAAATGAGTCAATTAAATCCATCAGAAATTTCCAGCGTATTAAAAGAAAAAATAGCTGGTCTTGATCTTTCTGCAGAAAGAAAGAACGAAGGCATTGTTGTAAGTGTCTCGGACGGTATTGTGAGAATACACGGCATGGGAGATGTTATGTATGGCGAGGTTATAGAATTTGAAAACGGAACAAAAGGTATGGCGCTTAACTTAGAACAAGACTCAGTTGGAGCTGTGGTTCTTGGAGATTATCTTGAAATCGTTGAGGGTCAAAAGGCAGTTTGTACTGGTAAGGTTTTAGAGGTTCCTGTTGGAGAGGCCTTGCTGGGTAGGGTAGTCAATACTCTTGGTACGCCAATAGATGGAAAAGGAGAAATAAAAGCAGAAAATAACGCACCAGTGGAAGTTGTTGCACCTGGAGTTATTGCTCGTCAAAGTGTTGACCAACCTGTTCAAATTGGTTTAAAGGCTGTTGATGCAATGGTGCCAATTGGAAGAGGACAAAGAGAGCTAATAATTGGAGATAGACAAACAGGAAAAACCGCTGTTGCCATCGACGCAATTATTAACCAAAAAGGCACTGGAATAAAATGTATTTATGTTGCTATCGGTCAAAAACAATCCACAGTTGCCAGTGTTGTTAGAAAGCTAGAAGAATATGGGGCAATGGAACATACAATTGTTGTATCAGCGACAGCTGCTGATCCTGCACCAATGCAATACCTCTCAGCATATTCAGGTTGCACAATGGGTGAATATTTTAGGGATAAAGGAGAAGATGCATTAATTGTTTATGATGATCTTTCTAAGCAAGCGGTTGCATACAGACAAGTATCACTTTTGTTAAAGAGACCTCCTGGCAGAGAGGCCTATCCCGGTGATGTTTTTTATCTTCACTCAAGGTTGCTTGAAAGAGCTGCAAGAGTGAACGCAGATTACGTTGAACAAGTTACAGATGGCAAGGTTAAAGGGAAAACAGGATCTTTAACAGCTTTGCCGATTATTGAAACACTTGCTGGTGACGTTTCTGCTTTTGTACCTACGAATGTGATCTCGATAACCGATGGGCAAATATATTTAGAAACCGAATTATTTAATTCAGGTATTAGGCCCGCCATTAATCCAGGACTATCAGTCTCTAGGGTTGGAGGTTCAGCACAGACAAAAATTATGAAAAAACTTGCAGGCGGAGTAAGAACTGCATTAGCTCAGTATCGTGAATTAGCTGCATTCTCACAATTTGCATCTGATTTAGATGATGCTACAAAGCAGCAACTTGCAAACGGTAAGGCGTTTACTGAACTCTTAAAACAAAAACAATATGCACCCATGAGTGTTGCCCAACAGGCACTTAGCCTTTTTGCAGCTGACAGAGGCTATATGGGGGATGTTGATGTTGAAAAAATATTAGACTTTGAGGAAGCTTTGCACGGATATTTAACTGCGGAAAAAGGTGAATTAGAAGAACAAATTAATTCAACCGGTGATTGGAATGATGACATAGAAGGCCAATTCAAAGCTCTTGTCGAAGATTTCAAAAAAACGCAAACTTTTTAATTTTAAATAATGGCAAATACAAAAGAAGTAAGAAAACAAATAGCGAGTATCAAAAGTACTCAAAAGATTACTTCTGCTATGGAAATGGTTGCGGCAAGTAAAATGAAAAAAACTCAAGATTCAATGTTAGAAGGCCGACCATATTCTTTAAAAATCAAAGATGTTATTTCTCATATAGCTTTAGCAAACTCTGAATACAGACACCCTTTTTACGAGGAGAGAACACCTAAAAAGGCTTGCTTTATTGTGGTGTCCTCTGACAAAGGTCTTTGTGGGGGATTAAACATTAACTTATTCAAACAAGTTATTACAAAATCAGCTGACTTAAATGAGCAGGGGATCGGTTCTTGTTTTGCTTTAATTGGAACAAAGGCAGCTGGTTTTTTTAAGAGCGTTGGCGGCGAGGTTGTTGCAGTTGCAGAAAAACTTGGCGATAAGCCAAATCCAGATGATTTAATAGGCCTCACAAAAGTTGTTTTAGATATGCATAAAAATGTTGATATTGATCAAGCATATCTTTGTTCAAATGTTTTTGTTAATACTATGACTCAGCAGCCAAATGTTGAACAACTAATTCCGTTAACGCCAGAAGAACAAGATGAATCTAATCCATCACAATGGGATTACATATATGAGCCTGAAGCAAAAGAATTGTTAGATGGTCTTTTAACAAGATACATAGAGTCATTGGTTTATCAATCTGTTGTAGAAAACAATGCTTGTGAACAAGCAGCCAAGATGATTGCTATGAAGAATGCTACAGATAATGCTGGTGATTTAATTAAAGAATTGGAACTTTTATATAACAACGTAAGACAAGCAGCTATCACTCAAGAGCTCTCAGAGATAGTTGGTGGCGCAGCCGCAGTTTAAGGAGAATAAATATGAGCAATGGAATGGTTACACAAATTATTGGAGCGGTTATCGATGTCGAATTTGATAAAGATAATATTCCAAAAGTTTACGAAGCGTTGATGATTGATGAGAGTGGCACAACACTTGAAGTTCAACAGCAATTAGGTGATGGAGTTGTTCGAACGATTGCTATGGGAGCAACAGAGGGTTTAAAAAGAGGATTATCTGCATCGAGAACTAATGCACCAATTTCTGTTCCTGTTGGTCCTGAGACACTGGGAAGAATTGTAGATGTTCTCGGCAATCCAATAGATGAAAAGGGACCAATTGGCGAAAAAAATAAAATGCCAATACATAGAAAACCTCCCAGCTACACCGATCAGTCTGCGTCCAATGAGGTTCTTGAAACAGGCATCAAGGTTATTGATTTAATGTGCCCGTTTGCAAAGGGAGGAAAGATTGGCTTATTTGGTGGCGCCGGTGTTGGTAAGACTGTAAATATGATGGAGCTTATTAATAATATTGCGCTTCAACATTCAGGACTTTCAGTATTCGCAGGTGTTGGAGAAAGAACAAGAGAAGGTAATGACTTCTACTATGAAATGCAGGAATCTGGAGTTGTAAATATTGATAACCTAGGCGAATCAAAGGTTGCAATGGTTTATGGACAAATGAATGAGCCCCCAGGAAACAGATTAAGAGTTGCTCTTACAGGGCTAACAATGGCTGAAAGTTTTAGAGATGAGGGCAAAGACGTTCTTTTATTTATTGATAATATTTATCGTTATACTTTAGCTGGTGTTGAAGTGTCTGCTTTGCTAGGAAGAATGCCATCAGCAGTTGGGTATCAGCCAACTCTTGCTGAAGAAATGGGAGCACTTCAAGAAAGAATCACCTCAACCAAAACAGGTTCTATAACATCAATTCAGGCTGTATATGTGCCAGCTGATGACTTAACTGACCCATCACCAGCAACAACTTTTGCTCACTTAGATGCAACCGTTGTTCTATCGAGACAGATTTCAGAGCTTGGTATTTATCCTGCAGTTGACCCGCTTGATTCAACAAGTAGGCAGCTTGATCCTTTTGTAGTTGGAGATGAACACTATGACGTAGCTCAAGGTGTTCAAAAAATTCTACAAAGATACAATGAACTAAAAGACATCATCGCTATTCTGGGGATGGATGAACTTTCTGAAGAAGACAAAGGTTTAGTTGCAAGAGCAAGAAAAGCTCAAAGGTTTTTATCTCAACCATTCTTTGTTGCTGAAATATTTACTGGGACACCAGGTAAATATGTTTCATTAGAAGATACTATTAAAGCATTTAAAGGAATCTTGGATGGTGATTATGACCATCTTCCTGAGCAGGCCTTTTATATGGTCGGCACAATTGAAGAGGCATTGGAAAAAGCTAAAACTTTATAAACATGAGCACTATTAAAATAAACATAGTATCTTCAAGCGAAGAAATTTATTCTGGCGAAGCTACTATGGTTTATGCAACTGGAACCCTTGGAGAGCTTGGAATAGCGCCAGGTCATACACCCTTGCTAACTGGTTTAGCACCTGGGCCTGTTCGAGTTCAAAATGGTTCAGAAGAAGAAGCATTTTTTTGTTCTGGAGGGTTTTTAGAAGTTCAACCAAATCTAGTGACTGTCTTATCTGATACTGCAGAAAGAGCAGATAGTCTCGATGAGTCTGAGGCCATTAAAGCAAAGGAAACAGCTGAGCAAGAGTTGGCAAATAAAGATGCGACATTAGATTATGCAAAAGCTGCATCACAACTTGCTGAGGCTGTAGCAAGATTAAAAACTATTCAAAAACTCCGCAAAAAACAGTAAGGTATCCTTTTAGCCTTATATTGTGAAAATTCATACTGTCATATTGGCTGCGGGGGAAGGCTCAAGGATGCTTTCAAACAAAGCAAAGTCACTCCAACCTCTTGGAGGACACTCAATGCTCCAAAGAATTTACACAACAGTAAAAGATATATCAAGTGAAACCACATTTGTAGTTGGTTATGAAAAGGATGCAATTATTGCTGAAACAAAATCTTTTGATGGGACCACCCATATAGCAGAACAAAAAAAAGCCATTGGCACATCTGATGCGGTCAAGTCCGCTCTTCCATCAATAACTGAATCTTGCAATGTGCTAGTTTTGTATGGCGATGTTCCCCTTATAAAGCAAGATACATTAGAAAAATTAATTACAGAAACCAAGGATGGCTTAACAATTTTGAGCACAATAATAGACAGCCCTCATGGATATGGAAGGGTTAAAAAAGATAACGAAGGATATGCTCAAGCAATTGTAGAGGAAAAAGATGCATCAGATAGTGAAAAACAAATTAAAGAAATTTTTACAGGCATTCTTTGTTGTAAAAAGGAGCTATTGGAAGAAGCCATTAACGAAGTTGGCAATGATAACGCTGCTGGAGAGTATTATTTAACAGATATAGTTTCAATAATTTCCTCAAAAGGGTATAAAATTAAAACATGTATAGTGTCTAATGATGAAGTCAAAGGCGCAAATACAAAAACAGAGTTGTCAGAATTAGAGGAAATATACAGAAAAATGAATGCAGAAGACTTATTACAAAAAGGTGTGACCCTTTCAGATAAATCTAGAGTTGATGTAAGAGGTACCATCTCGGTTGGAAAAGATTGTCATATAGATGTAAATGTTATTTTTGATGGAAATATTGTCCTTGGAAATAATGTTTCCATAGGTCCTAACACTATCCTTAAAGATGTTGAGATCGGAGATGACTCAACTATTGAGGCTTTTTCTCACATTGTTTCATCAAAAGTTGGCAACAATTGTTCTATTGGACCGTATGCAAGATTGAGAGAAGGAAGTCATATTGAAGATGACGCAAAAATTGGGAATTTTGTAGAAACAAAAAAATCAACACTAGGAAAAGGGTCCAAAGCCAACCATTTTGCATATTTAGGAGATGCAGAAATTGGATCAGAATCTAACATTGGAGCAGGGACAATCACTTGTAACTATGATGGCAAAGATAAACACCAAACAAAAGTTGGAGATAATAGTTTTGTGGGAACAAATTCATCACTTGTCGCGCCAGTGACCATTGGATCAAATGCATACGTTGCAGCAGGTTCTGTAATTACCAAAGATGTTCCAGATAACGCCCTTGGTGTTGGAAGGTCTAGACAAGATAATAAAGAAAACTGGTCTAAAAAGAAGGACTAAAATATGTGCGGGATTATAGCGGCCGCTTCAGAGCGAAATGTAGGAAAGCTTCTAGTTCAAGGGCTCCATAAGATGGAATATAGAGGCTATGACTCAGCTGGAATTGCCTTGCATCAAAATGACAAGATAGCTCACTTAAGAACGCTTGGTAAAGTTAAGCTTTTAGAAGAAAAAATGATTTCTGAAAAACCCAAAAGCAAACTAGGCATTGCTCATACAAGATGGGCAACTCACGGTGAGCCATCTGAAGAAAATGCTCATCCTCATAAATCAAATGACAGAGTCTATATCGTACACAACGGCATCATTGAGAACTACCTAGATTTAAAAGATTTTTTAAAGCAGGAAGGCTATAGCTTTACTTCGCAAACCGACTCTGAGCTTATTGCCCATATGTTGGAATACTTTTTAAGTAAAGGAAATACAATGCTTGATGCAATGTATTTAACGAAAGAAAAACTTGATGGAGCATACGCAATTGCTGCAATTGATAAAGAAGACGACACAAACATTATTATTGCAAGAAGCAAATCACCTCTTTTAATAGGCGTTGGAGTCGATGAATTTTTAGCAGCGTCAGATCCACTGGCGATAGGCCAGTTAACCAATGAATTTATTTTTTTAGAAGACGGTGATGTGGCAGAGATTTCATCTCAGAGCTATAACATTTTCGATGAATCAAAAAATAAAGTTGAAAGAGAGATTACAAATATCGATATATCTAGCCAAGCTACATCTAAAGGTGAATATAAGCACTTTATGGAAAAAGAGATATATGAACAACCCGAAGCAATCTTAAATACTATTGATGGAAGAGTGGGTGGAGATGATGTGCTCGATAATATTTTTGGCCTTGGATCATCAGAGATGTTTGAAAAAGTTAAGAGGATTCAAATCGTTGCTTGCGGAACAAGCCTTCATGCAGGAAGAGTTGCTGCAAATTGGTTTTCTGCAATATCAGAACTTCCGAGTCAAATAGACTATGCCTCAGAATACAGATATAGAAACCCACATGTTGACGATGATTCTTTGCTAGTAACTATCTCTCAATCTGGTGAAACGGCTGATACTCTTGCAGCTTTAAGATATGCAAAGGAAAAAAATTATCTTTCAACTCTAAGCATATGCAATGTTCCTACTAGCTCTCTTGCGCGTGAATCAGATTATTCTATTTTTACTAATGCTGGACCAGAAATAGGAGTTGCCTCAACCAAAGCATTTACTACCCAACTTGCAGCACTTATGTTGCTTGCTTTATCACTAGCAAAAAGTAAAAAAGTTAACCCTAAATTAAGAACAAGAGTAATTACAGGAATGAGATCTCTGCCAGATACCATACAAGAAACGCTAAAGTTAAAAGATGCCATTTTAGAAATAGCTCCAGAGATAGCCAGTAAGGACAATGCGTTATTTTTAGGGAGAGGAATTTTTTACCCAATTGCCAAAGAGGGCGCATTAAAACTTAAAGAAATTTCATATATTCATGCAGAAGCATATCCTGCAGGAGAATTGAAGCATGGTCCGCTAGCATTAATTGATGAAGACATGCCTGTTATTGCACTTGCACCAGAGAGTGAAATTGCAGAAAAACTATTGTCAAATTTAGAAGAAGTTAAAGCAAGAGGCGGGACAATTTATGTTTTCTCTGATCCAACAATTAAAATGGATCTAACGTCTGGAAGGCTCATAAAAATGCCAAAGTGTGACTTTCTTTTAACACCGATTATTTATACTATTCCTCTTCAAATTCTTTCGTATGAAGTTGCATTGCTCAGAGGTACCGATATTGACCAGCCCAGAAATCTTGCTAAGTCAGTCACGGTGGAATAAGTCAGAGTAGTGATTTCGCATCACGCAACAAAGACACATATTTAAGTTTTGTTCTTAATTGCAGAAGTGATTATTTAGTCGCTTATCCTCAAAAAGAACAAAAAATCTACAAAACAAAACTCTCAAGGATGAAACTTGTTTTTTAATATGCAAAAATAAGTTATGAAGTCTCTATTTGGCATTTTATTAATTTTTTGTTTTCCATTTGGAATATATTGTGTAGGTGGAGGAATAGCACTTTTTATAATGTGGGAAGAATATGTAGATTTGTTTTTCATAGTCCTAGGTCTTTTTCTTATATCAATATCTATTCCACTGAAAACTCAATATAAGAAGTTATCCTGGAATGATGATTTTTTTTATTTATTTTTTATGACTTTTTCAAAGAGAAGAATAAGAAAACATAGGTCTTTAAAACAAAAAATGAGAGAGGAGTTACAAGATGAATTCAAAAATTAAATACCAAATCACTACTCGCACTTACTCTGCAACTGTTGAATAAATAATGATAGAAAATATAAAAAAGTTTTTTAAAGATGATTATTTAGTGAAGCAGTCATTCCCATGGGCAGTAAACTTTACTACTTTTACTGGTCTTACTTTTGTTTTATTTGTCCCACTTTTTATTCAAGATCAAGCGATAAGAGAAATATTTGCATGGGTGTCTTTAGTGACTTGGATAACATATTATCTTTTTTTAAGGAAAAAACTACTAAAAAAACTAAATGATTAATGTTGCTACGGACACTCTGCTACTGTCGAGTAAATTTTGTTAGAAAGCATAAAAAAGTTTTTTAAGAAATGAGTTGGCTTACTTATTTATCATGATAGAAACAAATACATTTTCACCAAATGTCTTTAATAGCTTTGCTATACAAGCTTATCGTTTAGTGTTTGGTCGTATTTTACCGCAGTCATTGTTTCGCGATAAAATACCTGCTGAAGCAGATCGCAAGGCAGTAAAGGGAAAGTTTGATTTAGAAATTGTTAGTCACTGTTGGGGTTATGCCAACATGTTAATCTATCAATTAAGTTCGTTTGTAAACTATCCACCAACAAAACTAAATTTAACTGTGACCGTTTTTTATGCCGAAGAAGATATTAAAACAAAGGTTACATTGGACTACTTTAGTCAAATAACCATGCCAAATATCACTTGGAATTTCCACCCACTTTCCAAAGGAAAGCTCTTTAGACGTAGTATAGGCCGAAATATGGCTGCGCGGTCAACAGAAGCTGACTGGATATGGTTTACAGATTGTGACATTATCTTTTATGAGAACTGCTTAGACTCACTCGCCGATAGTTTACAAGGCGAGAAAGGTTCATTGTTTTTTCCTAAAGAAGAAAAAATCACTGAGATGTTAAAAGATGATGACCCATTATTGTTAAATGATGCCAAACCACAAGTTATCGATATAGAAACAGAAAATTTCAGTTTATATGAGCGTGATAAATCCCGTGATAAAGCACGCGGCGCATTTCAAATTGTTCATGGTGACGTTGCTCGTGCTATCGGTTATTGTGAAAAACTGTCAATATTTCAAACTGAATCTGAACGTTGGCGTAAAACCTATGAAGACACCGCCTTTCGCTGGCTACTTGGCACTGATGGCGAGCCTAAGCATATTGATGGTGTTTTTCATATTCGTCATGTTACAAAAGGACGTTATACTGAAAATTCTCAATTGTCTAAAGTGCGTAGTAATATCCGTTTAAGCCAAAAATAGTTACATGGCATACATACAACAAAAATCAGTTAAGCCCCACATCATGTTGTTTGATTCAGGCCATTTCCCTGTACCTGTCCCAAAAATGTTTACGGGTCAATATTGGAAGACACAAAATGCCATAACAGGACAGGCAACCGGCCGTGGCACCACCTACTTTTTTAAACATAACAAAAATGAATATGTGTTACGGCACTATCGTCGTGGGGGATTGATTGGAAAAGTACTAAGTGATCAATATATGTACACAGGTATTGAAAAATCACGAGCATGGCGAGAATTTAAGCTGCTACAGCAAATGAAAAATATGGATTTAAATTGCCCAACCCCGATCGCAGCGATGTTGAAGAAGACTGGCTTATATTACCAAGCCGATATCGTTTTAAAAAAAATTTCCAGCGCTAGGGACTTACATCATATTTTACTAGCAAACAGCTTAACCGCTGATGTTTGGAAAAAAATTGGTCAAACCATTGCCAAATTTCATCATCATCAGATTTATCTCCACGATTTAAATATCCACAACATTATGCTCGATATAGAAAACGAGGTTTGGTTAATTGATTTTGATAAATGCCAAATTAGACAAGGCAGTAATTGGAAAAACTCAAACATAGCGCGTTTAAAGCGATCATTTGAGAAAGAAAAACGATTACATAATATTTATTGGCAACTGGCCGATTGGCAAATATTAATATCTGCCTATAACGAAGCGGCAATGGCTAATTAAGGAGTTGACGTCTGTTTAAGCACATTCACATTGTTGCCTGCTCGCCGCGATCCGGTACTACTCTCTTGCATGAGGCGATGGCCACCTGTTTTCGGACAAACAAGCATTATGACCATGAGATTCGGTTTCACCTCGTAACCGCAAAAAACAACGATGTGGTTATCACTAAACGACCCAAAGATACGTTGTACATGCCAGGAGTCATCGACGATCCTAATCTCTATGTCATTTACGTAACGCGCGATCCGCGTGATGTCATCGTTAGCCGGCACGGTAAGAGCGAGGATATGTACTACTCGAACATTAGGCTTTGGCGTGAATTGCATGCCTGTGCACGCTCATTGTTCGGCCACGATCGTTTTCTCAATATCCGGTACGAGGATTTCGTAAATAACCCTGACGCCACACAAAACCAAATCACTGCAAAATTTCCATGGCTTGAGAAACAACACAAATTTTCTGAGTACCATGAACACGCGCAAGTGTCTGAAAAGTCAAAGGTTGCAATGCGTGGCGTCCGTCCCATTGGAACGACCAGTGTCGGTGTCTGGCGAAAACATCTCGGTCGCATCGTTCAACAGCAGGCAATTCACGGCTCAATGACACCAGATCTGGTCAGTTGTGGATACGAATCATCGCCGGATTGGGAAGTTGTTCTGGACGGCGTTTTACCGGATAAATCTAACAGTTGGTATCCGGAGAAAAAACCTTTTTGGCAGAGAATTTCGCAATCCATTGATGCTTCGAGAAAAATAGCTATCTATCGGCGCAAGAAAGGACTTAGTCGAATCAGCAGAGCAACCAATGATCGTTAGCCATGCAAAGAAGTTTATTTTCGTAAAGACCCGTAAAACCTCGGGCACAAGCATGGAAGTTAGTCTGAGCCAAGTCTGTGGTCCTGATGACATCATCACTCCGATATCGTTTGAAGACGAACTCGTCAGGCTGGACATGGGCGGCACGTTACCTCAGAACTACGCTGGTCTTGGAGAGCAGCGATATCGCGATATGATAAAGGCACGCAAGATGAAATTTTTACGCGCCAGACGCCGTGGCAAGTTTTTCAATCATATGCCGGCTGTTGCGATTCGCGAGCACGTCGGCAAAAAAACTTACGATGATTACTTCACTTTTTCGATCGAAAGGCATCCCTACGAAAAGGTTGCATCACATATCTATTATCATGCGCGCGGAAAAAAGAACTGGAGTTTTGACAAGGAGCTTGAGCGTGTTCTGAAGAAGAAGTATTACGTCAATTACCCAACCTATTCAGACGGTGAAAAACCTATTGTCGATTTCATTGTCAATTTTGACAATATGCAGGAAGACCTCACGACCCTCGGCGACAGGCTTGAATTTGATATTGTCGCGCACTATCCACAAACCAAACACAAATTCCGAACTAACAGAAGGCCTGCATCCGAGCTGTTGTCGCAGAAAGTAAAGGACCAAATATATAAGAACTGCAGGATCGAGTTCGATGCAATGGGTTACGAGCGTTAACCACGCACAAATAGTGGAAAATCAAAACATTGCTACGGCTACTCTGCTACTGTAGAGTAAGTTTGAACAGAGAATTAAAAGGGCAATATATGAATAAGATGAGAGAAATATTTCATACCTATCTTAAAAAAAGTGAAAGATTTGTAGGTGGAACATTAACTGGATTCTTCGGCATGCTGACACTTTTCATTTTCCCTATTTTTGTTGAAAATTATAATTTGATGATAACCCTTCAGGTTTTTTTCTTTTCGATTTGGATCGGCATCCTTTTCTACAGAAAACAACTTTTAAAAAACAATGATTAAAAATTCAATATTGATAAATACTTAGGATTCTTTAATCCTTTTTTTAAAAAATTATGCTTTTATCCACCATTAAGTTTTGGTTTAATGTATGTATTATTTGAAGGAGAGCAGTTGATATTGATTTGGTCATTCATACAAATGCTCCCATTTGTTTGGTTTACTGCAAAGAGTTTAAAGTTTAAGTCATGAAAAAACAGCACATAATTTTCTTAGGAGGATAAAAATGGTTTATGCGGTGGGCGTGCTCATAGTTCTAGCATTAATATTTGGACCATCTTTATGGGTGAAGATGGTCATGAGCAAGTATTCGTCCGAAATGCCTGAAATGCCCGGCACTGGGGGAGAGCTCGCAAAGCATCTGATTGAAAGATTTTCTTTAGATGACGTTAAGGTCGAAGTAACCGAGCTGGGAGATCATTATGATCCAATTGAAAAAAAAGTTAGGCTTTTGCGAAAGCATTATGAATCTAAATCGTTAACCGCAGTCGCTATTGCAGCTCATGAGGTTGGACACGCGATTCAAGATCAGCAAGGAGACAAGCGTCTAGCTATTAGAACAAAAATGGTTCCCGTTGTTGATAAGGTGGCTCGCTTGAGCGTTGCCTTTATTTATCTATCACCAGTGATTGGTATTATTACGCGGCACCCAATGCCATTTTCTTTATTACTTTTTTTAGGCTTATCAGGTTTTGTTGCTCGCATGATGGTTCATGCGGTGACTCTGCCGATTGAATTTGATGCAAGTTTTTCAAAGGCGCTGCCTTTATTAAGGGAGGGCAAATACGTATCGCAGTCAAATGAAAAAGCCGTTAGTAGTATTCTTAGGGCAGCAGCCCTCACTTATGTATCGGCTGCCTTGGCTGATATTTTAAATCTTGGTCGTTGGATTGTTATATTATTAAGGAGATAAAAAATGTTAATAGCAGTAAGAGCAGAAGTAGAAAGTGTTGATCATTGGAGAGAGAAATTTAAGACCCATGTTGATCTTTTCAAGAGTCAAGGGGTATCACTTGCCCACATGGGGGCGGCGGATGATAAAACAGTAATTGCAGTTTTTGAAACAAACGATGCTGATGAATTTGCAAGAATATTTAATGACCCAGCAACTGCGGAAGCCATGTCTGAGGATAAAATAACGGGCGGCGTTGAGATGTTTGTTCTTGACGAAACTTTTAAGCCATAAACAAGCAGACTTATCTATGACCCTTAGACCATTCCATTTAGCAATTCCCGTAGACGATATTGAAGCAGCAAAAGAATTCTATGGCTTAAAGCTTGGATTTATTGAAGGAAGGTCAGATGATCACTGGGTTGATTTCAATTTCTTTGGACATCAATTAGTTTGTCATATAGGAGAATCAATTTCCTTTTCTAATGAAGTTGATGGCAAAGATGTGCCTATACCTCACTTTGGAATTATTCTTGACTGGAAAGAGTTTGA
>CABYCI010000017.1 GCA_902517425.1 uncultured SAR86 cluster bacterium | reverse complement strand
GGATATTTACTTGAAATCACAAATTCGTGGAATACAATTTTTTATATTTGTTCTGTAATTCTTCTATTTGGTGGACTTTTTTATTTGAAGTTTGCCAGTGCATCTAAGCAGTTCGAATAATTTTTATTTAACATTTACAGTAACATTTTGGAAGAAATCAAAGATTTCTTGGCTACTTCTATCTCTTGCTGTTCTCCATTCTGCTGTAGTTGAAGTATTTATTAACTCTTTTTCTAAATCAAAAACCAATACTCTAGGAATTCCTTCTTGAGAAGGTATTCCATATACTTCCATAAGACTCATATTTATTTCATATCTTTGAACATCAATGTATAAAATTTCAAAATAATTATCTATGTAGCTTTTTACCTTTGGTATGTTAATTGTCCCAGAAAAAATTCTACAATCAGGGCACCAATTAGCCCCAAAAATAATTATTGGTTGTTTTTTTGAATTAATACTGTCTTCAACAAATTTATTTAAATCACCACTTGAATAAACAATCCCATCGTAAGGAAGGGGTAATGGCATTTCTAATTTATCATTTTGATCAAGCATAATCTTTCCATTTATAACTATAGAAAATACAAACAAGCATGAAATATATAAGTATTTTGTTAAGCTTTTTTGCATATTAAGTTATTTTGTACTGTAGACTAATTGTATTAGAAAATCATGGAGCATTTAAGTTGATTTGGATAATAAGATTATATTTATTATTAATGGGCATAATATACGGATTAATAGGAATTTGGGCATTGCTTGATCCAATGTTTGGAGCTTTAGAGCTAAATTACCCTTCTTTTTTAGATGCAGTAGGACTTTCTGTATCCTCGCAAATAGGTTATTCAGAAATAGCTGGAATATATGGTGGTTTGAACTTGTGTATTGGTATTATGTGTTTAGTAGGAATTTTCAAAAGTAATATTGGTATTTTTTCGATTAAATTTATAACTTTTTTAGTCGCTTCTATTGCATTAGGAAGGGTTTTATTTTCTTTAATTCCAACAACCCCAGGTTTTTATAATCCATATTTTGTTTTTGAAATTTCAGCTTTTGTAATCGGAGTCGTTTTGCTGGTTTTAAATAAAAGACTAAATAAGATTAGCTAGTAGCAAAATATATAATCCATAACCGACAAGCAATAGAAGTCCGATGGCTTTTATTGCGCTCATGCTTACCCTTGAAGAAGTTTGAAATTTAACGATCAATAAAAAAATAAATGTTGCAAATATCATTATGATGTAATCTCTATTGAAAATGGATGCCTCAAATTGAGTATTTGAAAAGAAGCCGATTATAGGAACCACTAAGACAATATTTAATACATTTGAACCTATAACATTACCAACCACCATATCTGTTTTCTTTTTTAAAACTGCAGCTACTGTTGCTGCTAGTTCTGGCAAGCTTGTTCCAATAGCAACTATTGTTAATCCAATTATTAATTCTGAAATATTTAATATATAGGCAATTTTTTCTGCATTTATTACTGCATATCTCGATCCTAAAATTAAAGAAATAAGTCCAATGAAAAGATATACACAAATAAGTAAATTACTAGTTCCTATAAAATCTCGCTCTTCCTCTAAAGAATCTAATGATTTATTTTTAAATGTTATATACATAAAATAAATCAATATCGATAATATAATAAAGCTCTCTAAAAATGATACATATAAATCATAAAGAGCAATTCCAAGCATTCCTGAAGATAAAATAACTGGTATAAGCTGGCTAGATGGAGTTCTTTTTGCTTTCATGGATGCTCCAAAACAGGCAACACCAAAAATTAAAGCAATATTTGAGATATTTGAACCTACTATAGCCCCCATAGCAATAGATTCACTTTCATTCAAAACTGATGAAATACCAACAAAAATTTCAGGAGCTGAGGTTCCGAAGGCAACAACAGTAAGGCCAATTGTTAGCTCATTTATACCAAGCTTTTTTGACAATAGAGATGAGTAGTTAACAAACTTATCAGCACCCCATACCAAAATAGCCATAGATAACAATAGGAATACTAATGGTTGCCAAATTGACTGAAATAACTCCATAAAGCATTTTACAATAGTTATGATCATATTGTATTTGCATATTAAAAATACAATATAATTACAACTCTAAAAACATAAGGTAGAAATATGGAGATTGAAAAGCTATTTGATATAAAAGGAAAAGTTGCTCTTGTAACAGGTGGTTCAAGAGGAATTGGTGAAATGATTACAGCAGGTTTTTTGGCAAATGGTGTAAAAGTATATATTTCGGCTAGAAAAGCTCCTGCATTGATTGAAAAAGCAAATGAATTGTCTAAAAAATATAATCAAGAATGTATACCCATTCCATGCGACATCAGCAGCATGGAAGGAATTACCGAACTTTCAAAAAAATTAGCCGAACACGAGGAAGGTATTGATTTCTTAGTTAATAATGCTGGTGCTGCATGGGGCGAGTCATATGAGAGCTTTTCTGAAGCTGGTTGGGATAAAGTTATGGACCTTAATGTAAAAAGTTTATTTTTTTTAACACAAAAGATGAAAGCACTTTTATTAAAACGAACTTCATTAGAAGACCCTTCAAGAGTCATTAATATTGGATCTATAGACGGTTTAAATGTCCCAGCCTTACCTACATTTTCTTATAGCGCATCTAAAGCAGCAGTTCATCATTTAACAAGGGTGATGGCAGCGGAATTAGTCAGTGAAAATATTTTGGTTAATGCAATTGCTCCAGGACCTTACCCAAGTAATATGCTTGGCGCTGCAGTGAATCATGATTATTCAGAGATTGAAAAAAGAAATCCAAGAAAAAGAGTTGGGACACCAGAAGATATTGCTGGGTTAGCAATTTTCTTATGTTCAAGAGCAGGATCGTATACAGTTGGTGAAACTATCACCTCAGACGGAGGTATTGTAAAAACAGCCAGCCATAATTTAAGTTAAACTATCTTTGTGCGTCTCTAAAGGCTCTTATGATTAGGTCCTTCATCCATATATGACCACCGTCACCTTCATCATTTTTATGCCATATTAAAAAATATTCCATTGCTGGAATTTCTATAGGTATTTCTACAAAGGGTAAATTGTTTCTTTTTGCAAAACTTCTAGTTCCCATCAAAACTAAATCAGTTGATTGAATAATTGGTGGTGCAATTAAAAAATGCTGACACCTTAAAGCTACTTTTCGTCTATAACCTATTTTATCTAACTCAACGTCTATAAGATGAAGTCCTCTTTTTCTTCCAGATACATGCAAATGTTTTTGATCAAGAATATTATCAACAGTAACATCTTTAATTTTTGAGATTTCATGTCCTTCTCTGTGCATTACTACAAAGTCATCTTCAAAGACTTTTTCAGAATTAATTTCATTAGAAACAGGTATTATTGGATCCACCACAAAATCTAAATTATTTGTAGATAGAGCATGGACCTGATCACTTCTCATATAAGCAAAGCTTCCAACAGAAATATTTGGCGCACCCTCATATATTTCTTTCATTATAAAAGGCAAAACTCTTCCTTCAGAGACATCGCCTAGGGATAATTTAAAATTTCTTTTTGTTGATGAAGGATTAAATGTATCAGGCTCATTAACACTTTGTTGAATCAGAGTTAAAGCATTTTGAACATCATTAATCATATTTTCAGTTTTTTGAGTTGGCACCATGCCTGAACCAGTTCTAACAAATAAATCATCATTAAATTTTTCTCTTAGTCTCGATAAAGCATTGCTTACTGCTGGCTGGGTAATGCCGACAACTTCTGCAGCTTTTGTAAGGCTGCCCTCTGTATAGATTGCATTCAATATAACAAGTAGGTTTAGATCAAAAGAGCTTATTTTCATTTTATATATTCCAAATTCTATTTAAGCATGAATTAGTTATATGCAAATATTCATATAGATTTGTATCACACATACAGCTATTATAAGAATAAGTAACATTAATACTATTCACACTGTTTATAATAGTAACAAAATTTTCGATATAACGGGAGATTTAAGACCATGATGCCTGAATTAAGACCTGAAGCAAAAGCACTTGTTGAAAAAGTAAAAAACTTTATAAATGATGAAGTTGCGCCAAACGAACACCTTTTCCATGAACAGATTCAAGTTGGCGAAGATAGGTGGAATAGTTATCCTAAAATAATTGATGATCTAAAAGAAAAAGCTAGATCTGTTGGGTTATGGAATTTATTTTTACCTGAAAGCGAATTTGGTGCGGGGCTATCTAATTACGAGTATGCACATCTCGCTGAAGAAATGGGTAAATCACATATTGCTTCCGAAGCTATGAACTGTAGTGCCCCTGATACAGGAAACATGGAAGTTATTGCAAGATATGGCAATGAACAACATCAAGAAGAATGGCTTCAGCCATTGCTTGATGGAAAGATTAGGTCTGCCTTTGGTATGACAGAGCCAGGCACAGCTTCCTCAGATGCTACAAACATGCAGGCGACTGCGGTGCTAGAGGGAGACGAATATGTAATAAATGGAGAAAAATGGTGGACCTCAGGTGCTGGAGATCCTAGGTGTAAAATCATTATTTTTATGTGTGTAACTAATCCTGAAAATGCAAAACATCAAAGACACTCAATGATACTCGTACCAATGGATACTGAAGGTGTTGAAATTAAGAAAATGATGCACGTATTTGGATATGACGATGCTCCTCATGGTCACGCACATATGAAATTTACAAATGTAAGAGTTCCTAAAGATAATCTTCTTTTAGGTGAAGGCAGGGGTTTTGAAATTGCTCAAGGCAGGTTAGGACCAGGCAGAATCCATCATTGTATGAGAGCAATTGGGTCTGCTGAAGTTGCTTTAGAATTAATGTGCAGAAGAGGAATTGATCCTAGTAAAGTTGCTTTTGGAAAAAATTTAGCTAATTTAGGTGCAAACTATGACTACATAGCTGAATCTAGAATAGAATTAAATGCAGCAAGATTTTTAACATTAGATGCAGCTGCAAAGATGGATACAGTTGGAAATAAGATTGCCGCAAGTGAAATAGCTCAAATTAAAGTATTTGCTCCTAACGTGGCTCTTAAAATAATTGATAGAGCTATTCAGATACATGGTGGAGAAGGGGTATCACAACTTACACCTCTTGCTTCCATGTATGCACATATGCGAACACTTAGACTTGCTGATGGACCTGATGAAGTTCACAGAAGAGCTGTCGCAAGACATGAATTGGGCAAATATATCGCTAAATAAAATTGTCAATTAATCTCATCTTCTACGATACTGAAACAACTGGAATTCATAAAGATTTTAGTCAAATTATCCAATGCGGATCAATCCTTACTGATAATTTATTAAATGAAAAAGATCAGCAAAATATTGGCAGCGCACCATTACCATGGGTCATTCCTCAACCCAAAGCAATGTTGACTAATAAAAAAATAAATTCATTTAAATCCAATGTTTCTCACTATCAAATGATGAAGGATATTCAATATCAATGGAAACAATGGTGTGTTGATAATCCATCTATTTTTATCACCTATAACGGACATGCCTTTGACGAAGAGTTAATAAGAAGGCAGTTTTGGTGTAATTTATTAGAGCCTTACATAACTAACACAAATCAAAATGGCAGGCTTGATTTAATGTTAATGATTCATAATATCGCTGCATTCTTTTCCGATGAAATCTCTATACCGTTTTTTGAAGAAGGACCTACTTTAAGCATCAAGCTTGAACATTTGGCAAAAGAACATGGAATAGATGTAAGTGATGCTCACGATGCAATATCTGACTGTAAATTTATGATAGGTTTATGTGAAGTTATAAAAGATAAAATACCTGAAGTTTTTGATTCATTTATAGATATCTCTACTAAAGAAGGTGTTAAAAACTTATTGTACTCAAGTGATTTTTTAGCTCTTGGAGAAGTTTATAGAAGACATTCATTTAAATATCCAGTAGTAATGTGTGGTGGAGATAATTCAAGACCAAATGATATTTGTTTTTTTGATTTGAGTTTTGATCCAGAAGAAATATGTGATTTAGACTTCACTGAAATAAATAAATTAATTCAATCAGGTGGAAGAGATTCACCTTTAAAGAAATATAAGATTAATAAAACCATACCAATATGTTCACATAAGCTTCTAACTAAGAATAATCACTTTGATATTGAGCATAGTGAGCTTCAAAGAAGAGCAGAGATAGTTTTAGCTAATAAAGACTTTCAAACAAAAGTATCTCAGGCAATGCAAGATAGGATAATGAATTTTCCTGAGCCAAGTTATGTTGAGGGAACTATTTACTCTGGTGGCTTTCCATCATACAAAGATAAGGACTTAATGCAGGAGTTTCATTTATCTGAGGATGTTGAACAACTAATTAAGATTTCAAGAAATTTTGAAGATGAAAGGTTTCGTTTACTAGCAGAAAGAATTATATGTGCTAAATATAAAACGGATATCCCTGAAGATATTGAGAATAGGTACGCTGATCTATTGCATGAAAGAATAAATACGGAGGGTAAGTGGGGTTCGGTTGATAAGTCTTTACAAGAAATAGAAAAGTTATTAGATGGAAGTGAAAATGACGATGACAAAAAAATTCTAGAAGCGACAAAAGAACATATTTCATCTATGAATGCTAATTAATATTGGTGGGCGAGGAGAGATTCGAACTCCCGACTTCCTGCGTGTCGAGCAGACACTCTAACCAACTGAGTTACTCGCCCTAATCGAAGGGTAATTTTACACAATTACCTAAAAAATTATATGAGTATCGTCGTATTGGTTGTTTTTTATATTTTTGCAATCAAATCATCAAGTCTTGTTTTGTTCATTACAAATGCTGATTTGAATTGTTGAGCCTTATCCTTAACAGCAACAAGATTAGAGGTATCCTCACCAACTTGAATAATTCCAACCATTGCCATCATAGAGTGAGGAGTGCATTGATATCCATATACACCAGCGATATCAAACTTTACTGTAATATCTCTGCTTAAAGGACTATTCCATGATGATGCACCAGCTGGAATCATGCCAGCAATTGAAGCCGAGTTATGGGCTGCATCTGTTGATTCAAAAGTTACGCTGTCTCCAACATTTACTTTTAAAAAAGCTGGTTCAAATACCATAACTCCTGAAGGGCCTTGATTTAGCATTTTTACAGTATGGTCTGCGCCAAATAAATTAAATTGCACTAAAATTAGAGAAATTATTATAAGAGAATGTTTCATATATGCTTCCTGAATAAAATTTAGAAACATTATAAATACTTATAATTAAATATCAACTAAACTTATATTATTTATTGTTGCGTATAATTTAAAAGTGTATATATTAAGTGTATATTTTTTGCATACACATGAGTAATTTATTATGAATCCTAACAAATCTCTATTATTAATACCTTTAATAGCTATATTTTTTTCAATAAACAGTAGCGCAAGTTATTTTCCGTCTGAGGCATCATGGGAAATTGCTGTCCCTGAAGATGAGGGAGTTAGCTCCCAAAGAATAGATAAGCTTCTTGATTTATCATTTTCTGATAATGCCACTCAGTCCGTTGTTGTTATCAAAAATGGAAAAATTATTTCAGAAAGATATGCCGAAGATTATGACAAAAATTCTCATGGAACTTCATGGTCTATGGCGAAAAGCTATTATGCAGCTTTAATAGGTATATCGATTGATAAGGGTGAAATTTTAAGCTTGGACGATAAAGTATCTGATTATCTCGATTATTTTAACGACGAAAGATCAGCAATAACACTTAGAGATCTCTTAGATATGTCTAGCGGACTTGAATTCCCAAGTCATGAACATGAAAAAATGTTTTTCCAATCCGATCATCTTAAATATGCTAAAAGCGTTGGTGTTGAGAAAGATGCAGGCATAAAGTTTGAATATAATAATGTTAACTCCATGCTTCTTGGTGATATTTTAATTAAGGCAACTGGTAAAAGAGCAGATGTTCTATTTGAAGAAAGAATATTACAACCTCTTGGAATCAATGATTACAAGTTATGGAAAGACGAAAATGGAAATGTCATGACGTATTGTTGTGTTGATATGTCAGCAAGAGATTATTCTAAGTTAGGTCTTTTATTTTCAAGAAATGGAATGTGGAATGAAGAACAAATAATATCAAAAGAATTTGTTGATGAGACATTTCAAGTTGTGTGGGATATAACTCCTCAAAGATGGACTACATTGAAAAGGGCTTATTCATTACACTGGTGGGTTTCAAAATATGATGATGAATCAAAAATATTCAACACTAGTGGAAAATTTGGACAATTTACCTTTGTAGATAGAGAAAACGATGTCATTGTCACAAGAATAACAAAATACGATCAACAGGATTTTGGTGATACCCAAAAATGGGGAATTATGAAATATTTAAGATGGGCAGGAGTTGAAAATGCTATCAGTATTGGGCGTATGTTATTAGATTCTGGATCTATTGAAGCGGGGTCTGATATTACAAGCCCAGTTACTAATGAGAATGGAGCATCAAAAGAATTTTATCAAAATTACGGTGAGATTATTGATGCAATTGCAGATCTTAGTCGTGATTAGCGTTTAATTCTTTAAGTTTCTTCTTATACGTCTCGACATCTTTCTTCCATTCTTCTAAATAGTATCCGTCGTTACCATGCCTAGAAAGATATCTTAAAAAAACTCTACCTGTTGCATCTTGATAACCTTGCTCAAAAGGTTTTCCGGTTTCTTGGTTAATTCTCTTGTACTGATCTTCCATCAAGTCCATACAAAAAGAATCATTGGTATCGATACTATTATTATTAATATATCCATAGGCAAGCCCATTCTCCAGTAATCTGTAAATTTATAATTACCAGGACCCATTACAACTGTATTACATTGATGGCCAATTGGAGTAAGAAATGCACAACTTGCTCCAACAGCAACTACCATTAAAAATGGTTCGATAGCATAACCTAATTCTATGGCTATACCAGTTGAAATAGGAGCCATAATTACAGCTGTGGCCGCATTATTTATAATATCTGTAGTTGCCATAGTGACAATGAGAATTGTAAAAAGAATCCAAAATAAACCTAGGTCAGCTGCATATTGAGAAATTGAAATAGCTATTAAATCACTTAAACCTGTAGTTTGCAGAGCAGTACCAATGGGTATCATTGCCGCTAGCATTACTATTATTGGCCAATCAATTTCCCTATAAAAATTACTATCTATTATTTTTATCCGAGCAAAGCCTAATACACATAAAAGAAAAGCAGCTGCTGCACTTAAATAGTTAAATGAAACAAGGAATATTGAAAATGTAAAAAATATAATCCCTTTTAAGAGCCTACTCCTACTTGGAATAGTTTGAAGTTCTCTTTGTCTAAGTGGCATAAGACCTAAATGTTTTATTTTATTTGTGACATCCTCTTCAGCAAGATCTCTTACCCCAACGAGAAGAACATCACCAGCTTTAAACGTTTCTCTTGTAAGCCTAGTTCTATATTTAGATCCTTTTCTCCATAGGCCTAGAAGGTTCATTTCTTCAAAGGCAAGTTTCAAGAAGAAATCATACTTTCTTCCAATAAGTCTTGATCCTGGAGTAATCATAACCTCTAATTCTTCCAAGTCATCTTCATCGAAAGAATGAAGTTCTTTAGGTATAGAAAAGTCAAATATATCTAATATGTTGCCAATATCATCAGGCGGTGTTTTTATGACAAGAATTTGACCTTCTTTGATACGCATATTATTTTGAACTTTTCTAATGGAACCAGTATCTGAGACAATCCCAAGAATCTCAGTATCTTCTCCAGCTTGTTGTTTGAAGGCATACAAAGTCATACCAATTGCAGAACTATTTTCATTTACACATACTTCAAAGAGATAACCCTTTAAATCAATTAAATGCTCATTTGAGGATATATCATTTCTTAAAAATATAAGTTTATTTCCTATTAGAGCAATAAAAATAATGCTAAGAATTGTTATCACAAGCCCCACATATGAAAAGTCAAAAAAATTAAAACCATTATTAGAAATGGTAGCTTTATATTCAGAAATTATTATATTTGGTGGAGTACCAATGGCAGTATTCATTCCACCTAAAATGCAAGCGAATGCCAAAGGCATTAAAAACTTTGAAGGATGCCAATCCATTTTTTGGCATATATTTAAAGTTATAGGTAACAAGATTGCCAGTGCGCCAATGTTATTTATAAAAGATGATAAAACCGCTGCTATTAAAAGTAGACTTATCAAGAATTGAGTTTCAGTAAATGTTCTTGTTCCAATAAGTTTTCCAACTAAACCTGTTAGACCTGAGTTTTTAAGACCCTGACTAATAATTAGGACTAACGCAACTGTTACAACAGCAGGGTGGGCAAATCCAGCAAAAGCATCATTGGCAGGAATAATTTCAAGAACAACAAGAACAAATAATGCACCAACCGCTAGAGCATCATATCTAATTTTTCCCCAAATAAATAAACCTAGAAGAATTACGAGTGTTAAAGATAATAAATATTGATCATTCATTTTTTATCAAAATCTATTCAGGCATAGACTCAACGTATAATGATGTTGATGGGTATGCAAACTCAGAACCATTTTTCTTGACGATTTTCATAATATTAAATATCAATTTTTCTTTGAGCTCGTTAAAGGGTGCAAAACCCATTTTTGGAGCATAGGCAACTATAAGCACGTCTATTGAACTTGCTCCCAACTCTACAATCCTAACCACCGGATCGAAGTTTTCTCCATCTAAAAAATCTTTATCATTAATAATAAACTCCTTAATTTCATTTCTTATAGACTCAAGCTGTTCAACTGATGAAGAGTAAACAAGATTTATTTTCCAATTTATTCTTCTATTTTCCATTTCACCATGATTGGTAACTTTTACATCAGAAAGGTCTTTATTTGGTATTAGCATTGGAGCACTATCAAAATTTCTAACAACAGTAGACCTAAAACCAATAGTTTCAACTATTCCATGAATTGTTCCTGCTTCTATCCTATCTCCTGGCTGGAATTTGCTCTCACCAATGATTAGTATTCCTGAAATTAAATTTTTGAAAAAGTCTTGAGCACCTAAAGCAACTGCAACAGAAAATAAACCCAAACCTGCCACAAGTGGACCAATTTGAATTCCAAAAATATCTAATATGATTGCAATACCAATAACCCAAACAACAAATCGAGACGCTCTTTCTAACCACATCTGTATTGATACTGTTAGCCATGAACTGGCAGATAAAGCCTCAAATATTGGCTTTATACTATTTGAGAGCGCGCTAAAAATTGTAAATACAACAAATGATTTAACAACATTGGTGGCAATATCGCCAATGACACCAGATAAAGGGAGAATAAGAGTGCATATATATAATGCAATTGTTATTGGAATTAATCCTAAAGGTCTTTTAAGAGCATTTAAAATTTCATCATCAACCTTAGAGTCTGTCTTATCTGCAAGCTTTCCTAAAGCATTAAGAATGACTGAAATAATAAAACCCCTAAATAAAAATGCTATTAAAACAACTCCTAAAGACGTAATGATTGAGCCCAGATCAATACCTAAGAAACCTCGATTCCAAACGTCATTTACTAAATTAAGAAAGTTTTCCATAAGAAGTTATATTTTATGTTGAATTTACATCCTAAAGCAAAGGAATATGATTATTTTGCAATCTTATCTTTTATGAAATAAGGCGTATAAATTAAGTAAAATAATGCTATAGCAATAGGAGTTGTATACAACAAATGCATTGGCGGTTCAGGGAACATATCCATTAATGATGCTCCATCAGGTTTTGCCACTAAATACCAAAAATTTGCTGGTTCGCCTAAAAGAATATTAATAGCGTATACAATTGGTAACAATACTAGAGCTGTAATAGCAGAAACTACAACAATGTCTTTGGCATAAGGGCGATTACCCAAAGCTACAGTTGCATACATTATCCCAACAACGATCATGCCATGCCCAACCATAAAAAATATATAATCTAAATCATGATAAGTGATATCAGGCGTCAATATTGCCATTGTTGCTCCAGCTAGACCCCAAAAGAATGCACATACATATAGTATCCTTGGACCTCCTAGAAGAAACCATATTAAAAATATTTCGGATAAGTCACACATATGAAAGGGAAGAGTCTCTCTCCAGTCATAAGGGTTAGCCAGTAAATAAAGGTCTTTATAAGGAGATATAATTACATGGGCTGCTATTACACCAGCTATCACCTTTTTCATTAATGACTTTTGATCATTAGTTTTATTTTTATACAGTTTTGGTAAAAAAATAGATACAAGAATGATTGTTACAATGGTTATTAGATGAACCGTTCCAAATATTTCAAAAGGTGTTCCAAACATAATATTTCCCTATAAATTTATGTCGTAATAATACTACTTTTAATTAATTGACTCTATTATGTCATTTTCGAAACTATCGAGCAAAATCTGTTCAGTCAAAATAGCAGGTAAAATCATTGACTCGTTCATACCAGGCTTCCAAAAAACATACAAAGGAACTCCATTTCTATTGTATGACTCTAGTGCGTTTAAGATATCAGTATTCTTGTTTGTCCAATCAGCGACAATATATTCAATATCATTATCTTTCATATACTTTCTAATCTTCGGTCGAGATAAAGCAATTTTGTCATTTGCCTGACAAGTAATACACCAAGCTGCAGTGAAATTAATTAAGTATGCCTGCCTTTTATTTTTAAATGATTGCTCAGTATTTGAATTCCAAGCATTAAATTCAGAATATTTTTGATTATCAGATACAACATCAATCCTATTAACATTAATTGAATCATATTTAATACCCTGAAACACAATAACAAATAAAATTAAAATCCATAATATTAACTTCAACGCTTGTGATTTAAATATCGTTAACATCCACATTAATAAAGATATAACTAGTATTACTATGAGTAGATTAATTAATGTATCTACACTTGTTTGAAGACTAAAAATCCAAATCAACCACAATGATGTTGCAAACATTGGAAATGCAAAGAACTGTTTTAAAGTCTCCATCCACTTACCGGGTTTTGGAAGTGAGTTAATTAAATTTGGGTATATTGCTAATACTAAATATGGAATAGCAAAACCAATTCCTAGGGATGCAAATACTGGTAATGTTGTTCCAGAGGGCTGAATTAATGCATATCCTAGCGCAGCACCCATAAAAGGAGCTGTGCAAGGTGAAGCCACTATCACTGCAAGAACACCAGTTAAGAATGAACCAAAAATTGAATTAGATCCAACGCCCCCTAGTTTTGTTAACGACGAACCTATATTTATATCTGTTAACAAAATAACCCCAATTACAAACATGATCATGCTTAGGATGCTGACAATGACTGGTGATTGAAGTTGAAAGCCCCATCCTAAGTAACTTCCAGCTTGTTTGAGCATAATCATGGCCAAACCAATAAGCAGAAATGTCACAAGAACACCTAAACAAAAAGATAAAGCATGCTGCCTAATTTTTAAATTAGATTCATTACCCATTGAAACAAAACTCAATATCTTTAAGGAAATTATTGGGAATACGCATGGCATAAGATTTAGTATTAAGCCGCCAATAAATGCAAAAACTAGAGCTTGTAAAAATGTTATCTCAAGTGAGTTAGATTCTTTTATGTTTAATTGGCTAGAAATAAGATAATTTTTATTATCAATATTAAGAACGCCGTTAATTGTGTCTATTGTGTCAATATTTTTTTCAGTTGGAACTTTTAATAACCAGTTGTTCTCTTCTTTTGTAAGAATTTGATTGCCTGAATGAAGAACAACGCCTTTTTCTTCAATGTAAAAATAGATATTTTCAATTTTTTCATTAAAAGAGAACCTAATTTCCAAAAATTGTTTTTCTTTTTTAATTAGTGTTGGAAGGGTAATACTTGGAACACGATTTACCCAATTATCTAATTCGTCGTCTTGAGACATTTCACTTAAAGAAGTTTTGATATATGCCTTCTCAGGAACACAAATATCTGCACAAATTAAAAAATCTATATCGGCTTCAATATCAGCATCAATTTCAAGATCTTCTTGATTAGCACTTGTACCTTCAACAGATAAATTAACAATAAAGGGAAATATTACGAAGTCTTCATAACCGTATGTCATTAAAGGTGGGTATGGTATTAATTCTGGAGCAGGCCAAAGAACTTCACCAATATTTAATATAGTATTTGAATAATCCCATCCTACTTTTATAGGACCTCCTGAATCTCCAGGATTTTTCCAATAGGTATGCCAATTATCTTGCATATCCATTTTAATCCCTATTACTAGTTGGTTATTTGCATAACTTCCTTTTATTAAAGAGACTTCAGCATGTCCAGTATTTATTGGCTCTGTTTGAGATTGAACAAAGAAAGTTAATAAGAAAATTAGTTTAAGATATTTCATTTCTTATAGATTATCCTTGAATACATTAGGGGTGCATTATGCACCCCGATTTCCACTTTGTGGAGTATTATTTATTTGAGATTCTTTTTGGTGATTTAATCTCAATCATTCTTGGTTTTTTTTCATCAGGAATGATCTTCTCCAGTGTCACAGTTAATAAACCATTTATTAATTCTGCATCATGCACAATAACATCTTCAGACAACGTAAATTGTTGCTTAAATGCTCTTTGAGCAATCCCTTGGTAAACAACCTTATTTTCACCATTTACAATTTCAGTACTAGGTCCATCATAACTTACCGATAAAACACCGTCAGCAAGCTCAATCTGAATATCATCTTTTGATAAACCAGCAACAGCAATCTCAATTGAAAATGAGTTACCATCTTTGCTTATATTGTAAGGCGGATAACTTGAAGATCGGTCATTAGACTCAGAAAGTCTTTGCAATCTATCAAATAAAGGTTCGAACCCTAATACTCTAGTAGAGAAAAATGGGTCAGTAAAATTAAGTATCATATAGTCCTCCTTAAAGCGACTTTACTTATGTGTATCTTAAAAAGCATACACTTGTTAATGTAGCAACCCACTGTGGCATTGCTATCCTCTTTTATTTATAGCCATAAATATTTTTTTCAACCTTTATTATTTTTATTGTTAAAATATAGAAAGTTTAAAACTTTTAAAAAAAAATAAGGTCTAAAAATAATGATTAAAGTATTTGTACTATTAACGATTCTATTAACTCCTAATATTAATGGCCATGACCATGAAGCCTCTAACATAGAAATAGGTCAAAAATGGTCTCTTGAGACAAGGAGCAATAAATCTTCAATTGGAGATAGCGAGGTATTATATTTTTTTTCAAATGATGCATATAACACCTATCAAGCAAGGAGATTCTCAGATTGGGATAGGTTTTCAATTGTTGATGGAAGAAATTTAGTTAGGCTTAATACTGGAGATAGAGTTGAAATATTAAAATCAAAATACCAATCAAAAATATATGAGGTCAAGTTATTGGATGGCTTCAATAAAAATAGACAATATTATTTGATAAAAGAAGATCTTATAAATGATTTTAAATTGATGGAGAATAAAGATGATGAATAAATTTTTCTTAATCTTATGTATTTTTGTAATTTCATCTTGCGTGAATACCTCTTTGCAACCTGATGTAGTTAGTAGGGCTGATGCACAAAAAGATCAATATGTTGTTTTTGGGATTATTGCAGATGTTACAAATGTCCTAATTGAGGGTGACAGAGAGGTTGGTGCAGCTGCAGGTCTTGCAATAGGAGGCGTCGCTGGGAAAAAATCTACTGATTCAGACCTTGGGTCAGATGTGGCATCCGTTATAGGTGGATTAGTAGGCTCTGCTATTGGTTCAGAAATTGGTTCAGCCATTACAAAAAAAGATGGAGTTGAACTCTTAATAGAAACCGATGCAGGAAGATTTATTTCAATTATTCAAGAGGTGAGTGATTTTAACTACTCAAAAGGCCAGAAGGTTAGAATCATAAAGAGAAATGGTAAATCAAGAGTTATTCCTTTCGAATAATGGCAGATGAATTATTCAGTCTTATTTACAACAAAGCATTAGACTTAATATCTAGACGCGAACATTCAAAAAAAGAACTTAAGGATAAATTACTTAAAAGATTTGAGGAAAATGATCTCATTAATCAAGTTATTGAAAAATTAGAATCCAATGATTTAATAAATAATTATAGATTTGCAGAAATGTATGTAATGAGCAGAAAAAGAAAGGGGTTTGGCCCAAAGAAAATTTCATACGAGCTTCTTACAAAGGGTGTTTGTGAATCGACTGCACAAGAGATCATTGACAACCAAGGTGAATGGGCTGATTTAGCAAGAATAGTATTCATGAAAAAATTTAAAAATGGGCCTTCCGAGGAGTTCAAAGAGAAAATAAAGCAAAAAAGCTTCCTTCAAAATAGAGGATTTAGTTTTAAAGAAATTGAATCAGTTTTCTTAAATGACATGTTATGATTCTTTGCTATGTCTTATGAGGTTTTAGCTAGAAAATATAGACCAATCAACTTTCAAGAAGTTGTTGGACAAGACCATATTATTAAAGCTTTAACTAACAGCATTGAACAAGAAAAAATACATCAAGCATATATATTTGCCGGTACTAGAGGAGTTGGGAAAACCACAATAGCAAGAATTTTAGCAAAGTGTTTAAATTGTGAAAGTGAATCTAAACCAATATCAACCCCATGCAATAAGTGCTCAAATACTATTGAAATTCGAGAAGGAAGAAGTGTTGATTTTTTAGAAATTGATGCTGCTTCAAATACACAAGTTGAGAAAATTAGAGACTTAATCGAAACCGTCGAGTACAAGCCTGCCAAGGCACGATTTAAAGTTTATCTTATTGATGAGGTTCATATGCTTTCAACAGCAAGTTTTAATGCACTTCTCAAAACTCTAGAAGAGCCGCCAGCTCATGTTGTATTTATTTTTGCTACAACTAATCCAGAAAAAATTCCTAAAACAGTTCAATCAAGATGTTTGCAGCTTAATTTAAAGACTGTTGATGAAGAATCGCTTATAAAACATTTTAAAGAAATATTAAAAAAAGAAAAAATTAATTATGATGATGAGAGTCTTATGTTAATTGCTAATTCAGCAAACGGTTCAGTAAGAGATGGTCTGACTCTTCTTGATCAAGCAATTGCTCACGGTAATGGAAAGCTCTCTCAACAAGATGTGAAGGCACTACTTGGAACTATTGATAATTCTCTATTAATTGAATTAATAAAGTCTGTCATAGATGGAGATGGAAAAAATGTCTTTGATCTTTTAGCAAAGATTGAAGAGTTGTCACCAGAATATGATGTAATTCTTAAAGATATCATTTCTATTTTACATCAGATCTCACTTCATCAATTTATTAAAAATTCTAAGTCAGAGTCTATCAAAGATCTCTCCATGGAAGTTGATAAAGAGTTTTGCCAACTTTTATATGAAATTGCTATTAACGCATACTCAAAATTTCCGGTTCATCCTAGTCCAAAAGAAGCCTTAGAAATTTGTTTATTAAGAATGTTAACTTTTAATCCTCTTCAAAAACTAAGCACTGAAGAAAGAGCTAGTTCAAATGAAGCATCTGAAAAAAAAAATCTTAAAAAAAATAGATTAGAGCCAATAAATGATGATGGCAAAAAAACTGAAACAATTATAGATTCAGATCATGTACTAATTGAAAATAATGATCAATGGGTCAATTTTTTTAATTCTTCTCAAATGAGTCCATTTGCTAGAAATTATTTTGGCAATATGATGTTTGAGTCTTATAAGAATAATAAATTAACCTTAATTAAGAGTTCTGAGATTGATACAGTCCCTGAAAATATTTTATCTGAGTTTAAATTAATTTTTAAAAAATCTTTTAAAAAGGAAATTGAAGTATCTTTTCAAGACGGAAATGTTACAAATACGCCTATGTTAATAAATGATATCAGTGAAAAGAAAGATCAAGATATTGCTAATAAATCACTTTATGAAGACAAGGATATAAAAGATTTCATGAAAAAATTTGGTGGAAAAATTAAAGAGGAAACCATAAAACCAATTAAATAATATGGACAAAGATTTAGTTTCAGAATTGATTAATGCTTTAACAATACTTCCTGGTGTTGGAAAAAAGTCTGCTCAAAGAATGGCATTATATTTATTGGACAAAAATAAAGATGGAGCAAGCATTCTTGCTAATACTCTTTTACAAGCAGTCGATAATATTCAAAGGTGCTCTTCGTGCAGAATGCTAACCTCTAAAGATCTATGTGGTGTTTGCTCAGATAATTCAAGAGATAGTTCAAATATATGTGTCGTTGAAAGTCCTTCAGACGTTTTAGCTATTGAATCAACAGGCGGCTACAGAGGAAAATATTTTGTATTATTAGGTCGATTGTCTCCTATTGATGGGGTAGGACCAGAAGAATTAGGAATTAATGATTTATTAAGCCGCATTAATTCAGAAAATGTAAAAGAAATAATATTAGCAACAAGTAGCACTGTTGAAGGAGATGCAACTGCTATTTTTATAAAAGATCATGTAAAGACTGCTAAAGTTTCTCGAATATCATATGGAATTCCTATTGGAGGAGAGTTAGAGTATGTTGATGGAACAACAATTGCGCGTGCCATTGAAGGGAGGATAGAAATTAATGTCGATTAAATCTGATAAGTGGATACAAAAAATGTCTGAAAATCATAATATGATTGAGCCTTATTCTTCTAATCAAATAAGAGTTGACGATGATGGAAATAAATTAATATCTTATGGTGTTTCAAGCTATGGTTATGATGTAAGGTGTTCAAATGAATTTAAAGTTTTTACAAATATTCATTCAGCAATTGTTGATCCAAAACAATTTGATGAAAAAAGCTTTGTTGATATAAATTCAGATATATGTGTTATACCTCCAAACTCTTTTGCTCTTGCAAGAACAGTTGAATATTTCAAAATTCCTAGAAATGTATTGACAATATGTCTTGGTAAATCTACCTATGCTAGATGTGGAATAATTGTAAATGTAACTCCTCTCGAACCAGAATGGGAAGGGCATGTTACTTTAGAATTTTCAAATACAACAAATTTGCCTGCAAAAATATATGCGGGTGAGGGAGTTGCTCAAATGCTATTTTTTGAGTCCGATGAGGAATGCAAAACAAGTTATAAAGATCGAGGTGGTAAATATCAAGGACAAACAGGAGTCACTCTACCCAAAACTTAATATTTCTTTTAATTCCAATTTGTTAGTTCTGTCTGGGCTTGTATCAATAATTTTTACGAACATGTAATCAAGCTCTTTTGCTAAATAATATTTAACAATCCTCTGAGTTCCTTCTCTAGATCTTTCTAAAATTTTGCATTCGTATTCAATGTTATTTACAACACATGTTTCAATATTTTTTACTTCAAAGTGATATTTTTTAAAACCACCTTCTTCCATATCTAAAATATTAAGGTTAAAGCTTTCAAAGCCACTATTTATATAAATTCTGATCATAATTTGAACATTTAGAGGGTCAAAAATAGATTCAGATTCAGTGATGCTTGTTTGCCAAGGTTTTTGACCATTTGATTGAATGAAATTTTCTTGTTGATTAAAAATTACTGATCGATCTCTTTTAAGAAATTTTGGCCTTATTTTAATATCATAAGTTTTTGGTAAAACCATATCATTATCAATATTAAACTTAGAAGAAAACATCATACTCGCAATCAAATTAGATGCATCAAATCTGATTTCATAGTCATTTTGATTTCTTTTGAACTGTCTAATCCCAGTGATTGAAATTTCTTCAGATTCAAAGTTATATTTAGCTTCGTATTCTGGTATATCGCTGGCAACACAGTTAAATATTATAAGTGTAGATATTATTGAGAATTTATAATTCATAAAACCTCTCAATCAATCCGCCATTAGCATCATTTAAATTTTTAAATATAACTTTATTGTTTTTTAATCCTATATTGCCTTTACAAATTTCATTTATTATTTCAGGAAATAAAATGTGTTCAATTTTATGAATTCTTTCAATTAAATGATCTTTACTTTCATTCGTCTTAACCTCAATTAATCCTTGCGCAATGATAGGACCTGCATCTAATTCTGAAGATACATAATGAATTGTGATTCCATGATTTTTATCGTTGTTTTGTAAAACTTTTTCATGGGTATTTAGTCCAGGATACAAAGGTAAAATTGAAGGATGAAGATTTATCATTTTGTTATCAAATTTTTTTGTAATCTTGTTACCCAATATTCTCATAAAACCAGCTAAAACTATTAAATCTGGTGAGACCTGCGTTAGATAACTATCCAACTCATCATCAAAATCTTCTCTAGTTAAAAATTCTTTGTGGTTGATTATCCTAACTTCTATATTGAGATTTTTAGCTCTCTCAATTCCATATGCTTTCGGATCATTACATATTACAGAGATAACTGTACCGTCAATATTCTTTGAATTACATGCGTTAATAATAGCTTCCAAATTAGAGCCACTGCCAGAGATCAAAACTGCTATTTTTTTCATTGTATGATTTATGAGTATATTACTGAATTTTCTTGAGATTTTTCTTTTACTTTTCCAATGATAAAATTCTTAAAATTCAAAGATGAAATTCTATCTGAGATTTCTTTTGCATCTGATTCTTTAACAAAGATCACCATTCCAATTCCACAATTAAAAATTCTATACATATTGTCTGATAAAATATTTCCTTCTTCGCCAAGCCACTTAAATATTTCTGGCATCACCCATGAGCCAATATGAATTTCTATGCTTAAATCTTTAGGAATCGATCTTGGTAAGTTTTCTGTCAATCCACCACCAGTTATATGAGACATAGAATTAATTTTATAGTCATCTAATAGGGTCATAATCAATTTTGGATATAAAGTTGTAGGTGCAAGTAATTTTTCGGCAATTATTTTTTTTTCATCTTCTGATTTCGTAGATTCTCTTAGAATCTTTCTTATAAGAGAATAACCATTAGAATGAGGCCCACTTGATTCAATACCTATTAACACATCGCCTTTATTTACATTATTTGGGTTAAGTATTTTTTCTTCTTCAACACACCCCACAGAAAATCCAGCTAAATCAAAATTATCATCCACATAATGACCAGGCATTTCTGCTGTTTCACCTCCAAGAAGAGAGCATCCTGAATCTATGCAGGCATTTGAAATACTTTTAATAACTTCTGAGGCTTCATTTACTATTAGTTTAGATGAAGCATAGTAATCTAAAAAAAATAAAGGTTTAGCACCACAAACAATTAGGTCATTTACACACATTGCAACAAGATCTTGTCCAATACCTTTGAGATCACCATATTCCTGTGCGAGTGCAACCTTGGTTCCAACACCGTCAGTGCAAGAGACTAAAACAGGATTCTTAAATTCATTACTGAGCTTATACATTCCTGCAAAACCACCAATATTTCCTAAAACATTATCATTATGTGTAAGTGCCACATCTTCTTTAATTTTTTTAATTAAATCATCGCCAGCATCAATATCTACGCCTGCTGATTTGTAAGGATTATTTTCTATAATTTCTTTTGTCATTTAGAATACATTATATGGGCGTATCAAAAACACTATTTATTAATCAATATATATTTTGCCTTATTATCTTTTCTATTACATGCTTTGGAAAGGAGTTTGATGAACTTTTTACAATTTACGTACCTATAGATAACGCATCTAAAATTGAAAAATCTATAAATAGTTCTTTTAACATAATGATATATAGGCTTACAGGAGATTCTTCTCCTTCAAATATATGGAAAATAATTAATGCTGGGAATGCAAGAAAAGATTTTATAAAGAGCTATTCAATTAAAAATATAAATAATGATAGTTATTTACAAGTATTTTTTGATAAAGATCTTTTGATTAAGAAATTTAATGAGTTATCAATACCTGCCTTGGGTAACTCGCGCCCAACAGTTTTATTTTTAATCAACATCGATAATGGCTCATCAAAACCATATACTCTAAAAGAGTCCCAATCGATATCAGACATAGATCGTCTAATTAAGAATTCTCTTAAAATTTTTTCTAATTCACGTGCCATATTTTTAGAGTTACCTGAATTAGATCTTAGTGATATTGATACGTTGTCTTCATATTCAAAGTTAATTAATTCAAATGACTTTCTAAATTCTAAATATGAATCTACAAAAGTTATTGAAATTAATATTATTAAAGTTGGTTTAGATAATTGGCAAGTTAATGGAGACATGATCTTTGAATATAAAGATAATGATTTCAATAATTATTTTATTGAAAGATTTGAGAAGTATGTTGTAAACACAATTGACCAATTACTAGATAAAAATGTTATTGAAACTTCAGAAGAAACTATAACTAATATAAATATCTCTAATATTAATAATTATGATGACTACATGACCTCAAAAGAAACATTAAAAAAATTAGTATCAATAAAAAATATTGATATCCATAGTTTTAAATATAATAAAATTGCATATCGGGTTGGTATTTATGGAGATTTTGATACTTTTGTAAGTGAAATATCTGGAAATAATTTTATGAATACTACTGTGATTGATTATGCCAGTCAGACTATTGAGTTAGATTTTGCAAGATGAGTAAATATTTCATATTTATACCCAATCTTTTGTCAATTATACGAATTGGATTAGTTTATCCAATTTTAAATAATATTTATTTAAGTAATTTCGAGCTAAGCATTATCTTTTTTATTATTGCAGCTATCACTGATGCTCTTGATGGATTTTTAGCAAGGAAAATGAACTGGCAAACCTATTTAGGAACCTTATTGGATCCAGTTGCAGATAAGTTACTTTTGTCAGGCACAATATTTATTCTTTGGTTAAATCAACTAATACCTTTTTATATTTTTGTAATTTTTATAAGTCGAGATATAGCAATTCTTCTTGGTGCAGCAATTCAAATGACATTAAATGAATCAGATACCCCATTACCGAATCTTCTCGGAAAATTAACAACGAGTCTTCAGGTAATTTATATAGCAACAATTTTCTTAAAAGAAATATTTAATATTAAATTTAGTTTGTATGTTCTTGATATCTTTATAATTTTCATAACTCTTCTTAGCCTAGTTGTATATGCATATAATTGGTATAAAGATATAAAAGTTTTTCATAATGAATAATCCTGAGCAACTTACTTTTCCCTGGAGCACATCAAACAAAGCTTCATTTGAA
>CABYCI010000016.1 GCA_902517425.1 uncultured SAR86 cluster bacterium | reverse complement strand
AGTTAATAGCTCTTAATGATTTTCCTTCTATAGAACCATATGATGATTTAGTTAAGATCATACTTAAATCAATTAATTCTAATAACATCTCCATTGACGATAGGGATGTTATTGTCATTGCTCATAAGATAGTGTCTAAGGCAGAAAACAGATACTTAGATTTAAATAAAATTGAAGTATCTGAAGATGCTAAAAAGTTAGCTATTGATTTAAATAAAGATGCAGGATTAATACAAGCAATTATAAATGAGTCTAATAAAATTTTATCAACTGATAAAAATGTTGTAATAGTTGAGCACAAACTAGGATTTATAAACATTAATGCTGGAATAGATCTATCAAACATTCCTCGATCTAATAACATCGCATTACTGCTTCCAGAAGATCCATCAAAAAGTGCGAAAAATCTTAGTGAAGATCTATCTAAAGCATTAAATAAAGATATTTCAATTATTATATCTGATTCAATGACCAGACCTTATAGGTCTGGAATCATTAATTTTGCATTAGCAAGTCATAATCTGCCAAGCCTAATAGATTTAAAAGGCAAGGAAGACATGTATGGCAATAAGTTAAAAGGAACTGAAGTTGCTGTCGCAGATGAACTGGCATGCGCTTCGGGGCTTCTAATGGGTCAAGCTAATGAAATGAAACCTGTAATACTTGTTAAAGGATTTAATAAAAGTTCTTATAAAGTTAATAATGCTTTTAATTTAATTGTAAGTGAAAACGATGACCTATACAGATAATCCTTAATACATATAATTAATTTATGAAATTAAGTATAAATTTAAACAAAATAGCGCTGCTTAGAAATGCTAGGGGTGAAAATTATCCTGATTTAAAATATTTTGCTAAAAAATCCATTGATTTGGGTGTTGATGGCTTAACTCTTCATCCAAGACCCGACCATCGACATGCAACAAGCCATGATGTAATTGAGCTTTCAAAGTTAGCTAGAGATGAAGGGGTAGAGTTTAATATAGAGGGCAATCCATTTTCAAAACCTTATAATGAATTCTTAGGTTTTTGTGAACTAGTTCAAATGATAATACCTGACCAAATTACTCTTGTTCCAGATACTATTAATCAAATAACATCAGACCATGGATGGTCGCCTGGTTCTCATGATGAAGATTTAAAAAAAATTATCCAATTACTAAAAGAGAAATCAAAGAACTCAAAAATAAGTTTATTTATTGATGACATGAATGGAGTTAAGTATGCTGCAGAAATGAATGCAGATTTAATTGAAATTCATACGGGAAAGTTTTCAAACTCTATTAATAATGGTGACATCACTATTCTTAATGAAGTTCAAGAAATAATTGATAGCGCCCTTAATCATAATTTATTAATCAATGCTGGCCATGATCTAAATCTAACTAATTTACATTATTTAGTAGAAATGGGTAATATAAATGAAGTATCAATAGGGCATGCGATTATAATAGATTCGTTACATTATGGTTTTGAAGAAACGATATTAAAATATTTGAATATTATTAGGAATTAAAATGGATTTAGAAGACAAATTAAAAGAACAGATTAAAGAAAACAGTGTTTTGATCTATATGAAAGGAACACCATATGAGCCTCAATGTGGCTTTTCAGCGAGGACAGTACAAATATTAATTGAATGCGAATCACAATTTAGTTATGTTGACGTTATTGCAAATAGTGATGTAAGAGTTTCATTGCCAAAAGTATCAGATTGGCCCACCTTTCCTCAAGTATTTATTAACGGCGAGTTAGTTGGCGGTGCAGATATTATTGCTCAAATGCATGAAAGTGGTGAGCTTAAAAAGCTTATTGATTCTATTGAATCTTAAGAATCGTATTTATTTACAATAGAGCAGAATACATTGGCAGTTACATCGCTGTCGTATGCTGCAGAGTGAGCTTCATCATTATCGTAATCGATATCTAATTCATTACAAATTCTTGCCAAGACAGTCTGACCTGTTGCAAGTACTCCTAATGAAACGGTATCAATAACTGAAAATTTATGAAAGGGAGTTTTTTTAATCTTATTTCTTTTGTAAGCAGCCGCTAAGAATGAGCTATCAAAGTGTGCATTGTGACCAACTAAAATAGCTCTTGAGCATTCATATTTATTTTTAGTTTTATTTATTATCTTAAATAAATCATTCAAAGCATCAATTTCACTTACGGAAACTCTTAAGGGATGATCAAGTTTAATTTTAGTAAATTCTAATGATTCTTTTTCGACAACAGAGCCTTCAAATGGAGTAATGTGATGTCTATGAGTTTCACCAACCACTAGTTTATTATTTCTTTCTTCAATCAAAGTTATTGCAATTTCTAAGATTGCATTAGTATCAGGATCAAAACCTCCAGTTTCAATATCTACAACTACCGGCAGGTATTTTCTAAATCTACTTTTTAACACCAAGTTTTTCTTGTAGTTTAGAATTTGAAGTTGTGTAACCAAACGGAACTCGCTCACCAGGATTTATTCTTCTGTAAGCTTCTTGAACTGCTAATGTTGTTTCATGAAATCCAGAAAGTATTAAATCTAATTTTCCTGGATAATCGTTAATATCACCAACAGCAAATATTCCTTTCTTATTAGTTTGATAGTTTTCTGTGTTTACCGATATCTTTTTACCATTAAGTTCTAACTCCCACTCTAATAATGGACCTAGTTTTTTATTTAATCCAAATAAAAATATTAATTCATCAGCATCATGACTTTCAATTTCATTAGATTCAAAGTTTTTTAACTTTACACCTTCAACTTTATCTTTTCCCTCAATCGAATCAATAAGATATGGGGTAAGTAAATTAATCTTTCCATTATTAACAAGATCTCTCATAATTTCTTCAGTATGCTGAGCACCTCTAAAAGCGTCTCTTCTATGAACCAATGAAATTGATTTTGCTATTTTTGATAACTCAACCGTCCAGTCAAGTGCTGAGTCACCACCACCAAAAATAAAAATATTTTTATCTTTATATTGGTCTACAGATCGAACAGCATAAGAAACCCCATTATTTATGAATTGGTCAGGATTATCTATATTTGGTGGTCTTCTTGGTTCAAACGATCCTGCTCCGGCAGCTATGAAGACATTTTTAGAGACAAATTTATTATCCTCAGTTGTTATTACTTCCCAATACTTATCATCGCCATTATTTATTTCATTTAATGAATCAACCCTTTGATTTAAATATAGTTCATAACTAAAGGGTTTGATTTGTTTTATTAGTGAATCTACATGCTCCTGAGCGGTTTGATATGGAACACCTGGGATATCATATATTGGCTTTTCTGGATATAACTCAGCACACTGACCACCAGGTTTATCAAGATTATCAATTAAAATACAATTAAGACCTAAAAGACCTGCTTCAAATACGGTAAATAAACCAACAGGACCCGCTCCAATTATAATAATATCTTTTGTTTCCATTATCTTACTTTCATTCCAGGTTCAGCTCCTTCATCTGGAGAGACTAAATAGATACCATCATCATTACTTGATGCAAGTACCATACCTTCAGATAAACCAAATTTCATTTGACGTGGCGCAAGATTATTAACAAGTACCACCATTCTATTATTTAAATCTTCAGGCTTATATGAACTTTTTATACCAGCAAATACAGTTCGTGTTCCATATTCACCAACATTTAAAGTTAATTGTAATAATTTGTCAGCTCCATCAACATCCTCAGCTTTGATTATTTTAGCTACTCTTAGATCAATCGATGAAAATTGATTTATGTCTATTATATTTTGATTGTCCATATCTTCTTCCTCAGGAATTATTAATGGTTCAAGCCTATTTAGCAATGGCTTGTAGTTATTTATTTGTCCATCTAATATATTTTCAATATCATCAAAGGAACAACTTTTTAAGTTTAAGAATTCAAAAGCTTTTTTAGTTAGATTTGGAATTATAGGATTTAAATAAATACTAATAATCTTAAATGCATTTAACGCTGTTGAACAAATATCCACTGATTCATCTAAATCTTTCTTCCACGGAGTCTCATTGTTAATATATTTATTAACATTGTCCGCTAACTCCATTATCAATCTTACTAATTGCGAATATTTTCTATTTTCATATAAATTGACTATATTTGATCTCTCATCAATTAAAGATTTTATGAGATCTTTATTAATATTTTTAGATAATTTATTGTCATTTTTTTTAAGAAATGAGGAAGTTCTGGATGCAATATTTAGATATTTGCCAACTAAGTCTGAATTAATCTTCTTAACATAATCATCAAAATTCAGATCTATATCTTCAACCTTGTCATTTAATTTTGCTGCAAAATAATATCTTAATGTTTCTGGATCGCAAATTGATGCAAAATTCTTAGCTAAGATTCCAGTTCCTTTAGATTTTGACATTTTTTCACCATTTACTGTTAAGAATCCATGAACAAAAATTCCGTCAGGAAGTTTAAAATTAGCAGAACTTAATAATGCAGGCCAAAATAAGCCATGAAAATAGGCAATATCTTTACCTATAAAATGAAAAATCTCATAATCAGAATCAGGCGACCAAACTTTTCTAGTATCAACATTATTAACTTTAAACCAATTATCCATGGATGCTATGTATCCAATTGGAGCATCTACCCATACATAAAAATATTTATTTAACTCTTCTGGGATTTTGAACCCAAAATAAGGCTCATCTCTTGATATATCCCATTTTTTAAGGTCATCTGAAAGCCACTCTTTTAATTTATTTTTAATAGGAGCTTGGAGATCTGATTCATTTAAAAACTCTTTTAATACATCTATTTTTTTCGGTAAATCAAAAAAGATATGTTCACTGTCTTTCTTGACTGGAGTTGAGTTTGATATTATTGATACTGGATCTTTAATTTCTAGAACATCATAACTTGCACCACATACACTGCAATTATCACCATGTTGATCTGATGCGCCACATTTTGGACAACTACCTTTAACAAATCTATCTGATAAAAACATTTGTTCTTTTTCATCAAAAAGTTGTTGAACTATTTCTTTTGAAATTAAATTATTTTCTTTAGCTTTTATGTAAATTTCTTCAGAGAAACTTTTATTTTCATCGCTATGAGTTGAATAAAAATTTGTAAAATTTATACCGTATAGTTCATATGTTGTCTTATGGTCTTCATAAACATTTTTAATTAACTCCTCAGGACTAATATTCATTTCTTTTGCCTTTAACATTACTGGAGTACCGTGAGTATCATCAGCACAGAAGAACAAACATTCATGACCATTTAAATTTTGGTATCTTGTCCATATATCTGTTTGTACTGCTTCTAATATATGCCCCAAGTGCAATGGCGCATTTGCATAGGGGAGGGCTTGCGTGACAAGTATCTTTCTCAATTTTTTTGTAGGTTTGTCCATATATTATCTGTATTATATGTGAAAATTATTGTTTTATATGGGCATAAAAAAAATTATTGCATTTGGATCTGCTAAAGGTGGTGTTGGTAAAAGCTCTATAACAGCTTCTATCGCAATAGGTTTATCTAAAAAATACAAGGTTGGTATCCTAGATGCAGATATTTATGGACCAAATCAAGATATATTATTTCAGATAAAAGAAAAGCCAGATCTCGATAACACAAAATCAATCATTCCTGTTAAAAGAAAGGATATAGAAATTGTTTCAATGGGGTTTATTTTAGATTCAAATACTTCAGCGACCTGGAGAGGGCCGATGTTAAGTGGAGCTATTAAAAAAATCATAAACTCCTCAAAATGGGGTAATCTAGATTTTCTTTTAATAGATATGCCGCCAGGTACAGGTGATTCATATTTGACTATATTTAATGAATTATCTGTTGATCATTTTATTCTTATTACATCTTCCAATAAATTATCAATATCAGATTCTAGAAGAACAATATCAATGTTAAATAAATTAGAAATTAATATTCTGGGTTATATTGAAAATGATATTTTAGATATGAACAATAATAAAACTGACAATTTATTTTTTAAAGAAAATATTAATAATCTAGGCATTTATAATTTTAATAAGAATATATATGACTTTAATCCAGATTATAATAATCCTGACAATGATGAAATAATTACCATATTAGAGAAAATTATTTAAATTTATGAAATACGTATTATTGATAACTCTTATTATCACAACAAATATTTCCTCTGAAGAGGTTAATGATCCTTTTGAGAATATTAATAGAGCAACCTTTGAATTTAATGAAAAACTTGATTCCACTATTGTTAAACCAATTGCTCAAACATATTCAAAATTCCCACCCAGATTAAAGAATGGTGTTACAAATTTTTTTAATAATCTTGAGGAAGTTGATACTTTTATAAATCAATTTCTTCAAGGAAAACCAAAAGAATCAGTAAATGATCTTTCAAGATTTATTATTAACAGCACAATAGGTCTTGGTGGATTTATTGATGTTGCATCTAAGTTAGGTTTAGAACGTCATGAAGAAGACTTTGGACAGACATTAGCTGTATGGGGTGTTGGTCAGGGACCATATATTATGCTCCCATTTCTGGGGCCTTCAACCTTAAGAGATACTCTAAGTAGACCAGTTTCATCTGTATTGTCAGTTACTTTTCATATGACAGAAAGTGACGTTAATATTGCATTAAAATCTATAGATGCTCTAGAAACTAGAGAGCGATTACTTGAAGTTGAATCACTTCTTTCAGGTGATAAATATGCCTTCGTCAAAGATGCATATGTGCAATCAATCTATTATGAGATTAAGGATGGAATTAATGTTGAAGATGAATTTACTGATGATATGGATGATTTTTTAATAGATTAATAGTTTTTCTAAATCCTTTTTATTATTCAGTGTCAAACAGTTGCTTTTTATAATTTCAAGAATTTTAATTCGAAATGATTTAGCGTACTGATCTCCTCTTGATAATCCAAATAAGTGCTTCATCATTCTTCCTAAGTCGTGTCCTTCTGATAGTTTTCTTTCAACATACTCTAAATAAATACTTAATATCTCTTTTTTTGACTCTATTATTGATGACTCATTATAAAATTCTGTTTCTACATTCTTTAACATGAATGGATTTTCATATGCCGCTCTTCCAATCATAACTCCATCGACTTGCTTTAAATGATTATGTGATTCTTCTAGCGTCTTAATGCCTCCATTAATGATTATTTCTAATTCTGGGAAATCTTTTTTTAATTTATATACATAATCATATTTAAGAGGGGGTATCATTCTATTTTGTCTTGGACTAAGACCAGTAAGAATGCCATTTCGCGCATGAATAATAAATATATTTATGCCTGATTCTTTAACAATAGAAATAAAATTATGAAGAAATTCATATGATTCGTTATCATCAATACCTAGTCTGCATTTTATTGACACAGGTATACTTACAGCATTCTGCATACTTTCCAGACAGTCTTTTACAAGATCTGGCTTTAGCATCAAGCATGCTCCAAAACTACCTTTTTGCACTCTATTTGAAGGGCATCCAACATTAAGATTTATTTCATCATATCCATATTGCTCACACTTTTTTGAGGACTCAACGAGATCATTTATATCTGATCCTCCAAGTTGAACGCCAACAGGATGTTCTTCTGAATTAAATTCTAATTGATCGTAACATTTACCATAAATTAATGAGCCTGTTGCAATCATTTCTGTATACAGAAATATTTTCTTTGAAATAAGTCTTAAGAGATATCTATCATGCATATCTGTGTATTGCATCATAGGTGCAACACATAGCTTATGGCTAATCTGTTCAGTCATTCTCTATAAAAAAATATTTATCGATATGTATCCAACAATTGATAAAACAATAGTATAGGGGAGCGCCATATAAACCATTCTTAAATAGGACAAGCTTATTAAAGGTGCGAGCGATGAAGTTAATAAAAATAAAAAAGCAGCTTGCCCATTTGGTGTAGCAACACTTGGTATATTTGTTCCCGTATTAATTGCAATTGCAAGATTATTAAATTGCTCAAGCGTTATAACATTATTATCATATGCAGTTTTTACCTCATTGATATAAATTGTTGCTACAAATACATTATCACTAATGGCCGAGAGAAATCCATTAGCTACAAAGAACAAAGAAGGTTGTGTTGAAGGGTCCTGCGCTAGAACATAATTTATAACTGGAGTGAATAAATGTTGATCATGTATAACACTGACAATTGCAAAAAATACTGCTAATAATGCTGTAAAAGGTAATGCTTCATGAAAAGCTTCACCAAGTTTATGTTCTTCAGTAATACCTTTAAAAGCTGTTAACAAAATAATGACACTTAGACCAATTAGACCAACTGCTGCAAGATGCAGAGCTAAAGCTACAACTAAAAATAATGCTACTATTATTTCAATAAAAAGTTCAGCTTTATCTTTTGAAGTTATATTTTCATTTCTATAAACAGCATAATCATTAAATATCCCTCTAATATTTGAAGGGAGTTGATTTCCAAAACCAGCTATCGAAAATTTTTCAATTAAAACACATGTGATTATCCCTGCAAAAAAAACTGGCATTGTGATTGGTGCCATTCTTAAAAAGAATTCAGTAAATTCCCAACCTGCAATGGTCGCAATTAATAAATTTTGTGGTTCTCCAACTATAGTGCAAACACCACCTAAAGCTGTTCCAACAGCTCCATGCATTACAAGATCTCTTAAGAATCCTTTAAATTTTTCAAGTTCCTCAATCGATACAGGATTCAAAGCTCCATCGATATGATAATCATGTGATTGATCAGAAAAATTTTTTCCAGATGCCACAGTATGATAAATTCTATAAAAACCTATTGTTACTCCTATCAGAACAGCTGTAACAGTTAAGGCATCTAAGAATGCTGACAACACTGCTGCCGAAATACAAAACATTAAAGAGAGAGTTGTCTTTGATCGAACATTTAACAATAGTTTTGTAAATATTGTTAACATTAAATTTTTCATAAAATAAATACCAGCCACCATAAACACTAGTAATAAAATTACTTCAAGATTATTTTCTATTTCATGAAAAACAGACTTAGTTGAAGTTAGTCCTAAAACTATTGCCTGCAGAGCGAGTAAACCACCCGGTTGAAGAGGATAGCAATTAAGTGCTAAAGCAAGGGTAAATATAAATTCAATTAAAAACACCCAACCAATAATAAAATTACCATTTAGCCCAGCAGAGTTAAGTATAAATAATAATATTGGGTTAATAACTAAGAAACCGATTATGATAGACTTGTACCATCCTGGAGCACTACCTAGGAATAAATTTTGTATTTCTTTTAACATGTGTCTTATTTTAAACTGATTTATTATGAATTTTGAAAGATTTTTAGATATTAATATTAAAGATGATAATTCATTTATCGTATTTAAAGATAATAAAATTTTATACGAACCAGAGCTAAAAACTTTCTTGCTTGATGGCAAATTTTTAGATATTGATTTTAATAACTCAACACTTATTGGTATTGCCAAAAATAATGACACCAATATCTATGCATTAGATATAACTAAATGTAGTAACAATATAAATATTGGTTATAAAGACATAAATGAATTAGATACAAGACACTTACTTTCAATCTTAAAACCGGATGAAATTGTATTAATGGGAAGAGCAAATCAATTATTACATTGGATTAAAAGTAATAAATATTCTGGTTATTCAGGTGAGTTAAATAAATTTGATTCAAAAGAACAAAGTTTATTTTGTCCAACATCTTCTGCAATGATTTATCCATCTATATCACCTTGTGTGCTAGCTATGGTAATCAGAGATGACGAGATTCTTCTTGCAAGAAATAATATGTTTCCTAAAGGCTTGTATAGTGTTTTAGCAGGTTTTGTTGAAGTCTCAGAGTCAGCTGAAGAAACTGTTAAAAGAGAAGTTCTTGAAGAAGTTAGTATTAATGTTAAAAATATTAAATATTTTGGAAGTCAACCTTGGCCGTTTCCATCACAACTAATGTTAGGTTTCACATGCGAATATGATTCTGGAACCATTAAAGTTGATGAAGATGAAATTGCTGAGGCTGCATGGTATAAAGCTTCAGGTTTACCATATGTTCCGCCGCAAACAAGTTTATCGGGTCAATTAATCAGTTCTTTTGTCGAGGATCATTCTTAGCCCTCATTGGAATAGCTTTTTTTACTTTCTTTTCTTTAACAATTTCTTTAATCGGCGATTCTTTTTTTACAACTGCTTCATTTTTTCTTTTAGGATCCTTTTTGATATCTTTTTTAATATTTGGTTTCTTAGGTATATCCTTTTTTACCTCTTTATTAACTTTAATGGGTTTTTTTATATTATTATTTTGAGGTTTTGATTTCGTCTTATCTAATGGCTTTGAAGTGTTTGATGATTTCTCAGTCTTTGATTTATTTAAATTTTGATTATTTTTATTTTTAAAGTTCTTTCTAGTATTTGAAGAATTAGATCTAGGTTTGTTATTTCTTCTTATATTTTTTTTAACAATTTTTTTAGTTACTTTTTTATCATCTTCATTTATGCCAGCGAATGATTTTAACCACTTTATTAATCCTTCTTGTTTTCTTTTTGGCATTTTAGGCGGCTTAACTCCGCTAACTAGTGGCTTCATAACTTTAGATTGGTTTTTGCTATCTCTCCAGTCTGTATCAGGTTCTGGACTATTTGGCGTTAACTTGTATGAATCTTGTAAAGTGGCATCTGAGCTTTTAATTCTTATTACTTTGTAATAAGGTCTTGATTTGTATGGATCTGCTATTACAAGAATCTTAATTTTATTTGTTTTTTCTATGTTAATAATGTCATATCGTTTTTCATTTAACAGATAGCTTGCGACATCTGCAGGCACATAAACATGTATTTCACCTGTATTATCTTTAGCGGCATCTTCGCCAACTATTCTTAAAATTGATTGACCAAGAGACCTAGGACCTCTTACTAAAACGTGCTCTATATCATATGATTCATTTAGTGACGGCCTTAGTCTTTGTCTAGAAACTTCTAACAAACCAAATCTAGAAATATTTGATATTTGAACTCTTGCTCTATCTGAATAAACCGCTTTTCTAAAAGCAGATTCAATTTTATTTTGGTTATCTTCATTAGTCATATCAATAAAATCTATGACAACCAATCCTCCAACATCTCTTAGCCGTAGCTGTCTAGCAATTTCTCTAGCTGCCTCAAGATTTGTTTTATAAGCAGTTTCTTCTATATCTTTGCCTTTTGTTGATCTTGCAGAATTTATATCAATGGCAGTCATTGCTTCAGTAGGGTCTATAACGATAGAGCCGCCTGAATTAAGAGATATTTCTCTTTGAAAAGCTAATTCAATTTGTGACTCTATTTGATATCTATTAAATAGGGGTATTTCTTCATTATAAAATTTAACTTTTTCAGCATGATCAGGTATTACAGCTTCTATAAACTCTTTAGCTTCTTGGTAAACTTCATTATCATCTATTAATATTTCTTCAATATCATCTTTAAAGTAATCTCTAACGACTCGCACAATCAATTTATCATCACGAAATATTAATGAGGGTGATGTCGCATTCGGAGCTGTATTATTAATCTCATCCCAAAGTGCAAGTAAGTAAGCCATATCTAAACTAAGTTCTTCTGCCGATCTTCCTAACCCATTAGTACGGACAATCGCACTCATATTGTCAGGAATATTAAGTTTATCTAGTGTATTTTTAATTTGATCTCGCTCTTCGCCACTTATTCTTCTTGATATACCACCTGATCTAGATGAATTTGGAATTAGAACTAGAAAACGACCAGCTAGGCCAATTTGAGTTGTTAGTGCCGCTCCCTTTGATCCTCTTTCTTCTTTTGTAACTTGAACAATAATCTCTTGACCTTCTTGGAGTGTGCAGTTGAATTTACCTTTTTTATCTTTCTTATAGAATTCACTAGATAGGTCTTTAAGAGGTAAGAAACCATGTCTTTCTGATCCAAAATTGACAAATGCAGCATCTAAGCTTGATTCAATTCGCGAAACAGTTGCTTTAAATATACTTCCCTTTAGAAGGGTCTTATCTGGTGATTCTGTATCAAAATCATATAACTTAGCACCATCAACTAGAGCTACGCGAAGTTCATCACCATATGATGAGTTTATTAGAATTCTTTTCATTTTTTCTCCCTATAAATTAGGAAGATAAGTCAGCAGTATGCTTTTCTAAGCTTCTATCAGTTAGTCTTACGTAGTTCTGCTAACTTGATTAACCCATTTAAAGGTTGAAATATTTAACTGTTGTAATTATCTTTCTTTAATTAAACTAGGCATTTCCTAGTTATTTAGGAGTATATCCTATAGATTTGTAATATGTCTGTCAAAAAATTGAAGGTTAATGCTGATAATGAAGGTAGGCGAATAGATAATTATCTATTATCAATTTATAAATCAGTCCCCAAAAGTAAAATTTATAAAATAATTAGAAAAGGTGAAGTTAGGGTTAATTCCTCTAGGATTAAAGCGCATTATAAATTATGCATAAATGATTTGATTCGTATACCTCCAAATCTTGATACTAGCGAGACAATAAACAAGATTATTGAAAAAAAGGATATTAAAAATCATATTTCAGATATCTTATATGAGGATGCTAATTATCTAATATTAAATAAAAATAAAGGTATTAGTGTACATGGTGGAACAAAACACTTCGTGGGTTTGATTGATATTGTTAGAAAGAAATTTGGTGAGAATATAGATTTATGTCATCGGTTAGATAAAGACACTACAGGATGTATAGTATTTGCTAAAAATAAAAAGTCTGTAAAGCATTTCAATGAAACACTAAAAAATCAAAATATAACTAAGACATATAATGCAATTCTAGTTGGCAATCTTAAGAAAAATATAAAAATAGATACACCCATTTACAAAGAAGATCCACTAAAAATAAAAAATTCATTATCTAAATTTAAAATTATTAAAAATCTAAAAAATTGTACATTTGTTGAAGTTCAAATATATAGCGGAAGAACGCATCAAATTAGGCTACATGCTTCTTCAATAAATCATCCCGTTTTATTTGATGATAAGTATGGTGACAATATTTTTAACAAATCATTAACTAATATAACGACCAAGAAAATAGCACTTCATTCTAAATCTATTATTTTTAAAGACATAAGCTCAAACAAAATCGAAATATATGCAGATTTGCCTCAAAGTTTTAAGATTATGATTGATGAACTTGAATAAAATACCTATTATTATCAATTAAACTTTGTTAGGATAGCGTTTTTTAAAGGGCTTATTTATGGCAGTACAAAAAAGTAAAGTAACAAGATCAAGAAGAGGGCAAAGACGTTCTCATGATGCTTTAAAGAAAAATACATTATCTGTGGATCCAGTTTCTGGAGAAAAGCACTTACGTCATCAAATGACAAAAGATGGCTTTTATAAAGGTAGATTAATAAAAGATTTGCGTAAACCTATTAAAGAAGAGTCTGAAGAAGTAACATCATAGTTATGCCTAGGCATATAACAATCGCATTCCCTGGTCAGGGTTCACAATTTATTGGTATGTTAGATCATTTACCAACAGATTTTATTGATATTTTTAAAGATGAGATTAAAGAATCGTTGAACTTTAATTTATTGGACATTATTAAAAACGGAAGCGAAGAAGATCTTAATAGGACATCTATAACACAACCTGCAATTTTATTAACTTCATACTTAGAATATCGATTTATTGTAGATAAGTTAAACATTGAACCAAATCTTTTATGTGGTCATTCTTTGGGAGAATATACAGCATTAGTTGCAGCTGAATCTATAAGCCTTAAAGATGCCTTGCAAACGGTACATAAACGAGGACTATATATGGAGGGTTCATTATCAGGTTCTATGTACGCTATTTTGAATACGGATAATGAAACCATTGAAGATTGTTGTCTCAAAGCTTCATTAAAATTAAAAAAGATAGTGTCCCCGGCAAATATTAATTCTTCTAAACAGGTTGTTATTGCTGGTGAGAATGAAGCTGTAGAGTTAGCTATAAAGTATTTAAAAGATAACGATGTAAAGAGATGTATTAAACTAAATGTAAGTGTGCCATCTCATTGTGAACTAATGAAAGAGGCAGCGAAAAAACTATCTCTAGTTTTAGAACAAATAAATATACACAATACTAAGTATGAACTGATTCATAATTTAGATGCTAAAACGTCTGAGGATATCGCATCGATTAGAAACAAATTAATTATGCAGTTAACACAACCAGTTCAATGGTCAAAAATAATGGCTTATATTAGAACTAAGGACGGAATATTTATAGAATGCGGACCCAAGAATATATTATGTGGCCTAGCAAAAACTAATGATATTGATAATATATATTCAACTTCATCAAATAATTTTATTAGTGAGATAGAAGAAATATTATGACAAAAGAAAATGTATTTATATCTGGTGCCTCACGTGGAATCGGAAAAGATATTGCACTGCTTTTTGCTAATAATGGTTACAAGGTTATAGGAACCTCAAGAAGCGACTTCAGTATTGATGATAACTTAGATAATTTTATTCCTCTTAAGCTAGATATTACTTCTAGAAATGATATAAAAGATTGTTTTGATTATTTAAAGTCTGAAAATCTATTACCTAATATACTTATAAATAATGCTGGTATAACTGCTGATCAAATTTTTATGAGAATGAAAGATGAAGATTGGGATAATGTAATTGAGACTAATCTCACAGGAACATTTAACTTATCAAAAATCTTTATTAAGAACATGATCAAAAATAAAAGCGGAAGAATAATTAATATTTCATCTGTTTCAGGATTAATGGGAAATCCTGGTCAGGTTAATTATGCATCTTCAAAAGCTGCCTTAACTGGATTTACTAAATCTTTAGCAAAAGAGGTAGGTTCAAGAAATATAACAGTTAATTCAGTTGCTCCAGGATATATAGATACTGATATGACATCATTTTTAGACAATGATGCTAAAGATAAAATTATTAATAATATTCCTCTTGGAAGAATTGGTGTTACAAGCGATATATCTGAACTTGTAATGTTTCTTGCATCAGACGAAGCATCCTATATTACTGGTCAGACAATATCAGTGGATGGTGGATTGTTGATGTATTAAATTTATGTGCATCTTTGAACTAATAGATGTAAAATGTGTCAAATTCAGTATAGGGTTATGGAGATATTATGAGTGTTGAAGATAGAGTCAAAAAAATTGTAAGCGATCAATTAGGAAAATCATTAGAAGAAATTCAAAATGATTCATCCTTTGTTGATGATCTAGGCGCGGATTCACTTGATACTGTTGAATTAGTAATGGCATTAGAAGAAGAGTTTGATCTAGAAATTGCTGATGAGGATGCCGAAAAAATCTCAACTGTTAATGAAGCTGTAGATTATATAAATTCGAATTCTTAATTCATTAAATATTAATTTAATTGTTTAAATAACTTTTGTTATTTAAAATTTTATAATGCGTTTCATTAAATTAATTTTTTTCTTAGCCTTTTTATCAATATCACTTATTGCTCCATATTTTGCGTTTATAAATGATATTCCAAGTGGTAACAAAAAAGATATTGAAATAATTCCTGGTGAATCTATTAATCAAGTTGTATCTAAATTTTCTTATCATTCTCAAATCAATAAGATTTTTTTAAAAATATACTTATTATCACAAAACATTTCCTCATTAAAAATTGGTGAATACAACATAGAAAATAAAACTATGAAGGAAATTATTTCTGGAATGGCAGAAGGTGACACAGTTACACATAAATTTAAAATTTTAGAAGGCTCAAACCTTTTTGACATAGAGGAGCAGATTAATTCATCGTATTTAATAAATGACTGCAGTTACCTTGAATGCTTAGATAGTGATTTTCCATATCTTGAAGGAATATTATATCCAGATACATACTTTTATAAAAAAGGGATGAATGCATCTGAAATCCTAAATAAAAGTTCTAAACGAATGAGTGTATTTATAAAATCATTACCATTAAACAATAATTCTTCATTATCAAAAAACGAACTATTAATTTTGGCATCAATAATTGAAAAAGAAGCTGGAAACAATATTGAGAAGGCTAAAATTGCAGGAGTATTTTTAAAAAGAATATCAATTAATATGAAGCTTCAAGCAGATCCAACTATTATTTATGGTTTGTTACCTAATTTTGACGGAGATATTAAAAAATCTGATATTCTTAATAAAAACAATAAATACAATACATATATGATAAAAGGACTACCTCCATCACCAATAGCAGTATCATCTAGATCATCAATATTAGCTGCGTTCAATGGCAAACCTGATGACTATTTATTTTTTGTGGCGGATTCAAAAAATTCTCATTACTTTTCTAAAACATATAAAGAACATTTAAATAAAATAAAAGAATTAGGGCTTGATCAGTGAATATAATCTCTTTTGAAGGAATAGAAGGTGTTGGCAAAAGCACACAAATCGACTTACTTAAAAAATTTTTAGAAAAAAATTCAAAAGAAGTTGAAATTTATAGAGAACCCGGGTCAACTCTTTCTGGTGAGAAAATTAGAGATATTTTATTAGATGACCAATATGATTTATCAAGTAAAACAGAATTATTATTAATGTTTTCTGCACGATCAGAGCTAGTTAATAAAAAAATTAACAATTCCTCTGCTGACTATATTCTACTTGATAGGTTCTTTGATGCATCACTAGCTTATCAAGGTTATGGGAGAGATCTCTCATTACAATTTATTAAAAGTCTTATAGATTTCATTGATTGTCCTATACCAGATCTTAGTATTCTTATTGATATATCAGTAGAGGAGGGATTTGCAAGAAAAATTAATGATAAAATTGACAGAATTGAATCATCAGGAAATGTTTTTTTTAATAAAGTTCGTGATGGTTATTTAGAAATAGCTAAAAATAATGAAGATAGGTTTATTATTATTGATGGTTCTAACACCATTGAAGAAATTCATAATGATATTATCCAAAATATAAATCTATGAATACAAAATCTCCTGTATTGCCATGGATAAATGAGATTTTATTAAGAATAAATTTTAATAATTTACCTCATGGAATAATTATTTCTGGTCCTGATGGCATAGGAAAAAAAAATTCTAGCTAATGATATATCTGCAAAACTACTTATAAATAAAACTACTAATATAGATAATATTGATTTAGTTAATTCTAATAGTCATCCAGATTACTTTTATTTAAATAATGATAAGGTTTTACTTCACAATATTACATTTAGAAAAAATAAGTGGGATGATGAAAAAGGTCAACGCAATATAAATGACTTTCTTTCCAAAACACCATCAATCTCAAAAAATAAAGTTGCTGTAATTGTTAATGCACAGACAATGAATGATGAAAGCCAAAACGCGCTTCTTAAATCCTTAGAAGAACCATATCCTAATTCTTATATCATAATGATTACAAATAGGCCTAAATGTCTTCTAAATACAATTTATAGTAGGTGTCAGGTTATAAATATACCACCACTAAAAATATCTGATTTAAATGAATGGTTGATGAATAATGGGGTTTCTGACGTGAATGGTACAGATTTCCCCAGTTTTATTTCACCACTAAAGATATTGATGGATCTTGAGAATAATCAACATCAAAATTTTAAAGAATTTATTAAGATTATTTCAGATTTTATATCTAGTACTTCTGATACAAATATTACAATTAAAAACATAATTTTTTTAGATATAGACTTAATTATGAAAATTAATTACCTAATAGAGTTTTTAAAGATAATTCTTAAATCTAGATTATTGTCTGAGGAACTATCTGGAGTATATAAAGTATTTAATACATCGACCTTCAATAATTTAAAAATATCTAATTTAATGAATGAGCTTAATTCTTTACGGTATGATTATTTTAAGGTTCCTCATATAAATGAAACTCATGTTCTAAATTATTATTTAAGTGAACTTAAGAATTCTATTAAGATATAGTAGTTCCACCATCAACTACTATTGTTTGTCCATTAATATAATTGCCAGCGTCTGAGGCTAACATAACTGCTACACCAGCTATTTCATTTGGCTCACCAATTCTTTGCATTGGTGTTGTGCTTAAAACAGCTTTAAGAATATCAGGACTTTCCCATAATGCTTTTGCAAAATTAGTTTTTATTAATCCTGGTGCAATAGAGTTTGCTCTTATGTTTTTATTACCAAATTCTGCGGCTATATTTTTTACAATCATTACGTCAGCTGCTTTACTGATATTGTAGGCACCTAGAATTGGGCTTCCTTTTATCGCTGCAATACTTGAAATTATAATTATTACCCCATCATTTCTATCGATCATTTCTGGTAAAACTAAATTACATAAAACTTGATTAGACTTAATATTATTGTTCATAACTTTATCAAATTTTTCAGATGGCATATCTAACATAGATCCCATGAAAGGGTTTGTAGCAGCATTACAAATTAATACATCAATTTTGCCTAATTTTTTTCTTGTAGATTCTACTAACAGATCTAACTGACTTTCATCGCTTATGTTAGCGGCAATAGGAAATGCTACTTCATTCCCGACCTCATTGTTTATTTCGTTTGCAGTTTTTTCACATGCGTCTAACTTTCGACTTGATATTATTACATTAGCTCCATGTAAGGCGCATTGGTGAGCAATAGATTTACCTATACCTCTAGATGATCCTGTAATCAAAATAGATTTATTTTTAAGGTTAAATAATGACATATTTTCATTATAATTAATTTATGGTTAAAAAAGTTGAAATTTATTCAAAATCTAATTGCTCATATTGTGTTATGGCTATGAATTTTTTTGATTCTAAAAATATAAATTATGATGTTTATAGCACAGATGATCCAAAGATTTTTGATGAGATGATGAAAAGAAATCCTTACGCAAGAACACTACCTCAAATATTTATAGATGATCAGCTCATTGGTGGTTATACTGATTTGATCGAAAAATACACGGAATAATATTATGGATAAATTTAATGATTTTTTACTCTTATTAGATGCAAATTTAAGTGGTTCCTGGTGGTTTCCTGCTTTATTAATTGGTACAGGTATTTTCTTCACTATTTATCTAGGATTTCCTCAATTTAAATATTTTAATAGCGCCCTAAAGATAGTATCTGGTAAAACTAGCACTTCTGAATCAGATGGTGAGACTACAGGATTCCAAGCACTTACCACTGCTATGTCTGGTGCAGTAGGTACAGGAAATATTGGCGGTGTTGCACTAGCGATATGGACAGGCGGCCCTGCAGCTATATTTTGGATGTGGATAACAGCAATTTTTGGAATGACAACCAAGTATGTTGAGGTCACTTTAGGTCATAAATATAGAACTAAATTAGCTGATGGATCAATATCTGGAGGACCTATGTACTATATTGAAAAGGGTCTTAACATAAATATTCGAGGTATAAATTTACCTTCTAAATGGATAGCTATCTTGTTTGCATTTTTAATGATGATAACAGCGATAGGATCAGGAAATATGCCACAGATAAATAATATAGCATTAGTAATGAATACTGAATTTGCTGTTCCAAAATTATTTACTGGTCTATTTTTAGGCGCTTTGCTTTGGATTATTATTATTGGTGGTATAAAAAGAATAGCCTCTGTAGCAAGCAAAATTATACCAATAATGGGCTTAATATATTTTGGTGGAGCTTTAATTATCTTAATTGAAAATTATCAAAATATTATTCCTTCGTTTAATGCAATCTTCGCACAAGTATTTACTGGCTCAGCTGCTGTTGGTGGTTTTCTTGGTGCAAGTTTTGCAATGAGTTTAAAATATGGTGTTGCTAGAGGTCTATATTCGAATGAGGCAGGTCAAGGATCATCACCAATAGCCCATGCATCATCAAAGAATAAATCTATTGATCAAGGTGTAGTTTCTATCTTGGAACCATTTATAGATACACTTGTTGTCTGTAGTGTGACCGCATTAGTAATATTATCTAGCGGTGTTTGGACTCAAAAGTTTGACACAACATTCTCAAAAACTGACATGGTAATACTTGAAGGTATTTATAGTGATGAAAAGAATATTGAGGGTGATTATATTTACCCAAATCATATTGATGAATTAACAAAATATGTTCAATCGCTAGATTCAAACGTAAGAGAATATACCGGCGCACTAAATATTAATAATGGAGTTTTAAGCTCAGACAACATAACAATTATCCATTCAAGGTCAATCGCCGAAGATATAACCATCTTATCTGAAGGTACTTTATTTACAGGTGTATTAAATGTTAAAGATGGAAAGGTAAGTGAACAATCTACTTTTAAAGGAAAATCATTAGTAAGTTCTGCAGAGCTTACTGCTAAGGCATTTTCTCAAGGAATTTTAGGGCAATATGGAGGTAAATTAGTCGCAATAGCATTATTATTATTTGCTTTCTCAACAGCAATCACTTGGTGTTATTACGGAGATAGATCAACAGCATATATTTTTGGTGAAAAAGGAGTTGTTTGGTATAGAAACTTTTATGTTTTATGTTTTGTTCTTGCAGCTGTAATAGATACAACAGTTGTTTGGAATATAGCCTATGTGGTTGTAGCACTCGTTTCTATACCTAATTTGATAGCTATGTTCGCTCTCAGGAAGGAAATGAAATTATTATCTGACGATTTTAAGATTAAATAATAGCTAAACATCGAATGTATTTCTTTAGATATATTTTTATCTTTTTTATAATCTCCTGTGGTGGTGGTTCTGCTGGTTCATCTGTTAATGAAATGGAATTTTATCCATCTATTACAGCATTTGATTCATCTTCTTCATCTATTACTGTAAATGAGTCAATTTTATTATCATGGCAATCAATAAATACATCATCCTGCAGTGCAAGTGGAGATTGGAATGGAGATAAGAGTTCAAGCGGATCGGAATCTTTAAATCTAACTCAAACTAAAACTTACTCATTTGTATTAACATGCTATGGACAAAATAACTCTAATTCTGTTAATTCCATTGTATCGGTTGAAGTAATAGAAACAAATAACGATATCTATGAAACAGATAAAGAATCATATTGCAAATCACCAAATAATAATTCTAGTTCTTATTGGATAGATCATTTTGAAACTTCTATTATCAATCCTGATATATATACCTATCAACTAGGAAACGGTTTTTTTGTTAATGGAACTTGGATAGCTGGTTGGGGTAACAACGAGCAACAATATTATACTGGCCCTGGTGAAGGCTATGCTAAAAACTACATTTCAGAAACAAACTCAACTGAGAATGCTTTCATTGAAGATGGATTCTTAAAAATTCAACCAATATATGATATTACTAACCCATTTCCTGATCCTTATTGCAGTGATAAAGAATGTCAGACAACATGGGAATATACCTCAGCAAGAATCATCACATCTTCAAATAAGATTGTTAATCCTGGAAATGAAATTACTGTCTGTTTTAAAGTACCAGATGGAACTGGTCATTGGCCGGCAATTTGGATGCTGCCTCAAGGATTTATAGAGGGAAATAAAACGTGGCCACAAGATGGTGAAATTGATTTAATGGAAGCTAGAGGTAGGGTACCTCAAGCGATAGGAGCAGCTATACATTTTGCTAATAGTAATAATTCTAATCAATACATAAGTCATGAAGTTACTGTTCCAATAAATGTTAATTTTCAGGATAAATTTCATTCCATTACATTTAAATGGATAGAAGATGCTATTGAAATGTATCTTGATACAAACAGTGAACCTTTTTATTCTGAAGGTAAAAACTCAACCCCGTTTAATAATGCTAATTACCCATTTAATGAAGAATTTTATTTATTATTTAACGTTGCTTCAGGTGGTAATTTTGATTCAAATCAAATAGATCAATCGAAGTATTGTAACGACGAGCAATGTTCAAATTTATCTAACCCTGATAAAGGTAGATTTATAATCGACTATATAGAAATCAAATCAATTGATTGAAAGAATTGAGACTATTTCTAAATGTTTTGTGTTTGGAAATTGATCAAATACTTCAATATTTTTGATTTTGTGATCTTTCAATAACTTTATATCTCTTATATAAGTTTCAGGACTGCATGAAATATAAATTATATTTTTAAACCTACTTAATAGTTTAATAACCTCTTCGGTTAAACCACTCCTTGGAGGGTCGACTAATATATGTGAAAAATTATATTTTTTTATATTTATTCCATCCATTCTTCGAAATTTCCTACCATTAAAAAGCTCCTCAACCTCAGTTGATGAAAGTCGAGCACAATTTATGTTTGATAAATTATTATCTATGATTGCCTTATTAAGACATTTAAAGGACTTTCTATCATTCTCAGTAGCGAATACATTTTTAAATAATTCTGATAGCGATAGAGTGAAAGTTCCAACTCCGCAGTATAGCTCTATTAAATCCTTAGGATTTTCTATTAATGAGCTTACCTTATTTATCATCTTAGGTAATAAATATCTATTAGGTTGATAGAAAGAATTATCGGTCTGATAAATCTTTAAATTTTTAGATGTAATAAAACCTTGGAGATAAATATCTTTGCTTGGATGAATACTATTTTTAGCTCTAATTATGATATCAACATCTAAAAGATTTATAATTTCTTTAATTTCATCAACTAAATTATCAGAAATATTTTTATGATAAATTAAAGTAATCAAAACCTTATTTGATGAACTAGATCTAAAATTTATTTGAAAGAGTTTATGTTTTATTTCAATCGAATTATTAATTAGTTTTAGTAAAATTGGCATTAGCTGCTTTATGGATATAACAGCAACGTCAAACTCTTCAAGATATATTTTAGAATTATTTTTATGCATTACATAAGATTCTTTTGAATAACCAAACTCACATCTTGATCTATATGAATGTACCGGACTTAAATGCGCACGTATTCTTTTAGAATAATTATTTGAAATATCTGAATTAAATTTTGTAAATTTGTTCATTAGTTACTAATAAATAACTCAGTTATTAGTAAAACAATTGATATAAATAAGAGATTTAAGATTATAAAAAGAATTATTATTTTCTTTAATGTTATATTGTTTAAATCTTTATCTAAGTCAGTTTTTTTTCTTATTCCAAAAAAAGAACTTATAATTCTACTAAACCACATATTTTATGAATGAAATTATTAACATAACTAAATCTGCAGAGGAGTATCTGGCAAAACTTATCGATGATAAAAATGAAACTGATTTATCAATAAGAATTTTCATTTCTGATCCAGGAACACCTAAAGCTGAAACTTGTTTAGCTTATTGTAAACCAGATGAAGCTATGCCAGACGATATGATTCTTAATCTTGATCTTGTAAGTGTAAATATCGAAAAAAGAAGTGTGCCTTTTTTAAAAGACTGTGAAGTAAATTTTGATAACGATACGTTCGGTGGGCAACTAACTATAAAAGCCCCAAATGCAAGGCTTCCAAATGTTTCACCTGATAGTTCGGTCGAAGATCGAATTAATTATGTAATTTATAATGAAATTAATCCAATGCTTGAATCTCATGGTGGCGAAGTAAGTCTTGTAGAATTTAATACAAATAATGAAGCCGTTCTTCAATTTGGAGGTGGTTGTCAAGGCTGTGGCATGGTTGATGTGACACTAAAAGATGGAATTGAAAAAACTCTTATTGAGCAAATCCCTGAAGTTAAATCAGTTAAAGATCTTACCGATCACTCAATTGATGATAATGCATATTATAAATAACTAAATTTCATTGATCGAAACAATCATTCCAAAATAGGGGTGATCAAAAAAGTATACACCTTCATTAAAAATTCTATCTTCAATATTAATAAATCTATTGTATATATTATTTTGTTCCTCAAGGTATCCAATAAGCTCTATATGCAAAAACCTCTTTTTATAAAACTTCATATAAAAACCATAATTACTAGTATCTGAATACGATAAATATTTACTGTTTTCATAATTAGGTATTGTTTGAATCCATGATTTTGAATCTAAAAAAGTTATATCTT
>CABYCI010000015.1 GCA_902517425.1 uncultured SAR86 cluster bacterium | reverse complement strand
TCTCCTGGTTTACCAATTAATCGCTTGATATAAGGAACAGGATTGTGAGGGGGAATTATTACGACAGGGTCGCCATACTGTGGATCTTTTTTTAATACTTTAGGTATTCCAATTCTATTAACCTTAATACCATAAGCATATTTATTAACTAATAGAAAATCTCCTTTTTTTAATTGTGGCTCCATGGAACCCGATGGAATCTGATAGGGCTCATATAGGAAAGTTCTCAATACAAATATCACGAAAATTGGGATTAGATACCCTCTTGAAGTTGATATTATTTCAGTATTTTTAAAATAATAACCACAAATCATTACAATTAAAGCAATGATTGAAAATGCCAGTAAAACAATACCAAGATCTCCCGAGTTATAAAAAATACTCAATAACAAAGCTATGCCTGATATAAAGCTAATTGATGATAGGTATTTGATAACAAAAGGTTCGGCCTCTTGATCATTGATATTAAATCTTATCCATGTGATCAAACATAATGTCATTCCTAAGATTCCAATGATAAATAAGGGATCGCTAATCATTCTATTCCTCTGAATTGAAGTAATTTAAAAAGGCATCTTGAGGTATAGAAACTTTGCCAAGTTGTTTCATTTTCTTCTTACCTTTTTTCTGTTTTTCTAATAATTTCATTTTTCTAGTTACATCACCGCCATACAATTTTGCCGTCACATTTTTTCTGTAAGCTTTAACTGTCTCTCTAGAGATGATTTTAGCACCAAGTGCAACTTGAATTGGAACATCAAACATCTGTCTAGGAATTAATTTTTGTAAATTTTTTGCAATTTCTCTGGCCTTGGATGTTGAAAAAGATTTATGAACAATCATAGATAAAGCATCAATCTTATTATTATTTATAAGGACATCTATTTTTGTTAAATCAGATTTTTGAAACCCAATTAATTGATATTCTATAGATGCAAAACCTTTTGTTGAGGACTTAATTTGATCAAAGAAATCTATAATCACTGATGATAATGGCATCTCAAAAACTATTGAAACTTGATTGCCAAAATATTTCATATCTTTTTGAATTCCTCTTTTAGACGCACATAAAGTAATAATGTTTCCTATGTACTCATTTGGAGAAATAATTGTTGTATTTACAACTGGTTCTCTTATTTCATCTATTTCATTAGGTAATGGTAGTTGAGATGGATTATCACATTTCAATAATGTTCCATCCGTTTTAAGGACCTCGTATTCTACAGAAGGTGCCGTTGAAATTAGATCTAGATCGTACTCTCTTTCAAGTCTCTCCCTCACAACTTCCATATGAAGAGTTCCTAAAAATCCACATCTGAATCCAAAGCCCAGTGCGTCTGAAACTTCAGGCTCATATATTAAAGAAGAATCATTTAAAACAAGCTTAGATAAGGCGTCTCTAAATTTTTCATAATCATCAGAATTTAAAGTAAATATTGATGCAAAAACTTTGGGATTAACTTTTTTAAAGCCAGCTAATGCTTCTGTTGCCTCATCATTTGAGTCAATAACAGTATCTCCGACTGGAGCTCCCTTTATATCTTTAATACCTGCAACTAAATATCCCACCTCTCCAGCTGCTAATTGTCCTTTGGAAACCTTTTTTGGAGAAAAGATGCCAATATCATCTACTACATGAGTTTGACCAGTGGAGTGTATTACAAATTTTTGCCCTACCTTGAGGGTTCCATTCTTTATTCTAATCAAAGAAACAATGCCTAAGTATGAATCAAACCAAGAGTCTACTATTAAAGCTTGAAGATTTGCATTTGGATCACCTACAGGACTTGGAATATTAGTAACTAATTGATCTAAAAGATTTTCAACGCCCTCACCAGTCTTTGCACTTACAAGAGGTGCTTCAGTTGCATTTATACCTACCATTTCCTCAATTTCTAACTTAACTCTTTCCGGCTCAGCTTGAGGTAAATCAATTTTGTTAATCACTGGTAATACTTCTAAACCCTCTTCAACTGCTGTATAACAATTTGCAAGTGTTTGCGCTTCAACGCCTTGGGATCCGTCAACCACTAGTAAAGCACCTTCACATGCTGACAAAGATCTAGATACTTCATACGAAAAGTCAACATGTCCAGGAGTATCAATAAAATTTAAAAGATAGCTCTTTCCATCTTTTTTATAGGTAAGAGAAACGGCTTGAGCTTTAATAGTTATCCCTCTTTCTCTTTCAATGTCCATTGAATCGAGAATTTGATCTGCCATTTCTCTTGAGGAAAGGCCTCCACAGTATTCAATTAATCTATCAGATAAAGTAGATTTACCATGATCGATATGAGCTATAACTGAGAAATTTCTAATGTTCTTCATAATTTGCTGCTATTTTACAAGCAAATCATGCAAATAAGTAACTTATGATAGGTTCTAGTTAAGAGTGATTGAGCGAATAAATCTATTACCACTTCTAATGAGATGAACGGCAACTTTGTCTCCTGTAGAAAAGTTTTCTAGAGCATCATTAAAGGATTTAACATTGAAGACCTCATATTTTTTACCTTTAAATTGAATCATTGTGATTACATCACCTCTGTTTACTTTTCCAGAAGCAGGTGAATTAGGATTTACTCTAGAAACAATAACGCCATCTGGCATATTTGCCATTGAAGGATTATCTCTATCTAAATCAGCTACTTTTATCCCGATTGGATCTGAAGAAGTTTGTGTTTTTGCAGGAATAAATGTGTCGCTATTTACAGGAAGTTCTCCCAATATAAATTCCAGACTTATCTCTTCTCCATCTCTTATAACTTTTGCAAGTGCTTCAGTATTTGGTTTAATTTGACCAACAACATGAGGTAGATCTGTACTAAATTTAATTTGTTTGTCATCAAATTCTATAATTACATCACCTGGGATCAGCCCTGCTAAATCTGCAGACTCGCCCTCCTCAACATCATTGATTAATGCCCCATATGGTTTTTTCATTCCTAATGCATCAGCAAGATCACTATCAACTTCACTCATTCTCACTCCAAGGTATCCGCGAGAAACCTCACCGCTTAATATGATCTGATCTGCAACATCAATTGCCACATTAATTGGTATTGCAAAAGCAAGGCCTTGATATCCTCCACTTCTTGAGTAAATCTGAGAATTAATTCCAACAACTTCTCCATCTAAATTGAATAAAGGTCCTCCTGAATTACCAGGGTTAATTGCGACATCTGTTTGAAGGAATGGAACATAATTACCAATATTATTATTCTGTATGCTTCTTCCTTTTGCACTAACAATCCCAGCAGTAACTGAAAAATCAAAGCTAAATGGTGAGCCTATTGCAATAACCCAATCACCAACTTTTAATTCATCACTATTACCAACATCAACTGACGGAAGATTTTTTCCTTTAACTTCGAGCACTGCAAGATCTGATAAAGGATCAACTCCAATAACTTCTGCTATAAACTCTCTTCTATCTGACAAAGAAACTACTACCTCAGTAGCATCTTCAACTACATGAAAGTTGGTCATAATATAGTTTTCTTTCAAAATAAAGCCAGATCCAAATGAAACAGCTTCTCTCTTTTGCTGAGGCATTTCTCTGAATTCTCTTGGTATGCCAAATCTTTCAAGCATCTCATCAGGTATTCCACCATAACCATATGACGATCTTTGAGAAACTTCTTTTTTTGCAGTTATATTGACTACCGCAGGAGCTGATTCATCTACAAGATCGGATATGTTTTCTGGCAAAGCAGCAAAAATATTTGCAGTGCTAATTAAGAATGTAACAATAAAAAAATTCTTCAATTTAAGTTTATACATATTTATTTTTTAAGTTATTGATTTAGCTATAGATATGGCTGTCGACAGCGAAATATTACCATAAATTGTAACAACTCTTCCATCTGAAAGAGGGACAAGATAAATTATTTTATTTTCATGTTTCCAATATCTTATTTTTTTAAGACCAAAATTATTTTTTTCAATACGAAGCTTAAAGTTTTCTTTTCCTCTTGAATAGGTATAAGCTTTTTTAGATTCTGATAAAAACCCAACATTCCTTAGATCAAGGGATTCATTAGAATTCATGAAATTGGGATCATTAATAACTCTAATAATATAATCAGCAAGATTTTCTTCTGACTTATTGATGACCTCCTTAGCTTCCTTGCTATTAATTGCTGAGGATATTTGATTTGTTGAGGAGCTGCTAATATCCATTCTAGAAAAATCAGCATTATTTACAATTGTTAATGTTAAAAGTACAGAGGCAGCAGCAGTTAAGCTATTAGACAGCCAAATATTTGAAAATATATTTTTATTTGATCTTTCATTTGAATTGATAGATACCACTTCATTGGTTTTAAAATCAGACGCAATACCAGCCAAGCTATACATTGAAAGTTTTTTCTGTAATTCTGGGTCTCCTGAAATTATTTCTAGCAAGCCTTCAATCTCATCATGATCAAGCTCTCCGTCATAAAGCTCTGAAATCTTTTTATCTATATCATTCATTTCCAATTAGCTCCTTCTGCATATAATCAATAATAGACTCTCTTGCTCTAAAGATCCTTGATCTAACTGTTCCAATGGGGGTTTCAGTTATTAAACTTATTTCCTCATAGCTTTTACCCTCAGACTCTCTTAATGTGAAAGCTGTTTTTAGAGATTCAGGCATATTGTTTATAAATTCTTTGATTTGTTTCATTGATTGATCATGCATTAAAACCGCTTCAATATTTTCGTATGAACTAATTTCAATCTCAGCATTCTCTATTGATGTATTTACTTTCTGTTTTTTATATCCAGAGCTAACAAAATGATTTTTAGCTAAATTAATCGCAATCCTATAGATCCAAGTGAAAAAGGCGCTATCACCTCGAAATGATTCTATTTGCTGCCAAACCTTTAGAAAAGTTTGTTGGGCTAAATCTTCTGAATCCTCTTTTGACTTTGTATAAGAAAATAGAGAAGCATAGACCCTTGGATAATATTTATTCACTAAAAAATTAAATGCTCCTTTGTCACCATTTTTTACTCGTTCAATTAAAACGGAATCATTATCATTTGAATTTTTTTTCATATAATTATGTTTCCTATGCTTTCTGACAGAAAAAAATGCTAAAAGTTTCCTTGTTTAGTAAATGTTTTCAAAAATTTATTAATAAAATCTTCATGTAGATTATTATCGAGACTTGTTTTTTTAAAGATAAAATCATAAAGCTTTTGATCATCATAGTTTAATATTTCTTCAAACATAACCAGCTCATTTTGATTTAATTGGTCAAGCTTTGTTTGAGAAAATTCTCTCAGAAGCAAATCGATCTCTCTCATGCCCCTTCTGCATTTCCAGTGAATTCTGTTTATTTCTTTGTTCATTGGTTAAAATATAATTTTATAACAATGATTTTACTTGAAAAAAGATACACATTATAACTTTATAAAACATGGTTCTTTGTTAATTGAAGAATTTAAAGTAATTCTTTTAACTGGTGCTATAAATAAAGTAGATGAATTCCTTCAGGGTCAAGTTACGTCAGATCATAGAAAAATAATAAATGGAGGCAGTCAGCTATCTTCAATCTGCAACCATAAGGGTCAAATAATTTCAGATTTTTTTATAATTAAATCAGATAACGAATACAGTTTTATAATTGATAAAGATCTTCAGGATATCTTAATAAAAGAATTAACACCTTTTGCTATGCTTCATAAAGTAAATTTACAAAAAATTGATAGTAGTGTGATTGGGCATATAAGCCCTTCGAAATCCTCAGAGCATTCATACTGCGGTAATGATGAATTTGAAGCAACCATTTCAATAAAAGACGAAAATTATATAAATAATGATTCTATTAGTTATGAAAACTGGCAAGCAGCCAACAAGCTTCTTGGGATTTTCTTTATGCAGCTTGAAGATACATCGAAATATAGGCCTATAGAGATCAATTATGATAATTTGAGAGTTTCTTTTGATAAGGGTTGCTACAGAGGACAGGAAATTGTTGCCAGAATGAAATATCTAGGAGTAGACAGAAGAAAATTTTGTACTTTTGTGGTGCAGCAAAAACACCAAGTTACAAATAATATTAAAGTTATAGGAAAAATAATAAATTTAGATACTCTAAAAGTGTTTAATGCCATCGTCAAAAGAGATGAATTTGATCAAATAAATAATGATCCTGAAGTAATATCAATAATATAAACTACCAATTAATTTCTTTTAAATTGTTTTCCTTTAGATAGCTATTACATTTAGAAAAATGTTTCGAACCAAAAAATCCGCGGTATGCAGAAAGAGGTGAAGGATGTGATGCAGATAAAATTAAGTTATCATCTTGATCGATATATTTAGAATATTGAATAGCCTGATTTCCCCATAGAATAAAAACAATTTTATTTTTCTTATTAAGAATCTTAATAATATTTATAATAAATTTATCCCATCCAATGTTTGAATGAGATCCGGGTTTAAGATATTCAACTGTAAGAGAGCTATTTAATAAAAGCACGCCCTGTTTTGCCCAATTTTTTAGACAGCCATTCTTGTTCGACACATGACCAATATCATTTTCAATTTCTTTATAAATATTTTTCAGTGATGCAGGAACTGTTTGATTTTTATGAACTGAAAATGCAAGACCATTAGCTACATCTTTTTGAAAATATGGATCTTGGCCAAATATTACAACCTTTGTAGATGAAAAAGAACAGTATTTGAATGCATTAAATATTCTATTAGTTTTTGGTAATATCTCTTTTCCCTTTTCCATTTCTTTTTTTATAAATGAAATAGGAGTATTGATGCTATCAATTTTAGAATTATTTTTTAATTGAGAAAGCCAATCACTAGGCAATGAAATATTTTTATCTAAATTCATCATTATTTGCTACAAATTTTATCCACAGAATCTGTGGATAAAGTTATGGATAACTTTATTTATACCATATAAATAAGCATTAAATAAGGCTTTTATCAAAGTTGTATAAAAATTATACAAAATTCATAAATATAACCTTAAATCAGTACTTTAAATAAAATAGTAGCTAAAATATATTCAAATTATATACAAATATAAGATGCCTCAATAACACTATTTTTTTCTGTTGACAAGTGTTTTTTAAAATAAAGTTATATAAACTTTACTATTAGACATTTGTTTATAAATAAACAAAATTATTTACATAATCGAACGCTTAAAACATTAACTATTTTTTTTAAGTTATCAATTATTTCTTGAGATGGGTCATCATCCAAATCTATAACAGTGATTGCAATTTCATTTCTGCTTTTATTAATCATGTCAGGAATATTTAAATTATGTGAAGCAATCTCCCCTGTAATATTTCCAATCACACCTGGTTCATCTTTATGAACTATAACTAGTCTATATTTGGTTGTTCGTCCAAGTTTAACTTTAGGGAAGTTAACAGAATTTATAATTTCTCCATCTTTTAGAAATCTTATTGCTTGTTCTGCAGCCATCACCGCACAATTTATTTCTGCTTCTTTCGTGCTTGCTCCAAGATGAGGAAGTAAAATCACATCTGAAAATTTTATTGATCTCTTTACCATTTCTGGTGAAGGAAAATCAGTTACAAATGTACTAATTTTTTTATTTTCAAGAGCCATAAGGACATCCTTATTATTAACAATAGAACCTCTTGATAGATTTATCAATTTGGCTCCAGGCTTAATAAACTTTATTACATCATTGCAAATTAAATTTTTTGTTTCCTCTACTAGAGGCACATGAATAGAAATATAATCAGAGTTTGAAAGTAAATCTTTGAGGTTATCTGCTTTGACTACTTCCTTTGGAAGTTGCCATGCTGCATCTATTGAAATATTTGGATCGTAACCAATAACTTTCATATCCATACTAACAACAGATTGCGCCAAAAGTGATCCAATTGCGCCAAGGCCAATTATTCCAATTGTCTTTCCTTTTAATTCATTTCCCTTGAAATTTTTTTTGTTTGTTTCTACTAGATGAGTTAATTCATTAGCATCCTGGCTTGATAAAGTTTGTGCAAATTGGTGTCCTTGTATTATCCCCCTAGATGAAAGTAATAAACCGCATATTACTAACTCTTTTACTGCGTTTGCATTTCCACCAGGAGTATTAAAGACTACTACTCCTCTTTCAGTGGCCATATCGATAGGTATATGATTAACTCCAGCGCCTGCTCTGCATATACATTTTAAAGATTTATTAAAATCACCCTCATTTATAAGCTGACTTCTAATCAAAAGAGCATCTGGATTTTTTTCTTCTTTAGTAAATCCATTTACCTCTAGACAATCTATGCCCTCAGCAGAAATATTGTTATAAAATTTATAAGTATACATATACGATCAGACTAGTTTATACAGAGTTAAAAAAACAGAAGCATTATATATAAAATTGACATATATTAATCATATAGATATGTGTTTAGAAGTAAAAAATTTAGCTTTTTCTTTTAATAAAAGTCTTTTGGTTGAAAATTTAGACTTTAAAATTGAGAAAAATGAAGTTGGTCTTGTCGCTGGAGCAAGTGGAATTGGTAAATCTACTTTGTTAAACATATTGTCTGGTTTAAAGAATCCTGATAAAGGTTCAATTAAATGTAATGACAAAATATTTAATAGTGAAAATATATTTGTTGAGCCGGAAAAAAGGAACATAGGTTATGTTTTTCAAGACTTTGCTTTGTTTCCGCATATAAATGCTGAAAAAAATATTAAGTATGCTTTATCGGAGGATCTTGAGGATTTTTATAATGAAGTTGTGGTCTCGCTGGGACTTTATGATTGTATTAAAAAAATGCCTCACGAATTATCTGGAGGTCAAAAACAAAGAGTTGCAATCGCAAGATCCATGCTTATGAAGCCCTCAGCTCTTCTTATGGATGAACCATTCTCAAATTTAGATTCTGAAAATGTAGTGTCTGCACAAAAGCTAATATCAAATTTTATAAAAGACATGCATATACCCTGTATATTGGTAACGCATGATACAAATCAATTAGAATTTTTGAACATATCAAAGAAGATAGAGCTGTCTTAATCTCTTAAAGATTTTTCTATATATCCTTTCCATGAATTATATTTATTTAAATATTCTTGCTCTAAATTTTTATTAGGCACAAATGAAAGTTTCTTTGTTTGAATATTAGCTAAACTTTCACCTGATCCAATCATCGCAACCTTGCATGCTCCAATTGCTGTTGACTCAACATTTTTTGGCCTTACAAGCTCTTTTTGAAGAGTGTCTGCAAGTATTTGGCAAAATGTAGAATTTTGTACCATACCTCCATCTATGAGAAGTTTACCTATTTCAATATTATATTTTTCTAAGATAGTTGTAATTTCCTTGGTTTGAAAAGCTATTGCCAAAAAAGCTGCTGTAATCATATCGTTAACAGAAGTATCTTGTGTAATTCCATAAAAGCCACCCCTTATATCTGAATCCCAAAATGGCGCCCCTAAACCATTAAATGCAGGTAAAAAAAGAACATTATTAGAATTGCCACTTTTACTTAAAAATTTTTCACTTTCGTTAGCTGAATTAAAAAATTTCATTTTATCCCTTAACCATTTAATAATATTTCCACACGAATAAATACTCCCTTCTAGCGCATAATGAACTTCACCATTTAATTTATATGCAACAGTTGTTAAAAGGCCTTCACTTATTGATACTGGATTATTTTCAGTGTTAACCATTAAAAAACATCCAGTTCCATATGTTGATTTCATATCGCCTTGATTAAAACAGTCTTGCCCGACTAGTGCAGCTTGTTGATCACCAATTACTCCTTTTATAGCTATTTCATTTCCATCGATAGATAGTGTTCCAAAATTATCATCGCAAGATAAAACTTCTGGCATCATTGATTTTGGAATATCAAATAACTTCAGTAATTCATTGTCCCAATCCATCGTATTGATATTAAATAGTAATGTCCTAGACGCGTTTGTTACATCTGTAAAATGATTTTTTTCCTTTGAAAGCACATATATTATATAAGTATCTACTGTGCCAAAAAGAAGGTCTCCATTTTCAGCTAAAGCTTTTGCTCCATCAACATTTTCTAATATCCACTTTATCTTTGTTGCAGAAAAATATGGATCTAATAACAGTCCTGTTTTTTCTGAAACAAGCTCCTCATGTCCATCAAGTTTTAATTTATCGCAGAAGTCTTTAGTTCTTCTATCTTGCCAAACAATTCCAGGATAAATAGGATTTCCCGTTTTTTTAGACCACACTATTGTTGTTTCTCTTTGGTTAGTGATTCCACATGCTTTAATAATATTCTCAGTTTTTAAAACATTGGAAACAGTTTTCTCTACACTCTTGACTATATCTTCCGGGTCTAATTCAACCCAGCCGTCTTTTGGATACGCTAAATCATATTCTATTTGAGAATCTACAATAGCTTCTAGTTCTGAATTAAAAATAATTGCTCGAGAGCTTGTTGTGCCTTGATCTATAGATAAATAATTTTTCATAATCTTTCTCCAGTAATAATTATCCACAATTTATTAACTTATTGCCAACAGGTAAAAAACACCATATATACACTATATTGTGTAAAAAAATGAAATTGTCACAATATATTGTGTTTTTTTGCTTGATTCTTTGTCCACAATTAGTATATTAGTGTTTAGGAAAAAACTTTTAGGTACTGCAGACATCTCTTAAATTTTTCCAAAAGAAAAAAATTATATAAGGCACAAGCAAGTAAGGGAAATATTGGGGAAAAATGGAAATACAACAACAAGAAAAAACAAAACAACAAAATCAGTCTATTACAGAAATAGAAAATACAGCTCCAGGAAAACTAAGAGTAATAAAAAGAAATGGAAAAGTAGTTCCTTTTGAAGATGACAAAATAAAAGTTGCTATAACAAAAGCATTTTTAGCAATTGAATCTGGTAATGCCGCAGCAAGTGAAAGAATACATAAAAAAGTTAGTAAATTAACAGAAAGCGTTGTAGAAGTTTTTAAAAGAAGAATGCCATCAGGTGGCACCTTGCATATTGAAGAAATACAGGATCAGGTTGAACTTCAGCTAATGAGATCAGAGGAGTTAGAAGTTGCTAAGTGTTATATCTTGTACAGAGCAGAAAGATCTCAAGAGAGAAAGAGAGATATACCAGATATTGATATTTCAAATGCCCCAAACATTAATGTAACAAAAAGTGATGGCTCTGTTGTTCCATTAGATGTTGAAAGAGTTGCTACATTAATAAGTGATGCATGTGAAAACCTTGAAGAGGTAACTGTTAATGAGGTTCTTGATGAAGCTCTGAAGAATTTATATGACGGAGTATCTATTGCTGATATGAGAACAAGCTTAGTTATGTCAGCAAGAACAAAGGTAGAAAAAGAACCAAATTACTCATTTGTTACAGCCAGGATATTAATGGATCAAATAAGAAACGAGGCATTAAATTTTCTTGGTGTTGTAGAAGATTCAACATATCAAGAAATGGAAGAAAATTATCCGAAAGCTTTTAAAGCTTACATTGATAAAGGTATTGAATTGGATATTCTAAATCCGGAATTGAAAAATTTTGATCTTGATAGATTATCTAAGGCAATAGACTACACAAGGGATAATCAGTTCACATATTTAGGTTTGCAAACTCTGTATGACAGATACTTTATACATTGTGATGATACAAGATATGAATTACCACAAGTTTTCTTTATGAGAGTATCCATGGGCCTTGCGCTAGAAGAAGAAAATAGAGAAGAAAGAGCAATTGAGTTTTATAAATTATTATCAAGTTTTGATTACATGAGCTCAACACCAACTTTATTTAACTCTGGAACAAAGAGACCTCAGCTTTCTTCATGCTACTTAACAACTATACCCGATGATCTTGACGGCATTTTTTCTGCTATGAAAGATAACGCTTTGCTATCGAAGTGGGCTGGTGGATTGGGTAATGATTGGACTCCTGTTAGAGCAATGAATTCATACATTAAAGGAACAAATGGTAAGAGTCAGGGCGTGGTTCCATTCTTAAAAGTTGCAAACGATACAGCTGTTGCTGTTAATCAAGGTGGAAAAAGAAAGGGAGCTATGTGCGGGTATCTTGAAACATGGCACTTAGATATAGAAGAGTTCTTAGAACTAAGAAAAAATACCGGAGATGAAAGAAGAAGAACGCATGATATGAATACTGCAAACTGGGTCCCTGATTTATTCATGAAACGAGTTGAACAGGATAAAAATTGGACTCTTTTCTCTCCTGGTGAGGTTCCTGAGCTTCATGACCTAATTGGAAAAGCCTTTGAAGAAAAATACGAGGATTATGAAAAAAAAGCAGCAAATGGACAGATGGATCAATCTAAATCAATACCAGCAAAAGAGCTATGGAGAAAAATGCTAACAATGTTATTTGAAACTGGACATCCATGGATAACATTCAAAGATTCTTGTAATTTAAGATCACCCCAACAACATGCTGGAGTAATTCATTCATCTAATTTATGTACAGAAATTACATTAAATACTAGCGCTGATAATGAGATTGCCGTATGTAATTTAGGTTCAGTTAATCTAGCAAACCATATGCAAGATGGTAAATTAAATGAAGAAAAAGTGAAACAAACGGTTTCAACTGCGATTAGGATGCTTGATAACGTAATAAACATTAATTATTACTCAGTTGATACAGCTAAGAATTCAAATTTTAAGCATAGACCAATTGGTCTTGGCTTGATGGGCTTTCAAGATGCTCTATATCTTCAAGATATACCATATTGCAGCGATGAGGCAGTTAAATTTGCAGATACAAGCATGGAATTAATAAGCTATAACGCAATCCTTGCATCAAATGAATTAGCAAAAGAAAGAGGAGCATACGAGTCATTTGATGGGTCGCTATGGAGCAAAGGAATACTTCCCATAGATTCAATTAAGATACTTGAAGAAAATAGAGGAAAGGAATATTTAAATGTTGATAGAACAGAAACATTGGACTGGGACACTTTAAGGAAAAAGGTTGTGAAAGATGGAATGAGGAATTCGAATGTGATGGCAATAGCTCCAACTGCAACGATATCAAATATAACTGGAGTAACTCAATCAATTGAGCCAACTTATCAAAATTTATATGTTAAATCTAATTTATCTGGTGAATTTACCATCGTTAATCCTCATCTTGTAAGAAAATTAAAAGATTTAGATTTATGGGATGATGTAATGATAAATGATCTTAAATACTTTGAAGGAAGTCTGACAGAAATATCAAGAATTCCTGAAGATATAAAAAAATTATTTTCAACAGCTTTTGAAGTTGAACCAAGGTATATTGTTGAATCTGCAAGCAGAAGGCAGAAATGGATTGATCAAGGCCAATCTCTAAATTTGTATATTGGAAATGCAGATGGTAAAAAGTTAGATATAACATACAGAATGGCTTGGTATTCAGGTTTAAAAACAACATATTATCTAAGATCAATAGCTGCAACATCAACAGAAAAATCAACAGTACAACAGGGAAAACTTAATGCTGTAAGTACCGACGTAAATGAAACTGCTACACAGGAGTTAGGTGCCCCAGCACCAATTCCAGAAGCATGCTCACTGGATGATCCAGATTGCGAAGCATGTCAATAATTTTTAAGGAGAAAACAATATGTTAAATTGGGACGAATACGGAAAAGAAGAAAATACAGCACCACCAGTGGTGTCAGAAACTAAAACTGAAGCAACTGCTCCAAAAGCAGAAGTACAACAACCTGAACCTCCTCAGCCAGCTGAAACTGCGGTATCAACTGAGCCATCTAATATTGGCGAGGGATCTAGAGCTGAAGCAGCAAGGAAAGCTGTTAACGAACTAGATGAAGCGGCTGGCATTGAGGAACTTGATGAGATGATGGCAAATGGCAGAGTACAGGTTGATCAAAAAATGATGATTAACTGTAAAGCGGATTTAAATCAACTAGTACCATTTAAATATGATTGGGCGTGGCAAAAATATCTAGATGGAAGTGCAAACCACTGGATGCCACAAGAAATAAACATGACGAATGACATTGTTCTATGGAAGTCAGAGGATGGATTAACTGAAGATGAAAGAACAATTGTAAAGAGAAATCTTGGTTTCTTTTCAACAGCAGATTCTCTTGTTGCAAACAACTTAGTCCTTGCTTTGTATAGGTTGATTACAAATCCAGAGTGCAGGCAATATATCTTAAGACAAAGCTTAGAAGAAGCTATTCATACACATGCATATCAATATTGTATTGAATCATTAGGCATGGATGAAGGAGAAATCTTTAATATGTACAGAGAAATACCATGCGTTGCTAGAAAGGCTTCATGGGGACTCAAATATACGCAAGAGATATCCAATCCTGATTTTAAAACAGGTACAGAAGAAACAGATAAGCAACTTCTTAAGAACCTTATAGCTTTCTATTGTGTGCTTGAAGGAATCTTTTTTTACTGTGGTTTTACTCAAATTTTATCAATGGGCAGAAGAAATAAAATGACTGGAACTGCTGAGCAATTTCAGTATATTTTAAGGGATGAGTCTATGCATGTTAATTTTGGCATTGATGTAATAAATCAAATCAAAATAGAGAATCCGCATTTATGGGATGAGCAAATGAAATCAGAAGCTGCACAGATGATTTTAGAAGGAACTGAGCTTGAGATTCAGTATGCAAGAGATACTATGCCAAGAGGTGTTCTGGGAATGAATGCCGCAATGATGGAAGAGTATTTAAAATTTATTGCAAATAGAAGATTGACTCAAATAGGCCTCGATGAAGAATTCACAGGTGTGAGTAATCCTTTCCCTTGGATGTCTGAAATAATTGATTTAAGGAAAGAGAAAAACTTCTTTGAAACCAGGGTTACTGAGTACCAAGTTGGTGGCGCTCTTAATTGGGAATAAATTAAACTGAGAAGCTAGGTCTAGCAAAAACTTGAGTGACGTAGTCATTTAAGTTTTTGTAATCCTTAAGTTCAAGTCTGTTTAATCTAACTAAAAAGTTTAAATTTACTGCAAGCTGAATGTCTGCATAACTAAATCTATCACCAGCAATAAATTCCTTTGAGGAAATAATTTCATTAAACGTCTCTAATGCTTTTATACCAAGCTTTCTTTGAGAGAGTCCAAAATCTTGATTTTGATCTTCCATTTCGCTCATATGAGGATGGGTATGTCTAAAGCCATGGGCTAATGGGGTTGCTAATTCATAGGTTACTCTTGAATACCACATTTCAATTGCCGCAATTTCCATAGCATTATTGCCAAACATATTTGGTTCTGGGTATATAGATTCAAGATATCTACAAATTGCTGTAGTTTCAAGAATAATAGTGCCATCATCAAGTTGGAGCGCAGGAACTCTTGAATTTGGAGCAATGGCTTTATACTTAACACTTTTATGTTCTAGTTCTCCCAAATTGAGATTTATAATTTCAACATCCTTAATATTTTTCTCAGATAGAAAGATAAGCACTTTCAAAGGGCTAGGAGCAAGCTTGCTTGAATAAAGTTTCAAAATTTATTCCTTACTAATTAATTCAAAAAATTTTAAAGTTTGCTCGCCACCATTCTGAAGTGCTCTAGCATCTTCCATATTTGATATTTTGTCCCAATTTGCTTTGATATTTTCTGGAGTCATATCTTCACCCATGCCCAATGAAACGCCCATTGTTTCATGAATAAATATTCTTGAAAAAACACCAGCTCCTGCGGCCATAATTGCTCCATTAGGGGCATCGCCACTCGCCAAATATATAACTGCTGGTGTGACATATTCTGGTTGTAAATTTTTACCAAAATCTTCAGGAATTAATCCTTCTGTCATTCTTGTATATGCAACAGGAGTTATTGAATTAGTGAAGACATTTTTATTTTGACCTTCTATTTTTAAGGTATTCATTAATCCAATCATTGCCATTTTTGCAGAACCATAATTAGTTTGTCCAAAGTTACCAAATACTCCACTAGAAGAGCTTGTAAAAATAATACGACCATATTCTTGATCTCTCATGATTGGAAAAACAGTATGTGTACAATTTAAACTTCCTTGAAAATGTACATCCATTACAAGATTGAAATCTTCTAAAGTTACCTTATGAAAGCTTTTATCTCTCAAAATACCAGCATTGTTAACCAATATATCCACTCTACCCCACTCATTCATAGTCTGGTCAACCATTGCCTTCACTGCATCTAAGTCTGTAACACTTGCTCCATTTGAAATAGCTTCTCCACCTTCAGACTTGATAAGCTCAACAACCTCATTTGCTGCATCACTTGCGCCACTTCCATCTACACTTCCTCCAAGATCATTAACAACCACCTTTGCGCCTCTTCTTGCTAATTCAAGAGCATGCTGTTTGCCAATACCTCCACCTGCACCAGTAACGATAGCAACTTTTTCATCAAATCTAATAGTCATTTTTTACATCTCCAAGAGTATTTAATATTTCTTTAAAATAGAGAGCTATTTTAATCAAAAAGAAAGTTATTTACTATCATAGAAAATTAAGGATTAGATTTAGATTTAGGAATATAATTATCAATAATTTATTCAATAAGGAAAAATATGAGTTCATCAGTAAAAGTAGTTGTAACAGGTGCAGCAGGTCAAATAGCATACTCTTTAATACCAAGACTTGTTGATGGAAGAACATTTGGCAATAAAAAAGTAAATTTAACGTTAGTAGAAATTCCTCAAGTGGTTGAAAAACTCAAGGGCCTAGTTATGGAATTAGAGGATTCTTATTTTCCAAATATGGGTGAAGTAAAATATACAGATAATTTCGAAGAAGCCTCAAAAGATGCTGATTGGTTTCTTCTAGTCGGAAGTATTCCACGAGGTATTGTTTATAACGGAAAAAAAATTGAAGAAAGATCAGATTTGTTAAGCATCAACGGAGGAATTTTTGTAGACCAAGGTAAGGCAATTGGCGAGCACGGTAAAGCTAATGCAAAAATACTTGTTGTTGGTAACCCTGCTAATACAAATGCATTTATTGGAAAAAATGCTGCTAATAATGACTCTCAACTTTGGATGGCGATGACAATGTTAGATTCTAATAGAGCAAAATCTGTAATTTCTAAAAAAACCAATACTGATATATCTGATGTAACGAATATGATAATTTGGGGCAATCATAGTCCGACTATGTATCCTGACTCTGAAAATGTATGCATCAATGGAGTCCTTGGTAGCGAAACAATTAATGATATGACTTGGGTAGAGTCTGAATTTATTCCTTCAGTTCAACAAAGAGGAAAAGCAGTAATCGATGCTAGAGGAGCATCATCAGCAACATCTGCAGCAAAAGCTGCAATTGATACAGTCATAGCATGTGAAAATCCGACCCCATCTGGTGTCTGTTTTAGCGCTGCAATAGCTAGCGATGGCTCTTACGATGTGCCAGAGGGACTTATATGTGGATATCCTTTGATGACTCTTGAAGATGGTACTGTCGATATTAAAAGAGATATAGCGCTGTCTGACTTTGCTAAGTCAAAATTTCAGATATCTATTGATGAGTTGCTTGAAGAAAAAGAAGCAGTAAAACATCTAATGAAATGACAAAAAAAGATAAGATTCTTCATAGTTATATATCTAATATACTTGATGATGAAAAACCTAAAGATATTGAAATACTTACAAAGAGGGATATCTCAAGACTTTTAAAGAGAATAGAAAAATCTGATACAAAGACTTTAACAATTTCTCCTAAAATTAATCAAGTTAGTGTTCAAAATTGTGATCTATATATTGTCTTAGATGATATCCACACCTCTGAAACTGATATTGGGATTATCAAAAATTTATTAAGTCAAAAGATTGTGATATTCACAGATTTTAAGGAGAGTAAAAAAATTGATGAAATAATGTTAAAACTAGGATTTCAAACAGAACTTAGAGACAAAACCAATAAGTTAAAGTGCTATTCATACAATCTTAAAACCTATAACAATAAGAGAACATGGAATAACTCTAAGGGTTGGGCTAATCCAGAAAATTTTGATAAGTTTAGGTGGTAAGTCTTAAGGCGCTTATTGTATTAGGGCTTAAATAAACAATACTAAAAGTTATTAGTAATAAAGTTAAATACATCCTTTAAGATTTAAGTTGTGGAAATAACAAAACATCTCTTATAGACGATTGATTTGTCAAAAGCATTACTAATCTGTCAACTCCCATACCTACTCCGACAGCTGGAGGCATACCGTGCTCTAGAGCTGTAATATAATCTTGATCATAATCCATGGCCTCTTTATCACCAGAGTCTTTAGCGGCCACTTGATCGGCAAATCTTGAGGCCTGATCATCTGGATCATTTAATTCACAAAAACCATTAGCAAATTCTTTTCCTCCAATGAATAATTCAAACCTATCTGCAAATTCAGGCTTTTCTTCATTTCGTCTAGACAATGGTGATACTTCTACAGGATATTCTGTTACAAAAGTAGGGTCAATTAAATTTGATTCAACCGTTTCTTCAAATGCCTCTAGGAGCATTCTTCCAGGACCCCAACTGTTTTCAATTTTTATATTTTTATTCTTTAAAAATTCTTCAAGTTTTTTTGGATCATTTAGATTATCTATTGAAAGATCTTTGTTATGTTCTAACACCAAACTTGTTAAGGTGGCTTGTTTAAAATTATCTAAATTTATTTCAATATCATCCCATTTAATAATTGATTCGCAGTTAATTGCTTTTGCAGCATTGAGAATAATGTCTCGAGTTAAGTCCATTTGATCTTGCATGCTTGCATAGGCCTGATACCATTCCATCATAGTGAATTCTGGATTGTGTTTAGTTGAAAGTCCCTCATTTCTAAAGCTTCTATTTATTTCAAATACTCTTTCAAATCCTCCAACTAACAATCTCTTTAAATATAACTCAGGTGCTATTCTCAAATACAAATCTTGTCCCAAAGCATTATGCTGAGTAACAAATGGTCTTGCTACGGCGCCACCAGCTAAAGGGTGCATCATGGGAGTTTCGACTTCTAAATAACCTACTTCGTTCATTATTCTTCTCATAGAATCTATGATTTTTGTTCTTTTTATAAAAACTTCTTTTGTGGAAGTGTTTGTCATTAAATCTAAATATCTTTGTCTATATCGAGCTTCTATATCAGTTAATCCTTTAAATTTTTCAGGCATCGGTCTCAAAGATTTTGTAATCATTTCAAGATCCCATACATCAATAGTTAATTCATCTTTTTGAGTTCTAAATAAGGTACCTGAAATACCAACTATGTCTCCAAGATCCCATGTCTTAAAATCTTCATAAACATCCTCATCTACATTATTTTTAGTTACATAAATTTGAATGTCTCCAGATGAATCTCTTAAAGTAGCAAAGCTAGCTTTTCCCATTACACGCTTGAGAACAATTCGCCCTGCAATGGAGATATTTTTAATATCTTTTTCAACCAATTCTTCTTTTGAAAATGATCCGTATTCATCATGAAGTTTTTCTGCTTTATTTTGTGGTTTGAACGAATTTCCGTAGGCAGACCCCTTATCTCTAAGTTGATCTAATTTTTTTCTTCTTTCTTCAAGTATGGCTTTCTCACCACCTAAATTCTCATTATCCATTTATATACCTGCTTTTAATGACGATTTCATAAAATCATCCAAGTCTCCATTTAGAACAGCTGTTGTATTCCCGGTCTCATGATTTGTTCTTAAGTCCTTTATCCGTGATTGATCTAATACATAAGATCTTATCTGGCTTCCCCATCCAATATCAGACTTACTATCCTCAAGAAGTTGCTGTTCTTCATTTTGTTTTTGTAATTCTAACTCGTAAAGCTTAGATTTTAATTGTTTTAATGCATTTTCTTTATTTTTATGTTGTGATCTGTCACTTTGAGATTGTGCGACAACGCCAGTTGGTATATGAGTTAATCTAACTGCTGAATCTGTTTTATTTACATGCTGGCCTCCTGCGCCTGAAGCTCTATATGTATCAGTTCTAATATCTGCTTTATTTAAGTTGATTTCAATTGATTCATCAATTTCTGGTGAGATAAAAACTGATGCAAATGATGTATGTCGTCTGCTTCCTGAATCGAAAGGAGATTTTCTCACCAATCTATGAATTCCTGTCTCTGTTCTGAGCCACCCATAAGCATGATCACCCTCAACATGAAGTGAAGCAGATTTAATTCCAGCAACGTCGCCATGAGATATTTCAATTAAATTTGTTACAAATTTTCTTGTCTCGGCCCACTTTGTATACATTCTTAAAAGCATTTCTGCCCAATCTTGAGCTTCTGTTCCTCCCGAACCAGATTGAATCTCAATATATGCAGAGGATGAATCCATTTTCTTTGAAAACATTCTGCTAAATTCAAGCTCTTCTATCATAGAAGAAATATCAATCATATCTTTTGTAATTTCATCAATTGAGGAATCATCATTTTCTTCTATTGATACATCTAGAAGAACTTGAGAATCAGAAACTTTGTCAGAAACAATCTTGAATGAAGAAAGTGTTTTTTCTAATGAAGTTTTTTCTTTGCTGAGTTTTTGAGAAAGGTCTAAATCTGACCATACTTCTTCTTTAGAGAGATCTTTTTCAATTTCAACCAACCGCTTTTTCTTAGAATCAACTTTAAGAACATTATTTTTGATTTCATCAACTCTGCTTTGAAGATCTAATATAGTTGATTTTAATTCTTGAATATCCATTATAAGTTTTTAATTATTATTATTTATAAATTCAAAAATTGAATCATCATTTGAACTTAATTTCTTTGCTACCTCTTTTTTGTTTAATACTGCACTTAATTTATTTGGGATACTTGTATTCAATCCAGCATTTTTAAGTGCTAAGGGAAACTTTGCAGGATGTGCTGTTGATAATATTACTGTCTTACCAACTAACTTGTCATTTAGTTCTTTTACAGCATCTGCAGCAACTGCGGTATGAGGATCCATTACATAATTAAAATTATTAAAATAATGTTTCATACATTCATATGTAGCTTTATCGTCAGAGCTATAGCTGATAAATAATTCAGATGATTTTTTCCAAATATTTGAATCGATTTCAATTTTTGAATTTGGAAAATTTGAATAAAGTTCTGAACAAAGCTGTGCATCGCCTTCAAGATAAAAATCATATAATAATCTTTCAAAATTACTTGCAACACTTATGTCCATACTAGGAGATATAGTTTCATTTACTTTAGCTTTTGAATAATCATTCTTTCTAAAAAACCTATCTAGAATATCATTTGAGTTAACAGCTACTATTATTTTTGATAATGGCATACCCATTTTTGAGGCAGCATAACATGCAAAAACATTCCCAAAATTTCCAGTTGGTACGGAAAAATTTAGTGGCTTCGAAAGAGTACTGATTTTCAATGAAGCATAAAAGTAATAACAAATTTGTCCAATGATTCTTACCCAATTTATAGAATTGATTGCTAAAAGATACTGATTATCTTTCAAAAATGTTCTCTCACTGAAGCCTCTTTTAACAATATCCTGACAATCATCAAATGTACCATTTGCTAAAATGGGAAAAACATTATCTTTATTAACTGTTGTCATTTGTTTTCTTTGTATTTCAGACATATTACCTTCTGGAATAAGAATGAAGGTTTTGATTAAATCAAACTCTTTGCAAGCATCTATTGCAGCAGGTCCTGTGTCTCCTGATGTTGCTCCAAATACAATTGCAGTTTTTTTCTGTTTTTGTAAGGTTTTGTTAAAAAAAGCAGCTGCAAGTTGAAGCCCAAAGTCCTTAAAAGCTGCAGTCGGTCCATGAAATAGTTCTAGAATCGATATTGACCCGTTGATTTCAAAAATATCTATAAAATCCTTCTTATCAAAATTATTCCAAGTATTATCGAGTATATTTGCTACCTCTGTCTTGGTGAAGGATGAACCAGTAAATAATGGAACAATTTCCTTTGCGATATCAATAAAGTTATCAAGTTTTTTTAAGTTATCTAGATTTACTTCTGGCCAATGATCTGGCATGAAAAGACCACCATCTTTGGCAAGCCCTTGCATTAAAACCTCTTCAAAAGTTTTATTTCTGTCTTTACCTCTGGTGCTATGGAAAAGCATTTTTTAGTCTGATTCTATTCTAATAGATCTAACTTCGTTTACTGAATCAAGATTTAGAATATTTTTAACTAAGTCCTTGTGATCACTTTCTACAAAAGGATCAGTTATGAGTACGATTGGTACCATATTTTCTTTTAGATCTTCTTTTTGAACAATTGATTCGATCCCAACTTTTTTTTCAGCAAACATTGCAGTTATTGAAGCCATTACTCCTGGAATATCTTCTGCTTTTATATAAAAATAGTATTGAAAGCTTAAACTTAAGAAATCTATTAAATCACTTTTATATTTTTTAATTGATTGGGAAATGTTGATATTTGAGTTTGCAAGATGGACTAAATCTGACACTACTCCAGAAGCCGTTGACTCCTGCCCAGCACCAGATCCTGCAATATGAAGGGTTCCAAGTAGGTCAGTTTCAACCTCAATGCCATTTCTAACACTCTTTAAGTTTGCTAAATATGAGTTTTCTTGAATAAGAACTGGATGTGCTCTGAGTTCAATTTTATTTTCATTTTTTTTACAAACTGCTAAATGTTTTACTGTGTAACCCATTTCTTTTGCATATTTGAAATCAATTTTTTTTATTGCAGATATACCTTCCACATAAAAATCATCTGGAGGTAGAGGTGTTCCAAAGGCAAGAGAAGATAAAATACCTATCTTATGAGCAGCATCCATACCTTCAATATCAAAAGTTGGATCAGGTTCGGCATAACCCTCTTTTTGAGCAAGTTCTAAGGTTGGTTCAAAATCTGCACCCTCTTCCATGTTTGATAAAATAAAGTTAGATGTGCCATTTAGCATTCCAGCTATCTTACTAACATTATTTGCTGATAATTCTTCAGTTAAAAGTTTAATAATTGGTGTTCCAGCACACACTGCAGATTCAAAAAGAACCTTTACTCCATTTGAATTTGCTTCTTGAAATATTTCATCTCCATGATGAAATAAGACTGCCTTATTTGCAGTGACAACATGTTTTTTATTTTTAATAGCTTTTAAAATCAGATCTCTAGCTACTTCAACTCCTCCAATTAATTCCACAACAACATCAATATCATTATCTATGACATCAAAAATATCTCTTTCAATCTTAATATCTCCAGGATTACATTTTGGATTATCTCTTCTTGCACCGATTACAACAATTTCAATATCTAAATTACCATTTGATGTAATTCTTTCATTGTTATATTTGAGGACATTGAATAGGCCCGTGGCAACATTTCCCCATCCACATATCCCTATCTTAAGTTTCTTCATATTAGCTCTTTAGTTTATCCAGTAAATCTTGAGGAGAATAATAACCTGGAAATAACTCACCATCTGCTGATACGATTGCTGGAGTTCCAGTAATGCCTATCTTTTTACCAATAGCATAATGTTTTGCAACAGGCTGAGAGTCGCAAAAATTTAAATCTAATTTTTTCCCATCTTTCAGACTAGTTATTGATTTTTTTGGATTTGTTGAGCACCAAGCTCCAACCATTTTTGTGAAGGCTTCTGTTCCAATGCCTGATCTTGGGAATGCTGCATAATTAATTGAAATACCCAACTTATTATATGCTTTAATCTCGTCATGAAGTTTTCTACAATATCCACAGTCAACATCTGTAAATACTGTAACACTATAAGTCTCTTCATTTGATGAAAAAGAAATTAATTCATCTTCTTTGATTTCCTGCATTAAAGATATTCTCTGTTTCTTTATGTCTAATGCTGTTAAGTTGATAATCTCAGAAGATTTGATTTCAAACATATCCCCATATAAAAAATATTTACCATTTTTTGAAACATATAAAGGCTGTATATCGCCATAGTAAACTTTATAGATATCAGGAAATACAGATTTTTCTATTTTTTCTATTTGTGCATCAGGTGGCAAAATACCAGATATTGTTTCTTTGATTAACAGCTCATCAGAATAAGTTGTTATAGAAAAAAATAAAAGACTATAAATTAATAACTTGTATTTCATATTAACCTCTTGGATGGTGTTTTTTTAGAACATCGCCCAATCTCTGTTTTGCAATATGAGTATATATTTGCGTAGTCGATAAGTCACTATGGCCAAGAAGGAGTTGCACTGATCTTAGGTCAGCGCCTCTATTTAACAAATGAGTAGCAAATGCGTGTCTTAATGTATGAGGTGAAATTGAACTCTTTAAGTTTGAGCGTAATAGATATATTTTAATTCTTTTCCAGAATGCAACTCTTGTTAATTTTGTTCCTCTGTTAGACAAAAAAATCTCCTTTGACTTTGAATTTTTTCTTATCAATAAATAATTATTCAGGGCTTCAAGCGCTGACTCTCCAAAAGGAATCAATCTCTCTTTGGAGCCCTTACCTATTACTTTTACAACACATCTTTGTAGATCTGTATTGATT
>CABYCI010000014.1 GCA_902517425.1 uncultured SAR86 cluster bacterium | reverse complement strand
ACAAATGTTTGAATATTTAGGAACAGTGCTTGTTTCAGTTGATCCTGGCTTTGATGTCTTAAGATATCTGACTGTAAGAACTATTGGAGGCACCTTAACAGCCTTGCTTATATCCATAATGCTAGGACCAACAATTATCAATTTCTTAAAATCAATGCAGTTTGAACAATACGTCAGGCAAGATGGGCCTAAATCTCACTATCAAAAGACTGGAACCCCTACAATGGGTGGGCTATTAATTTTATCATCATTAGTTATTTCAACCTTTCTCTGGGCTGATCTTGGCAACAGATATATATGGGTTGTTCTCTCTGTTACGATTGGATTTTCTCTTATTGGTTTTTTTGACGATTACTTAAAGGTTAAAAATAAAAGTTCGGATGGGCTGTCATCAAAACAAAAAATAATCTTTCAATCACTTATAGCATTATTAGCAATGAGTTACCTTTATTACTCTGCAGAAATAATTCCAGAGATTTCTTTTATTGTCCCATTTTTTAAAGATTTGATTATACCTATGTCACCATTTGTATTTATTGTTACTGGTATGTTTGTTCTTATTGGGTCGTCCAATGCAGTTAATCTAACAGATGGGTTAGATGGTTTGGCAATTTTACCATCTGTCTTAATTGGAGGAGCATTGGGTCTCATAGCTTATGCTATGGGCAACCAAGTAATATCTGATTATTTATATTTGCCTCATTTACCTCTATCTGGAGAATTAATAGTTTTTTGTGGCGCTCTTATTGGTTCTGGAATAGGCTTTTTATGGTACAACACTTATCCAGCTCAAATATTTATGGGAGATATAGGCTCTTTAGCCTTGGGAGCAATTCTTGGAATCATTGCCATAATTCTTAGACACGAATTGGTTTTTGCAATTATGGCAGGTGTATTCGTTATAGAAACTCTGAGTGTTGCAATACAAGTGATTTCATATAAAACAAGAGGAAAAAGAGTATTTCTCATGGCCCCAATTCACCATCATTATGAATTAAAAGGTTGGGCAGAACCAAAAATTATTGTTCGTTTTTGGATTATTACTCTTGTACTAATTTTAATTGCTCTAGCTACTTTAAAACTAAGGTAAGTTCACATGAGGTCTCTTATATATGGATATGGAGAGACGGGTAAATCTTTTGAACGATATTTAAATAAACAAAATAAAGACTTTGATATATTTGATGACAATATAGGTAAATACAATCAAGAACTTGATTTAAAGAGTTATGATGAGATTTTTTGCAGCCCTGGCATTGAAAGAAATATATTTAAAAATTTACATAATCAAAATAAAAACGTATTTACAGATTTAGATATTTTTTTCAAAGAAGATACTTCTATCAAAATAGGCATAACAGGTACTAATAGAAAAAGCACAACTGCTTATCATTTAAGTCAATTATTTGAGCGGTATGATTCAGCCAATTTAATTGGAAATATTGGCAATACTATGCTTGATTACATAAATAATGATAAATCATTTTCAATAATTGAATTATCTAGTTTTCAATTAGATAAGATGAGATCTAACAAATTAGATTTTGGAATTTTGCTTAATTTGGATATTGATCATTTAGATTATCATGGCAATTTAGCCTCATACGAGAAAGCAAAGAAAAGAATCCTTATGGCAAAACAAAAGATTTCATATGAAACAGATCCTTATAAACTTTTTGAGTGGATTACAGAATCAAAACCAAAAAAAATTAAATTTAATAATCTTCCTTATAGATATGAGATTATTTCAAGTAACGTAGTTAATGATTCAAAATCTACGAATTATCACTCATTATCTCACGCACTAAAAAAAGCAAAACATTCTTTTAAGAAATCAAAATATTCACTTATAGTTTGTGGAGATCCAAAAAAAGAAGGGTATAGAAATATCAAAGTTGATGGCCCTGAGAAAATATATATTTTCGGTTCTTATGCTGAAAATATTAATGAATGTATAGAACACCCAAAAAAAATAATTGTTAACTCTTTAGATGATGCATTGAATCAAATATACGAGAATACTAGACCAAATAATATTCTTTTTTCTCCTGGATACCCGAGTGGAAATGATTTTAAGAATTACTCTGAGAGAGGAAAATATTTTAATCTCAAACTTGAGAAATATTTATCAAAATGAAAATAACTAGAAATGATGTTTTGATAATATTACCACTATCTGTCTTAATAATATTTGGAATGATTATGGTTACATCTTCTAGCATTTATGTTGCAGATGATATGACATCCAATCCTTTTCATTTTGCTCAAAGACAAATTTTATTTATAGCTATGGGGCTAATGGCAATGTTGGGTTTTTTGGTTATTCCCTCAAATTTTTTATATAAAACTGATTGGATATTCATGTTACTCAGTATTTTATTATTAATTGCTTTGTTTATTCCAGATATTGGAACCAGTGTTAATGGAAGCATAAGATGGATTAGATTAGGACCCATAAATATTCAGCCCTCAGAAATATGTAAATTTAGTTTAATTCTTTATATTTCAGGGTATTCAATGAGAAGAATGTCTGAAATAAATTCATTTAGGGGTTTTTTAAAACCCTTATCACTTCTATTTATAATCTCTATTCTAATAATGGGCCAACCAGATCTTGGTTCAACGGCTATAGTTTGTATTTTAGTAGTTGGCATTCTTTTTTATGCTGGAATATCTTTTTTTCAATTAGGCTTATTAATTTTGCTTATAGCCTTATTAGGTTATCTTGCCATTACCACTTCACCTATGAGACTAGCAAGAGTACTTGCCTTTACAGACCCTTTTGCAGCTGAAGTTGTATTAAATGCTGGATGGCAGCTATCAAATTCTTTGATAAGTATTGGTCAAGGGGGGTGGTTTGGTGTTGGACTGGGTAATAGTTTTCAAAAAAGTTTTTTCCTTCCTGAAGCTCACACAGATTTTATATTTGCAATATTGGTTGAAGAGCTTGGTATTATTGGCGGCATGATCTTAATTTTATTATTTGTAATTTTATTTTTCGGACTAATATCAATATCGTATGATTCATTTAGAAAAGGTAGATCTTTTCAGGGTTATGTCGTTTTTGGCACCTTTCTTCTTATTGCAATACAGATGATGTTTAATATTGCTGTTAACATTGGTTTATTGCCAACAAAGGGACTCACACTTCCTTTTATTAGCTATGGCGGAACGAGCATTATTATAATGTTGTCCTTGATGGGAATAGTTCTGAGAATAAATAATGAAAATAAATTACTTTAAGTTATGAAATTTTTAATAGTGGCAGCTAAGACAGGAGGACATGTTTATCCAGCTTCATCAATTGCCAAGGGATTAATTAAGAAGAATCATACTGTAGTTTTTCTTGGAACAGGATCACAGATAGAAGAAAATGCATATAGGGGTATATCTTCAAGATCATTTGAACTTTCTATAGAGGGATTTAGGGGCAGCAATTTAGTAAAAAAATTTGTAGTCATATTTCAGGTATTTATAAATATATTTAAAGTCTTGAGAATCATTGATAATGAAAAAATTGACGGCATGATTGGTTTTGGAGGGTTTATTACAGTTCCTGTTGGTCTTGCGTGTTGGATAAAAAGAAAACCAATATTTTTGCATGAACAAAATGCTGTATTGGGGACTGCTAATAAATTATTATCTAAAATAGCAAAGATAAATTTTCTTGGATTTCCTATAGAAGGTGTTAACAAATCAATATTATCTGGAAATCCTATAAGAGATTCCTTTTCTGTTATCAAAACTGACAACAGCGATAATGATTGCATAAAGATTTACATAACTGGCGGAAGTCAAGGCGCTCAATATATCAATAAGGAACTGCCTCAAATATTTAAAGATTTACCTTACAAAATTAAAATTAAACATCAGTGCGGGCAAAATAATATTGAAACGGTAAAAAAAACATATTTATCGAATGGTATAGATGCTCGAGTATCTGAGTTTTATGATAATCCTGTAGATCAAATACTTTGGTCTGACTTTGTTATTTCTAGAGGAGGAGCTTTAACTTTATCTGAAATAACTTCAGTTAATAGAGGTGTTCTTGTAATCCCACTTCCAAACTCTATCGATAATCATCAAGTTGCCAATGCAAAAATTATTGAAAATATGAATATGGGGCAGATTCATGAACAAAACAAATCAATAGAAAGTCTTAAGAAAAAAATATTTAATATTATTAAAAATAGGACTTTTGCAAACTGGAAAGAGAGAAAAAATAAAACGAATTTGAACTCTACCACTTCCATAATTAGTTATATAGAAGGATATTTTAAAATCAATGAAACTATTTAAAAAAGTTAAAAATATACATTTTGTTGGTATCGGTGGTGCCGGTATGATTGGAATTGCTAGAGTGCTTCTCAAAAAGGGCTACAAGATATCTGGTTCTGATATCGCTGACTCCCATGATCTTAAAAAAATCAAAAAAGATGGCGCAAAAGTTTTTATTGGACATCACAAAGAGAATATCACTGGAGCTAACTTAATAGTTGCTTCATCGGCAATCAATAAGACGAATCCTGAACTTACTCAAGCTAAAAAAGACTCTATAACAATTATTCCAAGAGCAGAAATGCTTGGAAGTATTATGATTGGTTACGAAAGTATAGCTATAGCTGGAAGTCATGGAAAGACAACAACTACAAGCATGATTGCAAAAATTTTAAGTGTTGCAAATCTAAGTCCAACTTATGTAGTTGGGGGAAAAGTTTTAAGCACTGATGAAAACTCAGATTTAGGAGAGGGTAAGTATTTAGTTGCAGAAGCAGATGAAAGTGATGGCACATTTACACACCTTCAACCCGATGTTGCTGTATTAACAAATATAGATGACGATCATTTAGTTCATTACAATAATATTTTTGAGAATCTATTAGATTCATTTGTAATGTTTGCTGAAAATGTACCCTTTTATGGATACATGATGATAAATGGCGACGATAAAAATATAAAAAAAATTTCAGAAAGAATATCTAGAACACAAATAACATTTGGAAAATCTAGAAATTGTAATTATCAAATTAAGAATATAAATCCAGTCAGAGGGAAGCAAGATTTTGAAATCTTTGATAAAAAAAATAATAAATTACATAAATTTAAAATAAACCTTCCTGGTAAGCACAATGTTTTTAATGCAGCGGCATCTATTGGAGTTGCTATGGAAGAGGGTATTCCGATTGGTTATATAAAAAAAGGAATTTCATCATTTTCAGGTGTAGGAAGAAGATATGAAAAGCATAAAATTAAGATTAACTCTAAAGAAATTATTTTAATTGACGACTACGGACATCATCCCATCGAAATACAATCAAATATCAATGCTTATAAGGAAGAATATCCTAAGAAAAAAGTTTGTATGATATTTCAGCCTCACAGATATTCAAGAACAGCTCAACTTTTTGATGATTTTGTAAAAGTTCTAACCAAAATAGACTCATTGATATTGCTTGATATATATTCTGCAAGTGAGAAACCTATAAGAGGAATTAATTCAAGAACAATTTCAGAAACAATTAAACAAAATGGACATAAAGATGTTACCTACTTAAAAGATCATGATGAAGTAATTAATTTAATTAAAAACAAAAAAGATTATGTTGATATTGTTGTAACCCAAGGCGCTGGAAGTATTTCAAAAGTCTGCGAATCAATAAAAGACAAATGGAAATGATAAAAAATATAGCTGTTCTTTATGGAGGCTCTTCTTCCGAAAGACAAATATCTTTACAAAGTGGAAAGGGCGTTCACGCAGCAATCAAAGAATTAGGTTATGAATCAAACTTAATAGATTTTAACAATATAACTAATTTAAATGAACTAAAGATTTATGATTTTGTATTTATTGCTCTTCATGGATTTGAAGGCGAAGGCGGAAAACTTCAAAAGAGCTTAGATGATTTAAATATTTTATATTCTGGATCAAAAGCAAAAGCATGTAGAGATACATGGAATAAAAAATTAACAAAAGAAATATTAGAAAAAAATAATATTACAACTCCGATATGGCTTGAAGCAGAGTTTAACAAAGAACTTGTTGAGAATGGATTACAAGCCGCACTTTATGATAGATTCAAACCTTATGAATATTTATTTCTTAAACCAGAAGAAGATGGCTCAAGCGTAGACATTTTTAAGATTAGTGACAATAAAAGTCTTAAAGATGCATATCAAAAATGCATCAATCCTAATAGAAATTTTTTATTTGAGGAATATATTGAAGGAAGAGAACTCACAGTAACTATAATTAATAAAGAATGTTATCCACCAATAGAAATAATTACAACAAATGAATTTTATGACTATGATGCTAAATATATTTCAAATGAGACTCTTCATATAGAAGCGCAATTGAATGCAAGTGAGTTAGATAAAATTAAATCAATTTCTTTGGATGCATTTGTGGCATTAGGTTGTAATGGATGGGCAAGAGTAGATTTATTACAAGATAAAGAAAAAAACTTTTATGTAATTGAAATCAATACAGTTCCTGGTATGACAAGTCATAGTAATGTTCCTAAATCAGGTAGCCTTGTTGGTTTAACTTACAATCAAGTTGTACAAAAAATTATTGATGCATCTCTATAATAAAATCATTCCTTTAATATTTTTATTATTTTCTTCAGGATTATTTGCACAATATAAAATTAATATAAATTATGAATCAGGGTATGAGTATGAATCTCAAAAATATCTTATCAATGATATTAAGAATGAGTATTCAAGACGTGGCATCCAAAGAATCATAGAAAAGCAGGATTGGATTCAGGATTATTCAATTATCTTTAAGCCAATGAAAAAAGAGATTTTTATAAGTATAAAAAACAGAGAACCATTATTTATTTTAAATCAAGAATATTTCTATGATAAAGACTTAATAAGATTTAAATATGATCAATCAAGCAAAAAATTAATTGAGGTCAATGGAGATATTCAAGACCTTGAAAGCATTATTTTTTTAATGAAATTAGTTCAGAGCAGTGAACTGATTAATTTCAAAATTGATAGAATAGACTATAGCCTCATCACAGGGTGGGACGTAATAACCGATTCGACATTAATTAGATTTGGAAAAGATATTTCAAAAAAAAGAGTTAAAATTTTCGGAGATACTTTAAATTATTTATACGACAATGGAAAAATACCTAGTATCATAGATATGAGATATAAAGATGGAGTTGCGTTGAATTATGGCAAATAATGGTAAAAATTCTAATATGATTGTTGGGCTTGATATTGGTACTTCGAAAGTTGTCTGTATTGTTGGTAAATACAATAGTGAAAAAAATTTAGAAATAGTTGCTTTGGGGGCTTATCCGTCTAGTGGCCTGAAAAAGGGCGTGGTTGTAAATATAGACGCAACTACAGATGCAATTAGTAAAGCAGTTGATCAAGCTCAATCTATGATTGAAGACAAAATCAAATCCGTATATGTAGGAATTGCAGGTAATCATATTAAGAGCTTGAATTCGCAAGGAGCTGTTGGAATTAAAGATAATGAGGTTTCATCATTTGATATTGATAGAGTTATTGAATCTGCTCAAGCAGTATCTATTCCATCTGATCAAAATGTTTTACATGTCCTTCCTCAGTCTTTTGTTATAGATGATCAAGAAGTTAGTTTAGATCCTCTTGGCATGTCAGGTGTTAGATTAGAAGCAAAAGTTCATCTTGTAACTTGCGCAAACAGCGCAATTAAAAATATAGAGAAATGTATTAAAAACTGTGGTTTAGCTGTAGATGGTTTTGTTTTAGAGCAACTAGCTAGTTCGCACTCAATTTTATCTGAAGACGAAAAAGAATTAGGAGTATGTCTTGTTGACATTGGAGGAGGCACCACAGATATTGCAATCTTTAATTCTGGTTCAATTGTTTTTACAGGAGTTATTCCAATCGCAGGTGATCAGGTAACTAGCGATATTGCTCAAGCTTTAAGGACCCCAACTCCTCAAGCTGAAGATATTAAGCAAAAACATGGATGTGCAGTTTCTGAATTTACTAGAGATGATGAGACAGTTGAGGTATTAGCTGTAGGCGGAAGACCTCCAAGAGAACTTTCAAGGAGCGCGCTTGCTGACATTATTCAACCCAGATATTCAGAATTATTTGATTTAGTTAAAGCTGAAATCTCCAGAAATGGATTTGAAGATAAGATATCAGCTGGCATAGTTTTTACAGGTGGAACTTCTAAAATGGAGGGAGTTGTAGAACTAGCTGAATCAATATTCCAAACATCTGTAAGACTAGGAATTCCATCAAAGTTTAAAGGTATGGAAACTATTTTACAAAATCCAATATATGCAACATCAATTGGTCTAATCGAGCATGGATATAAGCAAATGAATCATGAAATGTTGTCAGAGCAAAATCAAAGCTTTTTTTCAAAGTTAATTCGCATAGTCAAAAGCGAGTATTGATAAAGTAAACTAATTCAATTAGAATGCATTTTCCTTGGTTTTTACTTGTGTAAAAATCTATAACCATAAGGATAATAATGAAAAAATACGAAGCAGTAATAATTTTAAACCCAAACCTTTCTTCTAAGGCAGATGACTTTATAAAAGATTTTAAAAAGTTATTAGAAGCTAATACTTTCAAAATTTCAAAGCAGGAAGATGTTGGAAGAAGACAACTTTCTTATTCAATAAATAATCATAATAAAGGACATTACTTACTATTTAACATCGAAGGAGATCCTTCTAAACTCATCGAAATTGAAAATAAAATAAAATATGATGAGTCAATTATTAGACATCTTTTTGTCTCAGTTAAAAATCATTCAGGAGAAGACTCACAGCTTTTACTAGATTCCAAAAATAAAAAAAATGAAGCTGAGGATGTTGTTGAAAAAGAACCAAAAGTAAAACAACCTAAAGAAGATAAAAAAGAAAATCTTGATAATAACAAAGATGTAAAGCCTGAAGATTCTGAATCAAAAGAGGATGATAAAATCGAAGAGAAGGAAGATAAAGATGAGTAAATACGAACTACCCAAAAACTTTAACTATACGGATGTAAATATACTAAAACAATTTATTACAGAAACAGGCAAAATTATTCCTGCAAGAGTTACTGGAGTAACCGCATCAAATCAGAGAAAATTAACAAAATATATTAAAATTGCTCGATTCTTAGCTTTAATACCATATACGGATATGCATAAATAGATCATGAAAATTATATTACTTGATAAAATTCAAAGACTTGGTGAAATTGGAGACATTGTTGATGTTAATTCTGGTTATGCAAGAAACTTTCTTATACCTCAAAAGAAGGCTGCTTTTGCAAGCGATAAGAACATATCTGAAGTTGAGTCAAAAAAAGATGAGTTAGCTGCTATGTCAGCTGATATTCTCACTCAAGCAGAGGCTAGAGCAAAGGAATTAGAGGGCTCAGAATGTGAAATTATGGTTCCGGTGACTGAAGAGGGAGCTCTTTATGGTTCGGTTGGAACTAGAGAAATTTCAGAAGCATTCTTCAATAAAGAAATACAAATAGACAAGAGTGAAGTGCAATTACCAGATGGGCCTCTAAAAGAAACAGGCGAATACAATATTACAATAAGCGTTCATCCAGAAGTAAGTATTGAAGTTATAGTAAAAGTATCACCAGAGTAGTTGTATATTTTTAAATATGATGTAAAAATCATATCCCAATGTCTGATATTGCTACTAATCAAAACGAACAAACTAGAGAAGCAGAAAGAGCTGTATTAGGCGGACTCATGCTGGAAACTCACAGATTTGATACTGTGATTCAAGTCATTAAAGAAAATGATTTTGATGGAAAAGATCATCAAATTATTTTTCAATCAATGGCTGAGCTCATTGAAGAAAATAAACCTCTTGATCCACTAACCGTATCTGAGAAATTAGATAATAAAAATTCTCTTAATAAGATTGGCGGTAAAGATTATCTAATTGAACTTGCCACTTCAACACCTTCAGCGGCTAATTTAGAAGCTTATGCAGAAATAATAAGACAAAGATCAATTACTCGAAAACTTATGAAAGCCAATTCTGAAATATCAGAATTGATATCAAACCCTCAAGGACAAGAGGGAGCATCCCTGTTAGATAAAGCTGAAAGCATGATTTTTGCTTTAAATGATGAAACAAATCAAAACGATCAAAATCTTAAATCTATGCGTAAACTTATTCCAGATACGATGGATAGGCTTTATGAGCTTTCAAATAAATCAGGTGGTCTTATAGGAGATTCTACGGGGTTCAAAGATTTAGATAATAAGTTACAAGGTATTCAAAGAGGTGACTTAATCGTAGTTGCAGGAAGACCAAGTATGGGCAAAACCTCCTTAGCAATGAATATTGCTGAAAATGTTTTGTTAGATGAAGATTCTAATGGCGCAGTTCTTATTTTCAGTTTAGAAATGCCAGGCGAATCTTTAACAACCAGATTATTGTCAGGTATGACAAAAATAAATCAACAAAATGTAAGGTCTGGTATGTTGAAAGATGATGAGCTAAAAACCCTATTACAACAAAGTGAAAAATTAAAAAATATGCCATTATGGATTGATGACAGCTCATTATTATCTCCTATGGAACTCAGAGCCAAAGCTCGACGACTTGCAAGGTCTGAAGAAAATGGACTATCTTTAATAGTCGTTGATTATCTTCAATTAATGCAACTTCCTCTATCTACCGAGAATAGGGTTAATCAAATATCTGAAATATCCAGATCGTTAAAATCCTTAGCAAAAGAACTAAATGTACCGGTAATTGCTTTATCACAGCTGAATAGAGCTGTGGAACAGAGACCAAATAAAAGACCAATTATGGCAGATTTAAGAGACTCAGGTGCAATCGAACAGGACGCTGACGTAATACTATTCATTTATCGAGATGAGGTATATAACGAAGATTCTGAACAAGGTAATAAAGCTGAGATAATAATTGGAAAACAAAGGAATGGCCCAATTGGAACTGTAAATCTTACATTCTTAAAAGAATTTACAAGATTTGAAAATTTTTCTAATGATAGTTATTACGATTCTTTTGAATGACAGCAATAAATTCAGAATTAATTATTGACTCAAATCTTCTTAGAAAAAATATTTCCTATATAAAATCAAGACTTCAGAATGAATCAAAATTTATGGCAGTTATTAAGTCAGATGCCTATGGACATAACCTTGAGAGCGTAACGAAAAGCATCGATGATCTCGTGGAGGGTTATGGTGTTGTAAGAATTAATGAAGCAATAAAAATTAGAAATCTATCTAAGAAAAAAGTTCTTTTGATGCAGGGAATTTACTCTCAGGAAGAATTTATAACCGCAAAAAAATTCAATTTAGATGTTGTCGTGCATAATCACGATCAATTTAAAATTTTTGAAGAAAATAATTATTTTAAAAATCTGTGGTTCAAAGTAAATACAGGCATGAATAGACTAGGGTTTGAAATTGATGATTTTATAGATATTTACAACGAACATCTGTTTGATAAAAAATTTGTGTTAATGACTCATCTTGCTGCCTCAAATGATAAAGAGTCTATTTCTAATCATGAACAATTCAAAGCATTTGAAGATTTAACAAAAAAAATGCATGAGAACGTTGAGAAAAGTATTGCCAATACAGGCTGTATTATGAATTTCCCTGATAAATCTTATGATTGGGTAAGGTGCGGTATCGGTATTTATGGAGGCTATTTCAAAAATAAAGAAATTTTAACAGCAATGACTTTAAGATCGCCAATTGTAAATCTTAGACAGATAAAACCAGGTCAAGAAGTGGGATATGATGGAAGAGCTAAAGCAACAGAAAAGATGCTGATTGCATCTGTCTACCTTGGCTATGCTGATGGATTGCCATTGGCTATTGAAGATGGAACAAAAGTAATGATAAACAACAAAATTGCTGAAGTTTTTGGAAGGGTTAGCATGGATTTAACCACTATAGATGTATCACATATTAAAGATTGTGCTGTAGGTGATTGGTGCGAATTTTTTTCACCTGAGTTGCCAATCTCAGAAATTGCAAAATCAAATAAATTAATTTCATATTATTTTATGACAGGTATTAAATCTAGAGTAAAAAAAATATTTCTATCAACATAAAATAAAATATTGTTTAACAATCTTTTGTTATCTGTTATTCTAATATCCCATCATGACTCACTTTAATGATGGCCAAAACTAAATACATTTTTATTACTGGAGGAGTGGTTTCATCCCTCGGTAAAGGTATTGCTGCCGCTTCTATTGGAGCACTTCTCGAATCAAGAGGTTTATCAGTTTCATTAGTAAAGGTTGATCCATATATTAATGTTGATCCAGGAACAATGAGCCCATTTCAGCATGGCGAGGTATTTGTAACCAATGATGGAACCGAAACAGACCTTGATCTTGGACATTATGAGAGATTTGTTAGATTCGAAGCCTCAAAAAAAAATAATTTTACCGCCGGCAAGGTGTATGAAACTGTAATTAGAAATGAGAGGAAAGGAAAGTATCTCGGAGGAACAGTTCAAGTTATACCTCATATAACAAATGAAATTAAGAAAAGAATTAAAGCCGGGGGACAGAATAAAGATATAGCAATTGTTGAGGTTGGTGGAACTGTTGGTGATATTGAAAGCCAACCTTTTGTAGAGGCATTAAGACAAATGGCGCTTGAGCTACCAAACTCATCATGGGCATTTGTGCATTTAACTCTTGTGCCTTTCATAAATGCCTCAGGCGAACTTAAAACAAAACCAACTCAACATTCTGTAAAAGAATTAAGATCTCTAGGAATCAGTCCAGATGTTTTAATTTGCAGATCTGATAAAGAATTGCCAAAAGACGAAAAAAGTAAAATAGCGCTTTTTTGTTCAGTTCCCAACAAGAGTGTTATTTCTATGCATGATGTGGATACAGTTTATTCAATACCATTATTACTAAATAAGCAAAAGGTTGATAAAACCATTATTGATAAATTAAGGATTCAATCAAAAAATCCACAATTAAACGATTGGAAAAGAGTTGTTAAAGCAAAACTGCTTCCTGAGAAGGAAATTAATGTTTCGTTTGTTGGTAAATACACAGAACTTAAGGATTCATATAAATCTATTAATGAAGCTTTAGAACACGCAGGTATTAAAAATAAGACTAAAGTGAATATAAACTTTGTTGAAGCTGAAAACCTTACTACAAAAAATGTGGCAAAAAATTTAAAAAAATCTGATGCAATACTAGTCCCAGGAGGATTTGGAGAAAGGGGTGTGGAAGGAATGATTCTTGCCTGCAAATATTCTAGAGAAAACGATATTCCATATTTGGGAATATGTTTGGGTATGCAAGTTGCTATTATTGAATATGCTAGAAATGTACTAAATTTAAAAGGAGCAAATAGTACAGAATTCAATCAAAAAACTAAATATCCTGTGATTGGTCTTATCACCGAATGGAGTGACATATCTGGTAAAAAAGAAAAAAGAAACAAAGACTCTGATCTTGGGGGGACGATGCGACTTGGTGGTCAGAGATGCATTCTTAAAAAGAATTCAAATTCTTATAAAATGTACAAAAAACTTGAGATCATTGAAAGACATAGACATCGATATGAAGTGAATCCTATGTTTAAAGAAGAAATGATTAATAAAGGTCTTGATGTAGTAGGTACTTCAATTGATGGTAAGCTAGTTGAGATGATTGAAATTCCAAATCATAAATGGTTTTTAGCTTGCCAATTCCATCCTGAATTTACTTCAAATCCTAGAGATGGACATCCTATCTTTAATAGCTATATTAAAAGTACAATATCAAAATAAAATGAAATTAAGAAACTTCAACATTGATAATAAAGACTCTATGGTTCTCATGGGGGGAATGAATGTTTTAGAATCGAGAGATTTGGCCATGCAAGTTGCAGAGAAATTTAAAGAGATTACTCAAAAATTGAATATTAACTACATTTTCAAAGGATCTTTTGACAAAGCTAACAGGAGTTCTATCAATTCTTATAGAGGTCCAGGAATGGATGAAGGTCTTAAAATACTTCAAGAGATTTCCACAAATTTTGATGTTCCAGTTATAACTGATATTCACGAACCTAATCAAGCTAAAACTGTAAGTGAGATATGTGAAGTGATTCAAATTCCAGCCTTTCTTGCAAGACAGACTGATCTTGTTAGTGCTGCTGCAAAAACAGACTCAATAATACAATTTAAAAAGCCTCAATTTTTATCTGCACCAGAGATGAGTAATATTGTTGAGAAATGCACATCTGCTGGTAATAATAAAATAACTCTATGTGAGCGTGGTAATTCATTTGGATATAATAATTTGGTTGTCGATACTTTAAATTTTCAAATTCTTAAAAAATTTGCTAAACCTGTAATATTTGATGTTACTCATTCACTTCAGCTGCCCGGTGGTTTGGGAAGTGCAACTGGTGGCAGAAGAGAGTTTGTTTTAAGTTTAGCTAAAGCTGGAATATCACAATCAATTGCTGGATTATTTTTAGAGGCCCATCCTAATCCAGATGAAGCTAAATGTGATGGACCATGCGCACTTCCTTTATCAGTCTTAGAAGAATTTTTGAAACAAATCAAAGAATTAGATGAATTTGTGAAAAATCAAAAAGATTTTCAAATTACCTAAAAAATGCAAAAAATATCTTCAATAAATGCCATTCAAGTATTTGATTCAAGAGGTGTACCAACCATATCATGCAAGGTAACTCTAGAAGATGGGACTTCAGCGTCAGCAATGGTTCCAAGCGGGGCATCTACTGGTTCAAAAGAGGCGCTTGAGCTTCGCGATAATGATATCTCTTATCATGGCAAAAGCGTAACGAAGGCTATTAATAATATTAACAATACATTGTCAGCTCTTGTTATTGGTAAAGATCCAAATAATCAAAAAGAAATCGATGAATCATTGATATCATTTGATAACACTGAAGATAAATCAAAATTTGGGGCAAATGCAATTTTAGCAATATCTCTTTCTGTTGCTCATGTTGCTGCAAAAGCTAACAAAATTCCATTATATGAACATTTCTCAAGAGTTTATAAAGACATTACAAGTGACTCTGCAACACATTCTATGCCTTTACCCATGTTTAATATTCTTAATGGTGGAGAACATGCTGATAATAATATAGATATACAAGAATTTATGATTATCCCCAGTGGTGCAAAAAATTTCACTGAGGTAATGCGATGGGCTACAGAAATCTATCATAATCTAAAAAAAATACTTCAAAAAAATAATCATTCCACATCAGTTGGTGACGAAGGTGGTTTTGCTCCAAATTTAGAATCAAATAAAGAGGCATTAAAATTGATTGTTGATGCTATTAAAGAGACTGGACTAGTTCCTGGCGAAGACGTAAATATTGCTCTTGACTGCGCAGCAAGCGAATTTTTTAATGGCAAAGAATATATTTTAAAAGGTGAAAACGAAAAGCTTACATCTTCCGCGTTTGTAGATTACCTTGATGATTTAACTAAAAATTATCCTATTGTATCTATTGAAGATGGCATGGATGAAAATGATATTGAGGGATGGAAAATACTTACAGATAGGCTGGGACCAAACTGTCAGCTTGTTGGAGATGATTTATTTGTTACAAACAAAAAAATTCTTAAAGATGGTATTAGTAAGGAAATGGCTAATTCAATATTGATTAAATTTAATCAAGTTGGTTCAATAACTGAAACCATCGAAACTATTCATTATGCCAATCAAAATAATTTTAAATCTATTATTTCACACCGTTCTGGGGAGACTGAAGACACTACCATTGCAGACCTTGCAGTAGGTTTAGGAATTGGACAAATCAAAACCGGAGCCCCCTGCAGATCCGACAGGGTAGCAAAATATAATAGGTTGCTTTGGATTGAAGAAGAAAGCAATAGTATTTTGCTTAAATGAATAAGCTTTACTATTTACTTACAGTTTTTTTAATTGTAATTGTAATTCTTTTATCTAAAAGTATTTTTTTTGGTGAAAATAGTTACTCTAAAAGAGCTGAGCTAGTCGAAGATAACAAGATCCAAGAAATAAAGAACGAAGAATTAAAAAGACAAAATAAAATTCTTGAATATGAAATTAAAAATGCTCAAAATTCCAATGATCATGTTGAAAACTTTGCAAGAGAAAAATTGAATCTCACATATCAAGATGAGGAATTTATTTCTTTCAAGGAAGAAAATAAAAAGGATGATGCAGATGAATAATTTGTTAGTTGTTATTGCAGCTGCTGGAGTTGGCAAACGATTTGGTGGCAATATTCCCAAACAATATAGTCAAGTAAATGGAAAAACAGTTATTGAGAGATCTGTAAGACCTTTTGTTAATTCAGAAAATGTGTCCAAAGTAATTCTTGCAATTTCCAAGGATGATCTGGAAATAAAAAATCAAGATTTTTATAATTCAGAGAAAATTGAATGTATCTTCGGTGGAGAAACTAGACAGGAATCTGTGTTCAATGCTCTTAAGCATGTAAATGATGAATATGAATATGTCTTGACGCATGACGCAGCGCGTCCAAATGTTGTTGAGGATGACATTTTGAATTTATTGCAAGATATTAAAGAATCTGGATCAAGTTGCTCTTATCTTTATACTCCAGTTTATGACTCAATTAAAGAAATTCAAACCAAAGATAAAGATAACTTTCACCTAATTCAAACGCCACAAATATCAAAATTTAATGATCTTAAATTATCTTTAAAGAAATGCATTGATGAAAATATAGAATGTCCAGATGAGTCTTTTGCAATCGAATATTCAAATTTAAAGACTTCTAAGATTAAAGGAAGAAGATCAAATATAAAGGTAACTGAGCCTGAGGATTTACAAATTTTAAATAAATTTTTAACAAGATCTGGAATTGGTTTTGATCTTCATAAGTATGAAGATGGCTCTGGAATGATACTAGGAGGATACAGTATTAAATGTGATTACAAAATAATAGCCCATTCAGATGGCGATGTATTACTTCACTCTATAGCTGATTCAATTCTAGGAGCTTCAGGTCTTGGTGATATTGGGAAATATTTTTCAGATCAAGATGATAAAAATAAAAACTTAGATAGCTCAGAAATTATCAGCTTTTGTCTTGAAAAATTAAATGACTTAAATCTTGAGATTTATAATATAGACACCACAATTATTTGCGAAGAACCTAAAATTAATCCTCATAGAAATAATATTTTGAAAAGCCTATCCACTATACTAGAAATACCAGTTAGCAAAATTGGTTTAAAAGCTACCACCACTGAACAAATAGGAATTATTGGGAAAAATAAAGCAATCGCTGTTCAAAGTTTAGTAAATTTAAGAGATAAAAAATGAAAATATTATTAACTAATGATGATGGGTATGATGCAGCAAATATAAAAAGCCTCTACAAAAAGCTTTCTGAAGATCATGATGTTTGGATTGTTGCTCCTAAAAATAATTGCAGTGGAATGAGTGCCGCCATTTCATATTTAAATGAAATTGAAGTATTTAAAATAGATGAAAAGATTTATGCGGTTGATGGAACACCAGCAGATTGTTCATACTTGGGCCTTCTTAGCATTGTAGATTTTGAGTTCGATATTGTGGTATCCGGCATCAACCATGGTGCAAATATTGGAAATGATGTGTTGTATTCAGGAACCGTTGGAGCAGCAGTGGGCGGCAGAAACTTAAAATTTCCTCCAATAGCAATATCTGTAGCCTCTTACGATGCAAAAGATATAGATTTTATATCCAATAAGTCCTTAGAAATAATTGAACAAATCGTACAATCTAAAAATATTTTTCAAGGAAAAGTAATTAATATAAATTTCCCTGACATTCGAGAAGATGAATATAAGGGAATACAAGCTACTGCTATCTCACGAAGAGATATCCCAGCAAGACCTATAAAGTTAGAATCAGAATCGGCAAGTGTTGATTCATATAAATATAGATACAATCTTTCAGGTGAACCAATAAAAGAAAATTCTTTTGTTACTGATGCAGAAGCAATTAAAAATGGATATGTTTCTTTTTCAGTTCTTGATTACAGTCTTAATTCAGAAAATTTTATTCATGAAGTAACAGAATTAATTAATGAGTAATTCAGGCTTTACATTCAGAAGAGTTCGAGAGGAGTTAATTGAAAATCTCTTAGATCTTGGTATAAAAGATTTCAGGGTGCTTGATGCAATATCTCAGGTACCAAGACATATTTTTCTTGATGAAGCGCTGTGGTCCAGAGCATATGAGAACAGATCTTTGACTATTGGTTATAAGCAAACTATTTCTCAGCCATATATTGTTGCAAAAATGACAGAGCTATTGATTTCTCATACCAATTCTAGAGGGAAGATTTTTGATAAGGTTTTAGAGATTGGTTCTGGATGTGGTTATCAATCAGCTGTATTGTCATTTTTTAGTGAAAAAGTTGATTCAATTGAAAGAATTAAACCATTAGTTCAAAAATCAAGAGACAATATGTCCAAATTAAAAATTAATAATGTGATATTTAAATTTGGTGATGGATATCAAGACTGGGACAGCACAATAAAATATGATGGAATTTTATGCGCTGCAGCTCCCAGGGAATATCCTAGGGACTTAGTTTCAATTTTAAAAAACGATGCTAGGTTAGTATTGCCTGTTGGAGGCACATCTCAAAAATTGAATGTTATAAAAAAATGTGAAAATGATGAGATTGAAGAAAGCTTTTATGATGAAGTTTCTTTTGTTCCAATGTTGGCTGGTAAATCAGAGGATGGTAATGATGTATGAATGATAAAATTAGATATTTCATTGCAGGTATTTTTATTGGGTTGTCTGAATTATTACCTGGCATCTCTGGTGCTACTGTTGCATTGATGTTTGGTGTATATGAAAAGATATTAACCTTCTTAAGAAAATTTAAAGAATTCAATTTGATAATTCCTCTTCTATTAGGAATGGTATTAAGTGTATTTGTATTCTCTTCATTAATTAATTTCCTATATGAAAATTTCACCAATTTATTTAATTTACTAATATCGCTACTTATGATCGGATATGGAATCTATTTAGTAACAAATACATATTTAAACGAAAATATTAATAAAGGAAAAAGTTTTTATTTAAATTTATTTTTAGCAATTTTAATAGGTTTATCTTTAAGTGGATTTTATATTTCAGGATATCCCTCCCAAGAACCGCATCCATTCACACTATTTGTATTCGGCTTTGTGGCATGTTCATTTTTACTTTTTCCTGGTATATCAGGAAGTGCATTCTTGTTATCTGTCGGAGCCTACCCATTAATAATAGGAAGTATTTCTAATTTTAATCTAGAAGTTTTATTTCCCTTTGGAATTGGTATGTTATTTGCTGTAGCAATAATGCCAAGGTTTATCAATAAGGCATATCAAAAATATGGAAAATCAATATTAGTGTTTTTTGGTGGGCTAATTTTTACGTCTGGAATAAGTAGCTTTTTACCAAACTCTTTTTAATTATTTCAAAGTTTTGATTTGGACATCAATAAACTCGTTCTTTTGAAGAAATTCCATAATTTTCATTGCCCACTCATGATATGCCTTACCTTCAACGTTAAGACATACAAGATCTTCCTTATTCAAGTTATTTAAAAGAGTATTTTCAAATATTATATTATCTGCTCTTGAGAGCTCATCAATTTTGAATCTTGAATTATTGATTACTATTTCACCATTATCGTATAGCAAGATTGTATTTAGATTTTCTTTAATATATTCATCAGCATCTTCATTACTAATTCCAATATTTAAGAACTTTTTTTTGCCTTCAATATCTTTGAAGTTGTCTGCATCAGGAAGAGGTTCTTTAGCTTCAGTGATATTTTCATATACATCTGCTAGTTTTGCATTGATTTCAATAAATTCGATCTGATTATTTGGTAATTCATCATCTGCATAAATTGCATCAATAGGGCATTCTGGTTCACAGAGACCACAATCAATACACTCATCAGGATGTATTACTAGAAACTCAGGACCCTCATAAAAGCAATCCACAGGACAAACCTCAACACAGTCCGTGTATTTACATTTTATACATGATTCTGTAACTACGTATGTCATAATTGATTAAGAAAATGAGATTTTAACCTACTAAAATTTAAATTTACACAAAACTGTTTAAAAAAATCAAAATATGTTTTATACTGTATAAATATACAGTAATTTAAGGAGTCAATTATGCCTAAATCAAAAGATACTAGTTCAAAGTCATTAAAGGATACGCTTGCAGATATAGATAACCATTTTGGTAAAGGAACAGTTATGCGCATGGGGGATAAAGAAAATCTTGATATCCCATCCATTTCGACTGGATCTCTTGGTTTGGATATAGCTTTGGGAATAGGCGGTATACCAAAAGGTAGAGTAACTGAGATATATGGACCAGAATCTTCTGGTAAAACAACATTAACACTTCAAATTATTGCGCAATGTCAAAAAGCGGGCGGCACATGTGCATTTATTGACGCCGAACATGCGCTAGATCCTCAATACGCTGAAAAATTAGGCGTTAACGTAGACGAACTGCTTTTATCACAACCTGATACTGGCGAACAGGCACTTGAGGTTGCGGATATGCTAGTAAAGTCAAAAAGTGTAGATCTTGTAATTATAGATTCTGTTGCAGCGTTAGTACCAAGAGCAGAAATAGAAGGAGAGATGGGAGACCATCATGTTGGTCTTCAAGCGAGACTGATGTCACAGGCACTAAGGAAAATAACAGGAAACATTCAGAGATCTGGTGCAACAGTTGTCTTTATCAATCAAATAAGAATGAAGATTGGTGTAATGTTTGGAAGTCCTGAAACTACCACAGGTGGAAATGCATTAAAATTTTATTCATCTGTAAGGTTAGACATAAGAAGAATAGGAGCAGTAAAAGAAGGGGATGAAGTCACAGGAAATGAGACAAGAGTCAAAGTGGTAAAAAATAAGGTATCTCCTCCATTCAAACAAGCTGAATTTCAAATAATGTATGGCCTTGGAATTAATCAAGAAGGTGAAATACTAGATTATGGTAACAAACTTGGATTAGTTGAAAAATCTGGAGCGTTTTATAAGCTTGATGGTGAGACCATCGGCCAAGGTAAAACAAAAGCAAGTGTATTTCTAAAAGAAAATGCTAAGGTTAAAGATAAGCTTGTTAAAGAAATAAGGTCTTCTTACATCGCAAGTAAATCAAAATAATTTTTTTTGCTACAATAATCCCTGTTAATTTATTTTAGTAGGGATTTTTTATGGCAGAGAAAGCATACATTGTAGAGGCAGTTAGAACTGCTGGTGGAAAAAGGGATGGCAGACTTAGTTTATGGCATCCAGCAGACTTAGGAGCAAAGGTTTTAGATGAGCTCGTAACAAGATTGGATATGGACCCAGTTCTTGTAGATGATGTAATTTTTGGTTGCGTTGATCAAGTTGGTGCTCAGTCAGGAAATATTGCCAGAAATGCAGTTTTATCATCTTCTTTTCCGGAATCAGTTCCTGGAACTTCAGTTGATAGACAATGCGGCTCTTCTCAACAAGCAATACATTTTGCTATACAAGCTGTTATGTCTGGTACTCAAGATATAGTTATTGGTGGCGGCGTTGAGGTGATGTCTATGGTTCCTATAGGCGCAGCCGTTACAGATGGATATAACGCTGGACATGGTTTGCCATTTGATTCTGAAGGAATGAAGGCACGATATCCTGGAGTCTTCTTTTCACAATTTACAGGTGCAGAGCTTGTAGCTGATAAATGGAATCTTTCAAGAGAAGATTTAGATAGATTTGCACTTGAAAGTCATCAAAAAGCTGCCCAAGCAACTGAATCAAATTTTTTTGATAAAGAAATTCTTCCTATTGAAGGAAAAAATGCTGAAGGTATTAATGATCTAGTTATGGCCGATGAAGGAATTAGATTTGATGCAAGCCTTGATAAATTAGCAGGATTAAAGACTGTAACTGAAGGTGGTGTAATCACTGCAGGAAACGCCAGTCAAATTACTGATGGAGCTGCCGCAGTTATGATATGCAATGATGCAGGACTTAAAAAAATTAAGTCTAGCCCTCGAGCAGAAATAGTTTCCATTTCAGTTGTAGGAGATGATCCCGTGTTTATGTTAACTGGACCTATACCAGCCTCTATAAAAGCCCTAGAAACTGCTAATCTAAATATTGATGACATCGACTTATATGAAGTTAATGAGGCTTTTGCTCCAGTGCCACTTGCATGGGCTTCAGAACTAAAAGCTGATAGATCAAAGTTAAATGTTAATGGTGGTGCAATGGCACTTGGTCACCCATTAGGTGCAACAGGAGCCAAACTAATGACAACATTAATTCACGAAATGGAAAGAAGAGAATCTACTTATGGACTTCAGGCTATATGTGAGGGCGGTGGAACTGCTAATGCAACAATAATTAAGAGATTGTAAAAATAATTTAAATTATTTATCTTTAAAGAATTCTAGTATTGTTTTTATATCTGTAATTGGATTAGATGAGGATTGTCCATTTCTGCTCTTTAATTCAATTTCTTTGTTTTCTAGGAATTTTTTACCAATCACAATATTTAATGGAATACCTATAAGTTCTGAATCTTTCATTTTGGCACCATAACCACCTTTCCTATCATCAAGAAGAACGTCATAACCCATATTAGTAAGTTCATCATATAACTTAACAGAAGCAGCTGAAATTTCTTGATCTTTTTCAAAACCTATTGAAATAATATTAATATCAAACGGAGCTATGCTGTGTGGCCAAGTAATTCCACTTTCATCAAAGTTTTGTTCAATGGCGGCTGCAACCAGTCTTGATACACCAATACCATAACAACCCATATACAATGTTGAAGCTTTACCTTCTGCATTTAAGACATTTGCCTTCATTGACTCAGCATAAAGCTTGCCAAGTTTAAAAATATGCCCAACTTCGATACCTTTTTTAACTTGTATTGTTCCATTACCATCTGGCGATGGTTTTCCTTCGAGTGAATTTATATCTTCACCTTCTTTTAAAAGAAGTTCAGTATTTATTGCAAATTCAGACGAATCGCTAACAGCAATAGTATCCTCTCCATTTTCTGCTAAGACATGAAATTCTTCAGAACTATCACCACCAATTGCTCCAGAATCAGCTGCAGAAATTTTATATTCAAGACCAATTCTTTCTAAGACCCTTTTGTAAGTATCTCTCATATTGAGGTAAGTCTCTTGAAGGGAGTCTTCATCAATATTAAAACTGTAAGAATCCTTCATTAGAAATTCTCTTCCTCTCATGATGCCATATCTAGGCCTAACCTCATCTCTAAACTTTGTTTGGATTTGATAGATATTTAGAGGGAGTTCTTTATAACTCTTTACATTATTTCTAATTATGTCCGTGATAACTTCTTCATGTGTAGGCCCTAGACAAAAATCTCTTTCATGCCTATCTTTAATTCTTAATAATTCAGGTCCCATTTTCTCCCATCTAGATGTTTCCTCCCATAACTCTTTTGGTTGAACCATTGGCATAAAAACCTCTTGTGCACCAGAAGCATTCATTTCCTCTCTAACAATATTTTCAACTTTTTTTAAAACTTTTAAACCTAGGGGAAGCCAAGTATAAATTCCAGAGGCAACTTTTCTAATCATTCCTGATCTGAGCATCAATTTATGACTTATAACCTCAGCCTCTTGAGGAGCATCTTTAAGAGTAGGTAATAGTAGCTTTGACAGTAACATAGTTTATAATTTTATCTTTTTTTAAGGACTTATGCCGATTTATGACTATAAATGTTCAAATTGTGGGCATGAACTGGAAGTAATACAAAAGATCAGTGATGATCCGAAGACATTATGTCCAAAATGTAATACAGAAAGCCTTTCAAAACTAATATCAGCACCATCTTTTCGACTAAAAGGCAGTGGATGGTACGAAACTGACTTTAAAACAGGAAAAAAGAAGAATATTTCATCAAATGAATCATCTAATAGTGATAAATCGTCAGAAACTTCCAAAACAAACCCCAAGAAAGCCTCTAAACAAGATAAAATTAAAGATTAAATAGGTAAAAAAATGAAATCTCATTATTGTGGCGAAATAACTTCTAAGAACCTTGAACAGGATATATCTATCTGTGGTTGGATTCACAGAAGAAGAGATCATGGCGGTGTAATTTTTTTAGATGTCAGAGATATTAAAGGCATTTGCCAAGTAGTTGTTAATCCCGACAATGATCAATCTTTTAAAATAGCAGAATCAATAAGAAACGAATATGTCGTTCAAATCAAAGGCATTGTTAGGAATAGATTAGAAGGAACAATCAATAAAAACATGCATACTGGTGAAATTGAAATAGAAGTGCAAGAAATTAAAATATTAAGTAAAGCAAGTACTCCCGTATTTCCAATTGATGAGTATCAAGAAGTAAATGAAGATGTAAGATTGAAAAATAGAGTTCTTGACTTAAGAAGATCAGAAATGAAC